>DATNQY010000303.1:0-31867 GCA_036703785.1 Candidatus Obscuribacterales bacterium
TGCAAGAGCAATTGAGCGTTCCGAGCTTCAGGCTCTATACCAACACGGACGTGATTGGCGTGGAGCTGGGCGGCGCCCTGAAGAACATCATTGCCATCGCCGCCGGCGCAGTCGACGGGTTGAATCTGGGCACCAATGCCAAGTCGGCATTGATGACGCGCGGGCTGGCTGAGATGGTTCGACTTGCCACCACTATGGGAGCCAAACCCACCACTCTTTCCGGATTGGCAGGGATGGGCGATTTGGTGGCCACGTGCTACAGCTCGCTCTCGCGCAACTACCGGCTCGGCTATCAAGTCGCTCAAGGCAAATCGCCGGCCGATGCCGAGAGACACCTGGGGTCGGTAGCCGAAGGCGCCACCACGGCCAGTGCCGTATGCGAATTGTCGCAAAAACTTGATGTTCCCATGCCAATCGCCGAGCAAGTGGACGCGGCACTAAAGGGCCGGAGCACGGCCGAAAAAGCGATCATGGCTTTGATGACCAGGCCGCTGTCCAGTGAGTAAGATGTTGTTTTGAGCAGGTGACAAATGTCGAATCGTGTGTTGATGCTTTCCTGGGAATATCCGCCGCGCGTAATCGGCGGACTTGCTCGCGTCGTCGACGAGTTGTCCAAGCAAATATCCAAACAAGGCTGGGAAGTTCATGTGGTCACAGCCGATCATCCAGGCACGCCCGAGCACGAGGTCAACAACGGCGTGCATGTTCACAGGGTGAAAACGCAAACAGATTGGACGCCTGATTTTGTCACCTGGGTTTCACGGCTGAACTACGGACTGCTCCAGTATGCCATCGAATTGCACACCAAAACACCGTTTTCCATAATTCACGCTCACGATTGGATGGTGGCGGATGCGGCATGGGTGTTGAAACAGGGATTTCACCTGCCTTTCGTCTCGACGATTCACGCCACCGAGGCCGGTCGCATGCACGGCTTGCACACGGACATGCAGCGCTACATCGGACAAATCGAATGGCGTTTGACCTTCGAATCATGGAAGGTCATCGTTAACAGCAAGCACATGCTGAAAGAGTTGCAGAGTCAGTTTAAAACGCCGGCGGACAAGATTGCGGTGATACCAAATGGTATCGATCCCGATATTTTCGATTTCGAATTCGATCCATCACCCTTACGCAGGCAGTATGCCAAAAACAGCGACCAAATCGTCCTCTATGTCGGGCGGATGGTGCGAGAAAAAGGCGTGCAAGTATTGTTGCACGCGGCACAAACTATTCTTGGCGCCGCCCCGGGGACGCAGTTCCTCATGGTGGGAACCGGCTATTACCTCGACGAGCTAAAGTGGCTGGCCGCCCATTTGAACGTGGCTCAAAATGTGCATTTCCTCGGGTACGTCAGCGACCCGGATTTGCTCAGGTTGTACAAAATTGCCGACGTCGTGGTTACTCCCAGCTTGTACGAACCGTTCGGCATCGTCGCTTTGGAAGGGATGGCGGCGCACGTGCCGGTGGTAACATCCGATGCCGGTGGATTGACGGATTTCGTCGAACACATGCAAAACGGCATCACCACGTATGCCGGTGATGCCGGCAGCCTTTCCTGGGGCATTTTGGAAGTGCTGAGGAACAAGGATTTGGCTGAGCGTTTGCGACGCGAAGCGTACGAACGAGTGAGAAGTACTTACAATTGGAAAATTATCGCCAAGCGAACACTCGACGTTTATGACAAAGTCTTGGCAGAGGCGCAGGCAGCCGGATTCACGTCCGGACAGTCAAAGTCCGAGCCGCGCATTACTGCACCAACCGCGGTATCAAAGGGCATTTCCGATAAATAAGAAGTAAGCTGAGGAGGAGAGGCAAAATGAAGGCTGTAATCATGGCGGGCGGTTCGGGCACTCGACTGCGCCCGTTGACGAGCCATCTGCCGAAGCCGATGGTGCCCGTCGCTAACCGTCCGATGGCCGAGCACATCATTCATTTGCTGAAGAAACACAGCTTCGACGACATTGTATTCACCACGCACTACTTGCCGAAAGCAATCAGCGATTACTTCAGCGACGGCTCGGACTTCGGATGCAAGATTTCTTACTCTACGGAAGAAGGTCGACCGCTGGGCACAGCCGGATGCGTGAAGGCGATTCAAGATCAGCTCGACAGCACGTTTTTGGTTATCTCCGGAGATGGACTGACTGATATCGATCTCTCCAAGGCTGTCGCCTATCACCGCAAGAAAAAATCCAAGGCCACGCTCGTATTGAAGCGGGTGGAAAACCCGCTCGATTATGGAGTGGTGATTGCCGACAGCGAAGGAAGAATTCAGCGCTTTGTGGAAAAGCCGGGCGCCAGCGAGATCTTTTCGGACACCGTCAATACCGGCATCTACATATTGGAACCGGAAGTGATGCTGTACGTGGTGATGGGCCGCGAACAAGATTTTTCCAACGACCTTTTCCCGCTTTTGCTTTTGCGCAACGAGCCGATGTTCGGCTACGTCGCCGACGGATATTGGTGCGACATCGGCAACCTGCAGATGTACAGACAATCGCACAAGGACGTGCTTGATAAAAAGGTATCCATCGAACTTGGATTGCCTGAGATTCGTCCAGGAGTATGGGTGGGCGAAGGCACGGAAATCGACTCATCTGTGAAACTCGAGCCGCCGGTAATGATCGGACGCCATTGCCGCATTGGCCGCGAAGCGCATATCGAACCGTACACAGTAATTGGCGACCATTGCTTGATTCAGGAGAAAGCTTCTCTCAAGCAGCCGGTGATTTGGTCCAATTGTTATGTCGGCAATGAAACATCATTGCGTGCATGCATCGTTTGCGATAACTGCACCATCCACCGTTCGGCCGAAATCCTTGAAGGGGCAGTGGTCGGAACCACATCCGTAGTCGGTCAAGAAGCACAAATCAATCCTGACGTCCGTATCTGGCCGGATAAAGCTGTAGACGCGGGGGCGCGCGTCACCACCTCAGTGATTTGGGGAACCAAAGCCCCGCGCAGTCTGTTTGGCGCCAACGGCATCGTCGGCTTGGCGAACATAGAAATCACGCCGGAGTTTGCCGTCAACATTGCCGCCGCATATGGTGCCACGCTGAAGGGCGGGCCGGTGCTCGTCAGCCGTGATTACTGGAGCGTCAGCCGCATGATCGCGCGCGCCATTATGTCCGGCTTGATGTCCGTGGGTGTCGAGGTTCATAACCTTGAAGCGATGCCTCTGCCCATTTCAAGATATTACTGCAAAACGCAGCGCGCTCAGGGCCTGATTCACGTGCGCGTTTCGCAAAGAGAGCCGGATAAAATTCGCCTCGAGTTTTACGGAACGGACGGCGTCTCCATTACCAAGGCGATGGAACGCAAAATCGAATCCACATTCTTCAAGGAAGATTTCCCGCGCGTGCAACCGTCCGACATCGGCAACATTACATATCCCAGCCGCGTGCGCGAGTATTACATGTCTGAATACTTGAAGAACGTCAAAGGACAGGTTTTCGAGCAAGATAAAGTGGCATTCTGCGTGGTGCCGGGCTCTACCTACACGCGCTACACCAAGGAAGGAGCTTTGACCACCCAGTCGCCGAAGGTGGTGCTGGATTACGCAATGGGCGAAACCGGAGTCATGCTGCCCGATTTGCTCGGACAGCTCGGCATCGAGACTGTCGTGTTGAACGCTACCATTAGAGCAAGACCGCCACGTCAGGAAGAGCGCATCGCCATGCGCAAACAATTGGCGGACGTAATGCGAGCCTTAAACGCAGACTTGGGCGCGCAAATCGGTCGCAATGGCGAACAAGTGACAATGGTGGACGATAGCGGCCAAATCATTCGCGGCGAGCTGTTGCTGGCTGTGATCGCCGACATCATCTTGCGAGACAAGCCGCGCCACACGATTGTGGTGCCCGTAAATGCCAGCTCGGTGATTGAAAAAATTGCTGCCCGTCATGATTGCAAGGTTGTCCGCTGCAAGGCCTCCGACGCCGACATCGGCGCAACCTCCGCCAAGCTCAGCGAGTGCGTTCTGGGCGGCAGCGCGAATGGTTGCTTTATCTTCCCCGAGTTCCAAAACGGTTACGACGCCATGTTCGCCGTCGGGCAGGTTCTCGAACATTTAACGTACCAGGGACGCACCCTGCGCCAGGCGGTGCAAGATCTGCCGCCTCTGGTATATCAGGTCGATTCCGTGCATTGCCCGTGGGAACGCAAGGGGCGTGTCATGCGGTTGCTGGTCGAAAAGCATCAAGACAAGCCAATGGAGCTGCTGGACGGCGTAAAGATCCAGACGCGTCCGGATCACTGGATACTCGTGTTGCCTGACGCAGTCGAGCCTCTCGTACACGTTTACGCCGACGGCACTGACTTGCAGCAAACCTCGCAGGACCTCAACGAATACACGCAGCTGGTGCGCTATTTCCAACATAACTAAGCGCGGGCAACCGGTCTCGACGAAATCGCCATTTGAGTTTAGGATCGTTTGGCGATCATCAATCCAGCAATGTATCGGTTAATTCCTGGCGTCGTTTGCGTTCAGCCTGCGATCGGGCTATTTGCTCATGCCACTTCGAATCGAGCATCTCGTTTGCTTCAAAAACGAGGCGATGCATCAATTCGAAAATCTCGGCGTCGATCGCTTTCAATTTCTCTCGACTTGATTTAATCGAAAATGCCGCTAACGATTCGGCGAAATACTCTTCCGGGCTGGAGCGTGAATAGCCGGAAAGGAACACGCGCTCGATCAATTGAACTTCCGTGACAAGTTCTGCATTTCCATCATAGCCATCCGGTAAAGGATGTATCTGATCGCATCGCTGAACCCGATTCCTGTGCATCGCATCGATCTGCGCTCTGGTGTCAGGTGAAAGCAGCGTATAAATCTGATGTGCCATTTCATGCGCAGCGACGAGGTTCAACCGAGCTTCAACAAAGCCCTTCGTTCTGCTCGGGATTTTCGCAAGCGGTCCGAATTTTTGGAAGAGCATCAGTTCCGTCTGCAATTCTTCGCCGCATAGGGTCACGCATCTATTGTCCCGATCCGCCAGCGAACCGCCGTGGTTAACTCGACCTACTTTGGCGCTCATCTTGTTGTTTATGAGCACATCGATGTAGCCCGCTGCCACCCAAAGCGCCAGCGATTCGGCAATGTAGTTCTGCTGCTCGGGCGGCAGTTGGTCGAATCCTTGGAAATAGTTTGATAGTTCGCCGGTAGCTGTGACCATGATGGGACCCTCCATTCCTACAGCTTAACCCGTGCGCTTTTCGGGAAAAATAAAGATAGGCGTGCCGCTGATATGAAGAAATCGGCGAAAAGCGCGCGGGAACGAGCAGCCGTGACGTTTGGGCTGATTTAATATTCACTGGTATCCCAACAAGCCCGACGCCTAGTGTCCGATAAGACGGGAGCCGCGATGGCCACTCTGGATATGCTGAAGAAGCTGCTCGAGGAATTCCGCGAGAAAGAGTCGCTCGTCCACGAAGAGATTGAAGTAATCTACGACGAGATCGCGCAGCTGGAAAGCAAGCTGGAGACGTGCAAGAGCAGGCTTTCCACTCTCGGCGGCGATCACGACAAGATCCTGGCTATGCGCCAGCGTTACGTCGAGAACAGGTTTGAGCGCGTGTATTCGACGCCTGGAAACGGGCAGCCTATCGCCCCTGCAGCCAAACCGGCCCAGACTGCGGCGGCGAGCTCACCCAGACAGAGTACGATTCCATCTGCACCGGGACAGGCAGGAAATACGCGACAAACAACAAGTGCGCAACAGGGTGCCGCTGACAAACCGAGCGTACCCGACTTTTTCAAACCGAGCGCACCGCCGACTAAAGCGACCGAACCTAATACGCCGACGCCAGCTCAGCAGGACGAACCGAGCAATCCTTTCCAGCCCGAACAGGCCAAGCCCATCCAGACAGCCTCGGCACCGTCGGGCAATGCGCCGACCGCGCCTGTGATGCAGCCGCAAGCGCAAGCGTCCGGCAGCGCGGATCTGGCGACGGCAGCAGATCCCGGCGCTCCGCCAAAAGCCACGCTTAAGCCGGGACAAGGCGTACGCAAGAATAAATCTGCGCTTTCGGCGATTCTTGGTCCTTTGCGGACAGCCGCTTCCCAGCTCACTTCCAACCAAACGCCGCCTGCTCCGTGGGAGAACGACGAAGCACCCAGCACGCCCGAGCAGCAGGCTCCCGCGCCTGGACCATCGATCTCGCAAACCGGGTCTTACTATCCAGGCGTGAACGTAGCTATCACTGACACGCCACCGACGCAGGAGCTGCCCAAGCCCGGCATGCTCACCGGCAATCCAGCGAATGACGAACCTCAGCAGCAACACCAAGAGCACGAAGAAAAAGGCACCACAGCCGAGCCAGAAAAATCGAAAGCCGAAGACGACAGCGATGCCATGAAAAGCATCAACGATGCCCTACGCAGTCTGTTCCGCTAGCGTTGCCTATCTGCACAGTCTGTTCGCCTAGCTTGCCTGTCTGCACAGTCTGTTCGCCTAGCTTGCCTATCTGCACAGCCTTTCGGCTACCAGCAGTTGCCCTGGCAATTTCACGCGGCGGTACGTTCCGCGGATAAAAAACCGCGCATTTCTATGCTTCACACGGATATATGCATCGGGCCGCATAAAACTCGCTTACTTTCATGCCTTACAGGGATAGGGGACTCGTGCGTGGGAAAAACATTCGGTTTTTTGCTGCATGGGAAAAACCACATGGGTTTTGCCAAAAACTTGCCAACTGAGTCGCTTACTCTGCTGTTGCACTGCGGAGAAACAATCTTGGCTATTGCAGAATCAATTCTCATCCAAACAATAATATATGACCAATCCGATTGTTGGGGATCGCTGTTTCTCGACCTTGACGCAGCACATGGATCGGTGGTTGTGCATGTGCCGTACATAACCAGGCAAGGGCTCGAGCGTTGGAATGCAAAAATTGATGCGCTCATAGCTCGCGGTGTGACGGTTACATTCATTCTGCAGCAACCGAGTCTTTGGCACAGCCGCAAAAACCCGGAAATAGATCGCAATGAACGCAATCGCATGAATGCCTTAGAACTGCTAGTCCGTCAGCTGCAGCATCAAGGCGTCAACGTGATTCTGCGAAAAAGAATTCACGCGAAATTCGTAATCATTGATGAGCAAATTTTGTGGGAAGGCAGCCTGAACTTTTTGAGCTTCTACAAAACGACGGAGCATGTCCGTCGATCTATTAATCGCAAGGAGGTACGCGAAGTGAGAGCCCGACACCAGTTGAATGAGATACCAGGTTACTCGAGCAAATCCGATAGCGAGGAAAGCTTGCGTCAAGTTGTTGTTGCGCGCCGACAAGAACTGGGACTTGCCCAAGCAGAATTGGCCGCCGTTGTCTCGCTGCGACAGTCGCACCTATCCAGAATCGAGAAGGGCCCGGCAAACCTGTTGAGCAGGGGATTCAGACGAATGCTTATGGCACTTGATTTAAAGATCGTGGTGGTACCAGCTTATTTAGCGAGCGCGGTCGAGGAGTTCATAAGACAGCGTCACCGCCAGTCGGCGCAAAAAGACGGATAGGAAACCACCAGAAAATATACCCGACGCGGATATATGCATTTCAGCGCATGAGGTTTCAGCGTTTCATATGCCTGTCAGGAATACACCTGTCAAGAACCAGCCCTCGCGGCTTGCGGTCTGCCGGCTTGCGGTCTTGTGCAAGAGCAGAGCGGGCCGGCGATACGAGTTAGGTCCATGCCGCGCCGGCGATAAGAGCCAGGTCATGCTGGCTGCGTAGGCGTTTGATAACATAGCGCCGCAAAGTGGGGTCACGCCCACCGTTTATAGACAAGGAATCAGTATGAAACAGATCAATGCGATGATGGCCGGCACTGTGATCGAGGTGCTCGTCAAGCCCGGCGATCAAATCGCGGACGGACAGGATGTCATCATCATCGAATCCATGAAGATGCAACTGCCGGTACAATCGGAGCAGACGGGCAAAGTCACCGAAGTAAAAGTAAACTCAGGCGACTTCGTCAACGAAGGCGACACTCTCGTCGTCCTTGACTGAACCATATGTTTGAGCATTTGCCGAAAGAAGTAAAAGTTGTTGAGGTCGGTCCACGGGACGGCCTGCAGAATGAAGCGCAACAAGTTCCGACGGCGGAAAAACTCGAGCTCATCCAGGCGCTCGGACAAACCGGACTCAAGCATATTGAAATCACCTCTTTCGTGTCGCCGAAATGGATCCCACAAATGGCTGATGCTGCCGATGTCGCGCGCTCGGTAAAGCTTCCGGCCGGCGTGCACACCTCGGCACTGGTTCCTAATCTAAAAGGTCTCGAATCGGCCCGCGATGCCGGCATGAAAGAAATTGCCGTGTTCATGTCGGCTACCGAAAGCCACAGCAAAAAAAACATCAACAAATCCATTGACGAGGCAGTTGCCACTTTGTCGGACGTGGCCAGCCAAGCACACAAGGACGGCATGCGAGTGCGCGGCTATCTGTCCGTCGTCTTCGCGTGCCCGTACGAAGGCAAGACGAATCCGCAAGAGGTTGTTAGGCTATCCAACCGCCTGCTTGAATTTTGCGACGAGCTTTCGCTGGGTGATACCATCGGCGCCGCCACACCGCTCGACGTTCAAAAAATGTTGAAGCTGATTACCAGTGACAAGGATAAACGCAAAATCGCACTGCATTTCCACGACACCAGAGGAACAGCATTAGCAAACGTGGTGGCAGGACTGGAAGCAGGCATCACCATATTCGATGGCAGCATCGGCGGCATGGGCGGTTGCCCGTACGCGCCCGGTGCAGCCGGCAATCTTGCCACCGAAGATCTCGTGTACATGCTCAGCGATATGGGCGTCGACACCGGCGTCAATCTCGATAAACTCGTGGATTGCGGCGAGTTGGCACAGAAGATAGTGAAACGCAAGTTGCCCGGGAGGTATTTGCAGGCGTGTCTGTCAAGTCGAACGAAAGATCAAGCCAAACAGGCGAAGGCGGAAGTGGCTCATGACGGAGCAAGTGCTGAAAGTTGAGAAAGAAGCGCCGATTACGTGGCTGAAGTTGCAGCGGCCGAAAGTGCTCAACAGCCTCAACGTCGCTTTGCTCAAGTCTATCTGCGCAGCTTGCGAGGAAATTGCGCAGGACAAGGAGACTCGGGTAGTAATCGTCACCGGCGCCGGTACCAAAGTATTTTGCGCAGGAGCCGATCTCACCGAACGCAAGGGAATGACCGAAGGTCAGGTAATCGACTATCTCAACCTGATTCAGAAAACGATGCTGGCAATTGAAAGTTTGCCCCAGCCGGTGATCGCCGCCATCAACGGATCGGCTTTCGGCGGAGGCACGGAGCTGGCTCTTGCTTGCGACCTGCGAGCCATGAGCGAAGAAGCCGTCATGCGTTTGACGGAAGTTCGGCTTGGTATCATCCCCGGTGCAGGCGGTACTCAGCGCCTTTCACGCTTGATCGGCAAATCGCGTGCCAAGGAGATCATTTTGACGGCTCGGGCGATTACAGCGCGCGAGGCGTTAGAGATTGGACTTGTGCACAAAATTGTCCCGGCCGGCAACGGCGCTGATGAGTACCATAGCGAAATGCTCAACCAGTGCAGGTTGTGGGCGAGGGAAATTGCCGCAGCCGCGCCGCTGTCACTGAAAGCAGCCAAGTGGGCGATCGATCAAGGTTATGACCGAGATCTCAACGCCGGGCTGGCATTGGAGACCAAGGCTTACATTCAACTGCTGAATACGAAAGACCGTCTCGAAGGTCTGGCGGCATTCGCGGAAAAGAGAGAACCGGTTTACACAGGCGAATAGCATGACACCATTATTGATGCGCAGAAGAGATCCCAAAGAATCGCAAAGAAAGACTCTTGAATCCACCGGCAGAATTCTCCTGCCTATGACCGGAGCAATTTTGTGCGGCGGCAAAAGTGTGCGCATGGGCCGGCCGAAGGCATTCTTGCCGTATGGCGGCAGAACGCTCATTGAGCATCGCTACCAGATGCTGAAGGAGATGTTCACGGAAGTCGTCCTGGTCGCCAATGACCCAGACGACTACTCGCATGTTACGTTGGACGTCGTTAAAGATATCATTCCCAACCGCGGACCCCTTGTCGGCATCCTTTCGGCGCTGCTCGTAGCCGAGAACGAACATGTGTTCGTCATTGCGTGCGATATGCCGTTGGTGGACAAGACTCTGATTCGCCGCATGGCCATGCAAGCACCGGCGTCCGACGTGCTGGTCGCGCACCATGAAGACGGTGTAGAACCATTGCTCGGCGTTTATTCCAAGCGCTGCGTCGAGCCGCTGGAAGCGGCGATTTTCGAGGGCAACCTGAAGGTGACGGATTTCCTCGGCGGCATCAGCGCTAAGTTGTTTCCAGTTGACGCCATCGGCGCGGGCGGCCGCCTGCCCCAACACTTCAATGTCAACACGCCGCAAGATTATTCAACGCTGTTGATGGACGGCTAAACCATGCCCGCAGTTGATGTCCGCGGATCAGCTGACAGCGGGCTTTGTGTGGGCAACGCCAGGCGTCGCCCGATTGGGACCGGCGGGCTTCAGCCCGCTGTCAGCTCGAACATTCCCTGGCTCGCGCCAATCATCGCGCTTATCGCCATTTGCTTCCTCTGCTACGCAAACACGATCAACTGCTATTTCTTCTGCGACGATTTCACGTTCTTGCATTACATGCACCAGGCGTGGCAAGGGAAACACAATGTGCTGGTCGAGGCGTTCACCACACCGATGTCGCACTTGCAGCCCTTCTTAAGCTGCTACCGCCCGCTGCCTTTCATAATCATGTACTTCCAATACTGGTGGGCCGATGCTAATCCGCTCTGGTATCACCTGACCAACGTTGTATTGCATTGTCTCAATGCAGTAATAGTTTTCTTCGTCGGAAAGCGGCTGCTTCCCGACGGACGCGGCGCATTTTTTGCGGCTGGTCTATTCGGCGCATACCCATTAATCGTGGAAGCTGTGAACGCGCCAGTAAATGTCGTGACGCTTTCATGCACCACACTTTCACTCCTGTCAGTGCTCGGTTGGATTATCTGGCGGCAAAACTCCAGGCGTGTTGCACTAGCGTCGAGCGTCGGCGCGATGGCATTGGCAATATTGTGCAAAGAACAAACCGCAGTTCTGCCCTTGCTCTTCACGATTGGAACTTTTCTCTGGCGCTTGCCCGAACGTTCGTCGCTCGAGCGCCAGTGGAGACCGCTCGCTGCCTATTGGTTGGTGCTTGCTGGCTATGTGACCGTTCGCCTTTCGGTGCTCGGTCCAATAGTCGGTGGATATCAGGGTCCGGTGGGAGACTGGCTGATTCGATCTTATGCCGATCGTTTACTGTGCAAATGGCCGCTCACCTGCCTATTCCCTCTCAACTCGCAACTAGCGTTGCCGTCCGCGCTGTTTACGTCCATCCTACTTGTCCTCTATGTGGTGGCAGCGGGGCTTGGTTTCGCCAAGCTGGCAAAACAGCGGCTCCAAATAAACCAGTCAGCCTTATTCCTGATTTGCTGGTTCGCTTTAACATTCGCCGTCGGAATCCCCGTGTGGAATCTCGAGGATACCCTCGCCGGGGCTCGCCAATTCTACCTGGCGTCCGTGCCGCTGCTTCTGTTGTTTGTGCTGGCAACTTTCAATCTCAAGCACAGGCGCATTTGGACTCTAGTGTGCGGAGCATTGTTAGCTTGTTTCGCAAGCATGTCCGTACTGAACAACTCGGCCTGGGTGCACGCCGGGAATGAAACGGTGGCATTCAAGCAGCAAGTTGAACAATCCGTCGCACGGCTCGGTTCGGGTCAGTATTTAGTTGTGCTGAATCCCCCTCACAGGTATGAGGGCGTCTACCTCTTCTCCTCGTCCGATATGGTGCGGGCAATGTTTCGCCTGCCTATGACCAGGCAAGACATTAACGAGCGCGTCGAGACTTTGTCGCCCTGGTACATCATCAATCATGATATGTTCAGCCTGTCGCGCCTTCGCCGACTGGCTGCCTCGCCGCAGCATGAGCTTGTCTACTGGGATTCTGATTTGCGCACGCTGCGTCCGTTTCACGCTCAATTTGGAAGCGGCTCTCTCAACGTCGAGCTGACTGCGACCAGCCGGCACATCGATCAAACAAATCAGTTGTCCATTGCCGAGTTCGCTTGCGATGCACGAACTTTAATTGACCAGTGCGATCTGATCGAAATCACGCTCAGTTGCCGCAGATTACCGGCGGTGCCCAAGGGAACGCTGCCCGCCCTGTCACTGTGGTGGCAAACTGGTCCGCAGCCGCCAGGCGCGATCCGCGCCGCCTACAATAACGACCGCTGCTTGTATTTGCCGGTGATCGACGACGGCGCGCCACATACCTATCGCTTCACCGTCTCGAACTCGATGCGCTGGATGCTTTCACCACGCAATGGGATTTTTCGCGTTTGCCTGCCGTCACCGAACTTCGCAAACGATTTGCAGAGCGTCCATTTATACGGCTGGAGACGCATGACACCGGCTGTCGAAGTGGTAGGAGCAAGACTGCCCAGTGAAACATTGGTTGGAACGCCGGCTTGTGGACGGGAAGATGCCGCGGCTCCAACGCTAGTAATCGGACACGACGGAGTGGTAATGAGCACGACGTCAACGATTCCGTTGAACATAGATGCTAGTTGCACCAAGGGTGCCTCAGGCATGGTTCTGGAAGTTTCGCGGCGTAATGGTTTGCTGGAAGCGGGAATTCCGGATGGTCCGCGCAGTTATCTATCGCCGTATTGCGCCAAGCGCGTTGTGCTGAAAAAACTAATTGCCCATACAACACTGACAGCCGATGAGCTTGGTGCACCGGGCACTTATGAGGTCGAGGCCGCTGCCGTTGACGTCGCTGGAAAGCCGGTGAGCTTTTTCTCGGATCCGGTCTTTATTAACCTGCAATCGCCGGGACAGCCCGCAACCAGCGAGCAGGGCATCTTCGAGTAGGGTCCATGCAGGCATCGCGCCTACAGCACTTGCACTTGCGTAGGATCCGAAGCAAAACCGCAGATGCGTCCGCCGGCGTCAACGGCAAACAGCCTGACCTGATAGACCGCCTTCTCAGGAAACTCCCGGGCGCTCAAGCGAAACGAGCCGGCAAGGTTGGCGATGCTGAATCGACGCATTGCATTGTTACACAGCGCACTGTCACGCAGGCGTCCGGAAAAATGTTCGAAGGCAGAACGCGGTCGCGAAATTTCAACCAGCACTTTTTTCGCGTTTTCAACTCTGGTGGCATCGAAAAGGAACGCACGCGGACTGGAGTTGATGACGACCGAACCGTCGTCAATCGCCGCTATCGTGGGGGAACATTCTAAGCGTGGCACCAACGTCGCGCCATCTTCCGCCACAATCGCGGCCAACTTGGGACCGGCCATTGGCAACAGCGGCAACTCGACCATCACCATATCGATCGATTGCGAGGATAGCCATGGCTTGCAGTCGCCAACTGAAATCCTGCACTGGTGCTGAGTGCGATCGCAGGCAATCACCGTCGTGCGCAGATTGGCGTCCTTATAACCGCTGTCGCAGCCGGCCTTCCAACGCAATTGCACCAGTGCGTTCAAAACCACACCATCGCCAAGCGCCGGCCAGCCGGCGTCTATCCTGATGAATTTTACCGAAGCCGGATTCAGCGGAGGATCAAACTTTGCCACGTATCGCCTGACCGTGTAGCCGTCTCTCTTGAAGTTTGTTCCAATCGCCGTTATCCCTGCTGGAAATATCTTCAATCCCTCAGCCGTGGAGTTAGCTTCGCGCAACAGCGAAGCCGCGGGGAACGGACGCAATGTACGACTGGCACAATCCCACAAACTGCATTCGTTGCTCTCATCCAGCGTCTCTCGTTTCAGCAAAGACACGTTCATAATGCCGCCGTCATGATGCAATTGGAGGTCCTCGACTCGTCCTGACAGATCACAGCTCATAAACGGCGGGCTCAGCATTGAGCGCAGCATCTCATCGCGATAGCACAGGTGCGCACCATGATAATGCGTCGGCACATTCAGTATTATCAATTTTTTCTCCGGCGGCAAATTACTCACCGCAGATTGGACTTGCGCTTGTAACGCGCGTGCCTGCGCACTGGCTTCGAGCCAGGCGCGATTGTTGATCTGATCGCTGCTGACAAAAATAACCACAAGCGCTGCGCAGAGAGCACAGCCTGCAAGCGTGAGCACACCGTTGAGCATCCGCCGATTAAAGATCGCGCGCAGTTCAAACGATGAGAGCGGAATCGCCCACAGCAATGCCAGAGCAAGCGAAGCCGGCATCAAGGGCAAGTACGCGAAACGGCCGCCCGCCAACGTCGGTTGAATGATTGCCAGCTTCCACGCCGGCAATACGCATACCGCCAACCAGGCAAGAGTGAAACCCAGGGATAGTCCAAATCGCCTTTCTCCCAGACGATAGAGACACGCGCACAAAAGCACAATGCAGCCCAAGGCGATCCATTGGCAGTGCAAGGCAATAAGCAACGGATGCGCGCCGAAAATAAAATCGTCGTTGACCGGATAGAACAGCTTCCAAAGATTTCCATTCGTCAACGGATAGTGCCAGGGAATCAAGTTATACGCATCGGCGATGGAACCGCGATAGCCACCAATCCATTCGCCGATTACCAGCCGACGCACCACGGCAAATCCAGCGAGTGCGACGAAAAATGGAACGCATTGCAGCAGTCGATACCGCGTGGATTGTGATTTGCTGTCTGCCGTAATTAGCACATAGGCAATCAGCAGGAACGGCAAGGTGACGCCTGTTTCCTTAGCGCAGAGGCAGGCGACAAATGCGGCGACCGAAAGGCTTTGACGCCCGTTCAAAAATAGCAACAGTGACACTAAGTAAAAAAGCGCGCACAGCAAATCGACTCTGCCGATAATCCATATTACGGACTCCGCGTTGAGCGGATTGGCTGCGAAAAGTGCAGACGCCATAAAGGCCACTGCGCGCGCGCGCTCATAGCCGAAATTAGCCAAAAGCTTCTCGCCAACGAAGAAGAGCATCACGCAGACCGCGCAATGAATAAGTAGATTTGTGGCATGAAATCCGGACGCGCAAGGCCCATAAATGGCGTAGTCGCAGATCAGGCTCAGCTCGCTCAAAGGTCGATAGAAAAGTTGAATGTCGCTGACTTGCCAGGGTGAAAACAGCTTCTCCGCGAGCAGTTGCGGATGTCCGTGGAATCCCTGAAAGAGATATGTGATCGGATAAAAATCATCCGCTAGAAAGTAACAGCCCAGGCTCGCCGCAAATGCGGCGATGCAAATGAGCACTAGAGTGGCACAAACAAAGAGCCTGGAATTGACCTGTAGGAATTGCACGATGCCTTACACCGACGGTGGCTCATGTATACTCTGAAGCATTTGTACCGAGCGGATCAAGAGCAAATGGATCGAAATACTGACAATCGGTGGATCTCGATGCTGGTCGCGGTAGCCGGGTGTTCCCTGCTGGCGCTCGGCATTGGCAACTTGAAAGTGCCCGTCGGTGCGCAGTATGGTCCACCGCCTCCTACGATTATTCCGCCGATATTTGCACCACCGGTGCAACCTATCGACACCACGCACACGCCTGCGGACATGAGAAACATTTCGGTCGGTCCGCCGGTTGTAGAGGTAATGACGACTACCGCCTTAATCGGCGTCGGCGAATGCGATGGTTTTCCAAGTGCTGATCACCTCGCTGGATCGCTTGATTTTTTGTTGGCAATTCCACAGGATGCCAATACCGAACTGAAGCGAACCTCGCCGTATGTTGTCGAGCTTTTAAACGGCAACATACTCGGCTCTGTGCGGCGACCTTCTAACACTGGTATCGTGCAGACGCCCGAAGGAGACGTCGCATACAGCGCCAACAGCGATGCCTTCGTCTCCGTGCAGAATCACACTTTGCGCGTACGCAATGTCGACGGCATGGGCCGCAACATTAAGATTCACCTCAAGCATGGTCCACTGGCCGGAAAGACATTATCGATCCAGCCTGGCTATGAGTTGGTGGCATCGGATCATAAGATGAGTCGTGCGGACTTGCGTCCCGCCGACGGTATTGCCCGGCGGTCATTCCAATTGTTTGCCGGCGGATTTGTCGCCGTGTCGCAATACCAGGTGGAAAGCGAACTGCAACACAGCGCACTTGTAAGTTCGCTTAAACAGAAGGAATCCACCGATCCCAAAGCACGCCGCATCTTGAACGACATGTCGAAGATGGCGGCCGTTCTCAACCAAATGAACGGCCCGCAAGGCTTCCAATAAGGGCAACGCTCGGCGCCGCCTCTACAGACAATTTGGCAGCTTGAATTTTCGCTACAGCAGGAACAGCGACGCCAACACCATCATGAGACCGACGGTGGCGACCGGATTGAAGACATGCACCGACGTTGCCATCAGCCACATGTCGGCAGCTGCCACTTGCAGAAACGGCAACAAACTGTGGCTGAATAGCCGATCGAATCGAATGCCGCCATAGCGCGTCAGACGCGGCATGCCCCAGACCGCTATGCCGAAATAAACCAGAGTAGTAAGCAATATCAACAGGTGGAACAAAGCCATAGGCGCCGGCACACGCCCGATTTGAAAGGCGAGAAGCGCCTGCAATACAAACAAGAACACCAGAAAACTTGGAAAACGCAGCGCCATGAACAGTCTCGCCGTGAAAGTATCTTGCAGGTTCGACGCGGCAAAGCTCAGCCGGGTTCCCAGCCACTCAGCCGTGTTGGGGCCACTCAATCGATCGGGTCGGCCAGGTCGAGAATCTCGACATTGCGCGATTTGCGCAGAGTCAGGACATTATTGACCTCGGTCAGCGCCGCCAGTTTTTCGTTATCGGAATAATTCATGCGATTTAGAAACTCGGCGAAAACGTCGGATTCCGATAGCAGAGTTTTGCGCATATCGCTCAACAGTGCCCATAAGGCTGAGTCGTCTGCGGCAACGATGAGATTGCCCGTTTTCTCCACCACGGCCGCGGAGCCCCAAGCTTTTTCTTCATCGCCGGAACGCCTGTGAGCAGCCTCCGTGGCGGCCGACATTACCAGATTGCGCACGAGCACGCAGTGGGCGATGCGCGCATCGCCGCGCAGCGCTTGCAGTAATGCATCGGGCGTTTGGGTAGCTGAGAATTCGCCAGTCAAGTAAGCAACAAAAAAGCCTCGCGCCGCTTCCTCGCTCTGTAAGAAAGGCGCCATTTGCTCCACGGTGAGCGCAGCGGGCTCGTGGTTACCGAGCATCTCATTTGCTTGCGCGATCGCGGTTCTAAAATCCATAGAGGTTCACTGTAGATCAGAAAGAGATTTTATGCAGATGGACTTGCCATCGCATATGGTGACCGAGTGCGGTTTTATTTCTTGCACAGTGATGCCGGCATATTTTTGACCGGGACCAAGAGTGAATGAGCTAGTGACGTTATTGCGATACGCAACGTCGGACGGCACGGCAAAAATCGCCTTTCCATCCATCACGCCGACGAGGCGAATTGCTTGCGGCAAGGGCACAGGCGGCATCTCACGGGCAATCGGCTGGGGCTCGGTATCCCCGGCAGCCGGATCAGGAGGCGGAGGCAGTGGCACAGCCAGTGCTGCATCATATGCACGTTGGCGCAAGTAAGCGCGATTATGTGCGGCTGATAGAGCCGAATAGTCGGACACGGGCCAGGCAGCCCGTACTTCCGGCGAGCACATAGGATCGCGCATCGGCTTTGCCACAACCGGATTAGCGGCACTAACTGTCTGAGCGTGCCCCTTTGGCTCAATGCCGGCGGGCCCGGTGCTGGTTGCAGTAGCGGTGCCGCTCGTATCGCGCCGTGGAGCCGTCTGCATATGCTGCACCCACCCGAATGTGGTGGCACCAAATAGCAATCCGGCCGCAGCGAGCATAAACACTCGCGTTCGATTCGTTTGACTCATGGTGACCCTCGCGTGGTGCGACGGGTCTATTTTATATTAGGAAGCGGCTTGAGGGAACGCTCTCCATCTTCTTCCACCGTCACACCATCAGGAGTGATGCCGACCACTTTTAGTGAATCGAACTGCTCCCCGACGGCCAATGTGATGTATGCAGGCCATTTATTTTTGGTGCGCAGATCTCTGGGGAAAGTGATGATGGCATGGTCATCCAGAATGGAAACAACCTGAAGTTTATCGCTGATCATCGGGCGCGAAGGCGGAGGCGGCAAAATATCTATCGGGATATCGCCGGGGCCGCCACCATCACCACCGGGCGGCGGGGGTGGAACCAGCTTTTCGGCAATCTTGCCTTTGACACCGATGCCACCATTGTTCACCTGCTCGCCGGCTGCGGCGGCAGCAGTTTCATCCCCGGCGCCAGGCGGCGGCGGAACATCGCCAGGGCCGGCTGCATCGCCGTGAGCTTTCTTGGATCTTGGGAACGGGAAAAGCCCGCTCAAAATTTGCATTGGATCGTTGCGCCCGGCTTCCTTGCGCGCCTTGCCGGATGCTTCAGCTTCCGTCGTGGCGACCACACCTGAGCCCGCAGGCACAGAAGCGGCGGCAGCAACAGGCTCAGCAACGGCGGCCGGAGCGGCCACTGGGGGTAGGACAGCAATAGCGGTTGGCTTGGCCCCAGCACGCACGTTAAGGGCGTTAACCGGCGGCGCCGTGTGGGGCATGGGCTTAAAGCTTGTGTCCATGCCGGAGTGCGGATTAGCTACAACAACCGGCGGGACTGCAGGTTTGATAGCTACTGCAGGCATCGGTTTGACCGGCGGTGCCGGTACAGGTTTTACCGCTACTGCAGGTATGGGCTTGGCAGCGGAACCCGGGGGCACAACATTGGCAACCGGCCTCACCACAGGCGGCATCTTATCCAACTCGCTCTTAATGGCCGTGGGCGCCGGATTTGCCTGAGGACGCACGGCCACTACCGGCGGCTTGGCACCATTAGTGGTGGCGGCATCACCTGTGGTATCGGACTTGGGAGGCTGCGCGTCCGGCTTGCGAGTGGCTATGATCCGATGCGGCGCGCTGTTTTCCGCGACGTCGGCTTCTTGCTGTTTCTCGTTGTTGTACGCCATCCAGGCGTAGACACCGCCGGCAAGGAGCAATCCGGCAAACGCCAGCATAGCTAGTCTTATCTTCTGTTGGTCGTTCATAAAAGAATCTGCCTCAGTCTAAGGTAAATAGTAGCTGGTAATCATCATGGTAACGTTCAAAGCGTCCGGATCGCCTGGTGGATCAGCCTCGTTGATGTCGGAATCATCGGGCAACGTTTTTGATTGCCAGGGGTTGGCCGCCAGAGCGGCGGTTCCTTTCGCTCCCCTCGGCAAGCTGACATGCAGGTCGCTTATGGCCAGCACGTGCTGGTAGGTCTCGAGTTTGTGAGTGAAGGTCATCAGGTTGCTATAGCTACCCAGCAGCTTAACCTGCAATATGTTTTTCGCCAGTCCTGCATCCGGCGGTGCCTTAGCAGCGGCCGCGCCCTTGCTGCCGGCTCCGGCTATGGCTGCGGCGGCGGCGCTTGCCGGCGCGGCAGCAGCCTTCACCTTATTGGCGAGCGCCTCTTTGTTTTTGGCCATCGTACTGCCGAGAGTGGTTGGCTCGGCATCATCTGCAATTCCGGCCTTCTTCAGCACTTCTTTGTTGGGAGCCGTGATCGAAATCAGGTCGAGCCCGGAGTCAAGCGCCATTTTTTCGAGGTCGATATTGAGAATGTCGAGGCCGGGATCTTTGGGCACTGAGCCACGCAAGGACTCGATGGCAGCCTCGAGCTCGGTTTTCTCTTTCATGATTTTGCCGCGGTCGGCAAGCTTGGCGGTGAGTTCTTCACTGTCGTGCTTGCGCGTATCCACGTTTTGCGCCTTTTCGGTGTAATCCTGAAAAGCCGGCTGCAGAAGCGAAAATCCAACTGCGGCCGCTATCCCGAATGGGGCGACTGCGCAGACAATTTTCATTTTGAAATCCATAACGGCGCTCCTTTTGCCTTACTTGGTCGAGCCGGTCGTCTGGGCGACTGGCGCAGTAGGTTGATCATTATTGCTGCCCGGCTGCGCAGCGTTATCCGATGTCAGCGGCTTGGGCGGACTATTGATTGTGCCTTGGTCGATGGTCAGTTTCGATGCCTCAGGCACTATATTGGCCCGAATTTCGAATCCCACGACTTGCGGCTTGTTTTTGACACGGTGCGGATCGACCACGCTCACCGTATTGACTAAATTGGTTCCTTGAAGGTTGATGGCGTAATGCGACGCGCGCGCAAAATCGAGCGCGATGCCTTTCGCTTCAAATCGGTTTTGAGACAGCGAGAACGAATTCAGCATCACGCCCTGTGGAATCGTTTCACGCGTCAAATTCATCAACGCCGCCACCGGCTGCCCGTGCTTGACAATGCGCTCGAGAACTTCTTTCTTATAACGCAGTCCGGCAAGCTCGCCTTGTGACTTGGTCATTTGATCAAGCTGCTTCTGTTGTTCTTGTACTTTTTGATCCAGCTCGTCGAGTTCAGCTTGCTTTTGCCCGGCGAAATACTGGCAGGCACCCCATGCACAGGTAACGATCAACGCGATACCGATACCAGCGGCAACTGTGGGAACAAACCAGGGAGTTTCCGCTTCCTCTTCGCCTTCCTCCTCTCCATCGCCGTCTTCGCCGCCACCAAGTGTGGTGCGTCCTTGTTTGTTGAGGTCGATTTCCACCGTTTTGGTGGCAGTGCTAGCCGGATCGATTACCAGTCCGACCAGCATCGCTTCGGTGGCGCGCCTGTCGTCGGTAATCGCCGCTTTGTCATATATAAGGTTGGCGAACGGATCAGCCACCTGCGAAGGAATGTTCAACCGGTTGGACACAAACTCATCAATACCGGGCACCATCGATCCTGGTCCGGTGATCAGAACTTGGTCTACCTGAATGATGCCGACCTGCGACATGTAGAATTCCAACGACCGTCCGACTTCGGCAATCAAGTCACCAAATACGGAGCGCGCTACTTGCGCTGCTTGTCCGAGCTTGGGATCGGATGTCGGCACCGAGCCGAGGTTCATCTTCGGCAGAAGCGAAATTGCTTCATCCATCGGCACGTCGATACTACGTGATATCGCTTCACCGAGGGTCTCCACACCAAGCAACACCGAGCGGCTAAAGAGCGGCATGCCTTTCTTAGTTAGTGTGATATCGGTGGCATCGTTGCGGATGTTCACCGCCATGGCCAATTCGCCGTCGTCTTTGAGCAAGCCGGCCGAAGCCAGCGATCTGATTACGGCCAGAGACGAAATATCCAAATGGCCGAGCTTGACGCCGGCGGCTTCCGCCATGCGCCAGTAGCTGTCGACGACGATACGCTGAATGGCGGCCAGCAATACATCGACGCGTCTGACACCATCGGGATCGGTGCGCTCTGTGGCGGGCAACAAGCAATAATCGATGTTGGCCTCTTCCAATGGGAAAGGCAAGTTATTGATCGCTTCTTGTTTGACGACGTCTGATAGCTCATCTGGTGGCATGCCGGTGGGCACAGGCATCAAGCGAATAACCACAGACTGTCCCGGAATGCCGATATTGACAACAGGGGCGCCCTTCTTGCTGACGATTCCTGCCGACTCGAGTAATTCTCTGACGGAGTTGCCCACCGCTTCGGGATCAGCAAGCAAACCTTCGCGCACTATGTCTGGTGGCGTCGGTACGCTGTGAAACCTGCTCACCTGTATGTCCGTCTTCGTCTTTGCGATCTCGATTACGGAGATGGTGCTGCTGTTGATGTCTAAGCCGAGGAGAGGTCCCGACTTTTTACCAAATCCAAACACGATGTCCACCTTCTAAAAAATGGGCCAGGCGCGCCCCGCCCCTACAGGAGACATTATGCCCCAATTAATGTGGCATGGGTGCAATGGCAGACAGATAAACCCAATTCGGCAGCAAAAAAATTGCTATAAACCCACCGGCCGCCAGCGCCGGACCAAACGGATAAGGCTTGGACACTCTGGTGCCGATTGATACCACTCCGATCAAAAGTCCGCTGACGGCGCCTACAAGCGCCATCCCAAGCGGCATTGACAGTCCACCGGTGGAGGAGATGTCGCGAGTCATGAACCAGGCGAAGCAACCAAGTACGGTGGCACCGACTGCGGCGCAAATGGCGGCGCGCTTGGCGCATATGTGAAGAAGATTTGCTTTCCGCATTTCGTCGATAAGCAGGAAAAGCCCCATGGCCGTGCCGATTATGAAGCCGAAAACCAGCGAAATGACCAGCAACTGCCAGCCCAAAAAAGCGGACATTACCGCCGAGAGGACAGCGTCGCCTCCACCCATCACTTCCACCGGCTCTTCTTGCTCGGAATTTTCGATGGTGGCTAAATCCAACCGCCAACGCAGCGATCGCGAGAGGCGCCTTCGAGTTCGCGGAGGAAATCTGCGACGCAAGCGGCGAGGTCGCGCTTCCGGCGTACCCCCATGCGACATCAGATAAACCTTCAGACCATAAAATGCAATGAAATCGAACAAAATGTAGCTGGCGCCAATTCCAGCCATGGCGCCCAGCAAATCGTGCCTGACGAACGCACTGAATAAGATGCCCACGATCATCGCCGGATAGGTTATGTCGTGCGGAATGAGCTTTTCGCGAAAGTCGGTGACACTAACGGCGATGAGCACACAGGCAAAGAAAATCGCCCCTGCGGCGAGCAGCAGAAGGTCTTGCTGGTTCCAACTATTGGCGAAGCCTGGCAGAAAGCGCCAACCCGACAAAAGCTGCTGCGCAGGATTGATAATCCAGCCAACCACAATACTTCGCTCGGCTTCCGTGTCCACATGCCAATTCAGCGCCGCGGCAGGCATGTTTCCGTCGAGAAAGGAGGCAAGAATCTGATTCCACCAAACGGTGTTGAAAGGCGAATGTTGAAGATCGAAAAAGACTTTCTCGATGGCCAGGAAAGTGAATCCGGTGAAGGCTTCGACAACGGGATATTGCCAGTGAATCGGCCCGCTGCAGTACCGGCACTTGCCACGCAGAAGCAGCCAGGATAACACCGGAATGTTATCGAAAATGCCGAGCGGATGCTTGCACCGCGGGCAGTGCGAGGCCGGAAAAATGATCGATTGCTCCGCCAGCGATCGCAGTGCCAGCACGTTCAGAAAACTGCCTACGCACATGCCAATCACGAATGAGAGCAGATCGAGCGTGAGCCCTTGCAGTTGTGGTGGAAAAGGAGAGGTCAATTGAATTCTCTGCGTTCGATGATTAAAGTGCCCAGGCTAAGCAGCAATACAACATAACCTAACACGTATGTGGTCAAAAGCAGAAGTGTTTCCACACCAAAATGGCCCACAACGGCCCCCGGACTCCAGGCGCCCGCGGCAGGCGGTGTGATTAATTCAAAACGCAACTCCGTGAGTTTGCCCAAGTCGGGCAGCGCATAGTAAATCACCGCAAATAGCACCTTAACTGCCCCGCTCTCGGACATAGAACCCAGCGACATCAACGATTGCCCGAGATGACCGCATATCCACAAGCCGATGGTAAAGATGACGCTCATCAAAGGCGTGGCGAATGTCGAGAAAAATGTGGCAAGCGCAATCACGAGCAGAAGTTCCAGATAAACGGATCCCACCGCAGCCAGCAAATTGGACATGGAGCTTGCCGGCGCGCCGTTGGCCAAGGTCAGCACCATCAGGAATCCGCCCATCAGCGCCGTAATTATCAAGATACAAAGCGAGAGTCCCAAAAACTTGCCAAGAATAAACTGCCAACGCCTGATCGGCTTGGTGAAAATTAAATAGATCGTCCGTTTGTCCAACTCTTTGAAGACGAGGTTGGTGCCGACAAAAATAGCGATGACACCACCAATGGTGGAGATTGTAAATAGCCCGATATCTTCCAGAACACGCACGCTCTGTCCAACCGAGAGCGTGCCCAATACTATTCCGGCAAAGGTGAGGATGACGGCGAAGATCAAGAATGCATAGAGCACCCGGTCACGAACCGTTTCTCTGAATGTATTCAGGGCGATAGCAATGACGGAGTTCATATCGATCACACTTTCGCCGGAGTGGCTGCGGCGGCTGTTGCCTGCTGCTCGTTGTACTCTTGCTCGGCGCGGGCAACCGCGTCCATGAAGTATTCTTCCAGATCACGGTAATTGCCGCTGGTGGCAATGTCCTGCACGCGCGCTTCGGCAGCGCACCGTCCGCGGTGCAAAATCATTATGCGATCGCATAGCTCGTTGACATCCGGAAGCAGATGCGAGTTCAAAAATATCGTCTTGCCTTGCTGTTTAAGCCCTTTGATGATGTTGCGGATGTCGCGCCTGCCGATTGGATCCAATCCGGTGTTCGGCTCGTCAAGAAATAGGACATCTGGATCGTTCATCAACGCCTGGGCGATGCCCAGCCGTTGCAGCATGCCTTTGGAAAATTTGCGAATCGGCTTGCTGCCTGCATCAGACAGGGAGACCATTTTCAACAACTCGTTAGCCCGTTCTTTGCGTTGAGCGGCGCTCAAATTAAATAGTCGCCCGAAGAAGTCGAGAAACTCGTGGGCGGTCAGGTAGGAATAGAAATAAGGATTCTCGGGCAAGAAGCCGACTTTATCCAAAGCGCGCGGGTCGCCCGCCGGATGGCCGAGCACGCAGACTGTTCCCTCGGTCGGCTTGAGCAAGCCAAGCAAAAGCTTCTGAGTGGTCGTTTTTCCGGCACCGTTGGGCCCAAGCAGCCCGAAGGCCTCACCGCGGGCTATGGAAAAACTGACGCCTTGCAGCGCCCGGGACGGTCTTCGCAAGAAATGACTGTAGTGAATTTTGACGAGGTTCTCAGTAACAATGACCTGGTCAGTCATACTTGGTTTTCGAAATCCCCTGATTCTTCTTGGTCTGGGTGATTATCTTATACAACTCCGCGGTGGCAGCGCGCAGACGGCGCGATACCTGCATCTGCGAGATGCCGAGGCGCCGAGCCACTTCGGTTTGGCTCAAATCCTCGTAGAACGTCAGCTGCACGACCTCGCGCAGTCCATCACGCAGTTGCTTGATGGCTTCGGCGAGCATGAATCGATCTTCCTTGGCGGTCTGGTTGGTTTGATAACGACCATCAATCAATGTATCGATAAGGGATTGTTCACTGCCGGCATCGTTGGATAACGCCTGATCCAGCGAAATTAACGTGCGGCGACGATCAACTTCGTAAGCTTCGTTTACGCGACTTACCGGAATCTGCAACTCGTGGGCGATTTCGACATCGCTAGGCTCGCGTCCCAGCCTGGCAGTCAGGTTTTGGACCAACCTGTTGATGCGGAAGGAAAGCTCTTGAAGCTCGCGCGGGGCGCGGATCATGGCTGTCTTATCACGCAGATAGTGTCGGATTTCGCCTGTGATCAGGTGGGTGGCGTAAGTCTGAAACTTGGCGCCGGCGTCAGGTTTGAACTGGTCGACCGCTTTGATCAGACCGATCGAGCCGACCTGGATCAGATCCTCGACAGGGTCTGTGGAACGGCGGGCAAGACCATAGGCGATACGTTTGACCAAAGGCAAAGATGCCTGAATGATCGCGTCACGCAGCGACGGATCGCGCGTCTGGGCGTACTGTAAAAGCCAGCGGTGGATTTGGTCTTGCGCTTTGTCCACTGCTGCCTTCGAGCCGCTGGCTGGTTTCATCGATGAAGCTGGCTTCGCTTGCAACCCTGTCAACTCTAGTTCTCTCAGGTAAATGTAATCTATTGTAGAACCTGGCGAGTGTTTTCACAAACCACGAGACTGCACTGCCGTGCACAAGCTCGTTCGCCATGTCATATAACAGGATAACCCGAAACTCGGCCTTTGGAACTATTTAATCTGATTGATGATTGAAAAGATTGGTAGATACATGCCAACAACCACCGATCCGACGATGCCGCCGATAAAAACGACCATGATTGGTTCAAGGACGGAAGTCAAAGCGTCGACGCTATTTTCGACTTCATCATCGTAAAAGTCGGCGATTTTCGACAACATGTCATCCAACTTACCGGTTTCTTCACCAACGGCAACCATTTGGACCACCATGGGCGGGAAAAGAGGCTCTTTGCTCAGGGGCTTGGAAATCGAGCCGCCCTCGCGGACTTCTCTTTGTACGCTTTCGACTGCCTTGGAAAGTACGGCGTTGCCGGCTGTTTCCTTAACCACATCCAGCGCTGTCAACATGGGAACGCCGGAACGAACCAGCACGCCGAAGGTTCGGGTGAAACGAGCCACTGCGACCTTCTGGATGACATCGCCTACAACCGGCAGTTTGAGCATCATGCCGTCAATGGCGTAACGTCCGGGCTCGGTCTTGTAATACTGCTTGGTGGCGTAAAAAGCGCCGCCGAGCACGGCGACGACGACCAACATCCAGACCGAACGCATGATAGTCGAAAGATTAATCAACATCTGGGTGAAAGCAGGCAGCTCGCTGCCCATGCCGTCGAACATGGATTTGAATACGGGGATGATGAAGGTGAGCATCACCCAGAACACGATAACGGCTACAGCGAGTGCCACGGTCGGATACGCCATTGCGGACTTAACCTTGTCATTTAATTTTTGGCGCTGTTCGGCGAACTCAGCGACCTTTTTCATGACTTCGTCCAAAATACCGCCTGTTTCCCCGGCTTTAACCATGGAAACGAACAGGCGGTCGAAGGTGTCTGGGTGCCTGCTGAAGGCGTCGGAAAGCGCAGCGCCGTTCTCCACCTGCGCTTTTACATCCGAAAGCACTTCTTTGAGTTTCTTGTTTTCGCACTGCTCGGAAATGATTGTGAGCGTGCGGATCATGGCGACGCCTGATCCGATCATTGAGGCGAACTGTCTCGAGAAAATGACCATGTCCTTGAGTTTGACTTTCTCGAAACGCGAGAAGAACTCCTCAATCGGGTCATCCCGTTTGATCTTTTTGGCGGCATCGGCCGCGGTTCCTTTAGATTTGCCTTTGCCCTTACCCTTGGCGGAGGCTGCGGACTTGGTTTTTGCTTTGCCAGTTGCCGAACTCATCGCGAAAAGACTCCCAAATAGTACGCGGCCATCTCAGTGGTCTAATCAGCTTATACCTCTTGCGCGCGACGAGATAACAGTCGGCGCAATATATGCAGGCGATATAAGTGTCGGCAACCCGCTTAGTGGGCCGCTTTCCCGGCTGAGGCGGCGAGCATCTGCTGCGCTTGCGGACCGACCAGTCGCAGGAAATCGTCTGAGCGACTCGTCTTGAGCATAGCGTCGTTGATGTCGATCAAACCTTCCTTCACCAATCCCGCCAACGCCGTTTCCAGAGTCTGCATGCCTACCTGACCGCCCATCTGGATGGACGAATAGATCTGCGCCGTTTTGGCTTCGCGAATAAGGTTGGAAATAGCGGGCGTGTTGATCATAATCTCCATCGCCAGAATCCGACCTTTGGTCATCGTCGAAGCGCCGGCTGCCTGCACTTTACGCGGCAAAAGCGTCTGCGACATAACCGCCTGCAAGCTGTTGGAGAGCATGACGCGCACTTGTTGCTGCTGCGCGGTTGGAAACACGTCGATGATACGGTCGATGGTTTGGGCAGCGGAGCTTGTGTGCAATGTACCGAAGACCAAGTGACCTGTTTCGGCTGCAGTCAGTGCCAACTGAATCGTTTCCAGGTCGCGCATTTCACCGACGAGGATGATATCCGGGTCTTCGCGAAGAGCGGCGCGCAGCGCATTGGCAAAACTCTTGGTGTCTTGTCCCAGCTCGCGTTGGCTGACCACTGAGGTTTTGTGCTTATGCAAAAATTCGATCGGGTCTTCGATTGTGAGAATGTGCTCGGCGCGGTGCTCGTTGATGAAGTTGATCATCGACGCCAGTGTGGACGATTTGCCGGAGCCTGTTGGTCCTGTGACCAGCACCATGCCTCTGGGCTTATGCACGAGGTCTCTGCCGACGACTGCCGGCAGCCCGAGATCATCCATATTAGGGATATTGAATGCAATGGTACGCAAAGCGGCGGCATAGCTGCCGCGATCCTTATATGCGTTGACGCGGAAGCGTCCCAAGCCGGAAACGCCATACGAGCAGTCGAGTTCGAATGTTTGTTCCAACTGCTTTCTTTGATCGCCGGTCAACATAGAAAATATGAGACGCTGCGTGTCGTCTTTGGTAAGCGGCTCGAATTCGGTTTTGATCAGCTTACCGTGCACGCGCACGATGGGCGTCAAACCTACTTTAAGGTGCAAGTCGGAAGCACCCTTGTCCACGACAAGTTGCAGAATCTCTTGAATCTCTAATGGCATTTACTTCCCCCTAGTTGCTAGCCACAGATGCTTTTGCCACTGGATTGCCGCCGTTATTATTCTGATTGCGCTCAGATTGACAATACGGACAGCGTTGCCAGTTGCCGTAAACTTCAGCGTCGCAGGCGCCGCAATGCGAATCAAGTTTCGCATCATCGCGCGACAAGCCGCATTTGGCGCAGGAAGCCCAATGTTCTTCCTGCAAGGTTCCGCAACGCACGCAAGAGACCTTGAGCTCGTGTTGGCAGAACGGACATTTGATAAAGTCTTCACCGATCGGATTGCGGCATTTCGGACACAATGTGTCACCACCGCCGGTATCAGACAGGGTAACGCGAATAACTTCGTCTGAAGTCGTCTGTCCCTTTCCGACGAGCCGCAAGCTATAGTCTTTAAGCGGAACCATACCGGATGCTTTGGCGGCAAACCGAATCATGGCTGTCGATTGTCCTCTGGCGATGCAATCGCGAATGTCATCATTGAGCCGCATCACTTCGTAGCAGCCAATCCGACCTTTGTAGCCGGTGCCGTTGCAGGTTTCGCAGCCTTTGCCCTTCGAGAAAATCGGCCAATTCTTGTTGTTAACGCGCAATTTGTACTTTTCAATATCAGCCTGAGCCACATTTTCCTGATGTTGGTCCATAATGCCGAGGAATTGGAGCAAGGTCTTGTCCGGCAGATAATCTTCCTTGCAATCGCCGCAAACACGGCGCAAAAGTCGCTGAGCGATGATGCCTATAGTGGCGGCGGCAATCAAGAAGGGGTCTACTTCCATTTCAATAAGACGTGACACCGCGCCTGGTGCATCGTTGGTGTGAAGCGTAGTGAACACCAAGTGACCTGTCAGCGCGGCTTCCACGGCGATTTTGGCTGTTTCTTTGTCCCGCGTTTCCCCGATGAGCATGATGTCCGGGTCTTGACGCAAGAAGGCTCTGAGAATCCGGGCGAAGTCGACGCCCTTTTCGCGAATCACCTGCACCTGGGTGATGCCGGCCATGTCGTATTCAATTGGGTCCTCGGCGGTGACAATGTTGACGTCGGGGGTATTGCGTTCGGCAAGCGAAGAATAGAGTGTCGTTGTTTTTCCGGAGCCTGTAGGCCCGGTCACAAACAAGATCCCGTAAGGCTTGCGAATCATCTCCATCATCGTTTCGAGGATTTCTTCCTCGCTCACGAGCTTGCCCAAGCCGATCTGGGTGTTCGATTTATCGAGAATACGCATAACGGTCTTCTCGCCGAACTTGGCAGGCACCGTTGAAACCCGGAAGTCGATGTCTCGTCCTTGCAGTCTGACTCGAATACGTCCGTCTTGCGGCAAGCGGCGCTCGGCGATGTCGAGGTCGGCCATAATTTTGAAACGTGAAACAAGCGCGGCCAGAATTTGCTTCGGCAATTTGCGATCGAGCTGCAAGCAACCGTCCTTGCGATAACGCACGAACACTTCTTTTTCCTGGGGCTCGACGTGAATATCGGAAATCTTGTTCTTAATAGCTTTGGCAAGAATCTGGTTGGCGAGCAAGACGATAGGCGCGTCTGCTGCTTGTTTTTCCAGGTCGGTGCCGGCGCCGTCATCGTCCATGTCCTTGAGCAAGTCCATGCTGCTCAAGTCGATGTCGTTGTTCAGGTAATTGCTTTCGTCTTCTTCCTCGCCTGTGCCGCGCTCGTCTTCGAGGTGCTTGGTGTAAATCGTTTCCATGAACGATTGGAAGTCGTCCTCGGTGCAAACCACCGGCTTGATGACGGTGCCCTTCAGGCGCACTTTGATGTCATCGAGCGCCATCAGGTTGTTGGGGTTGACCATTGCCACCGTGAGGCGGTTGCCGTCGCGGGTAACCGGGACGATCTGGTGCTGGCGCATCAGCGCTTCAGGAAGAAGAGACAAGCATTCGCCGCCTGTCTCTACTTTGGTGAGAGAAATATAGTTAACGCCGTACTGCAACTCAAGGGCGTTTTTGACGTGGTTTTCCGTAGCGAGACCGAGTTTGGAGAGAATCAGGCTCACCGGTTCGCCCGTCTTCTGCTTCTCGACTTGGACTTGCTCCCATTCCTCGGGCGTGATCAGCCCGTTTTCCATGAGAAGCTCGCCAATTTCCTTCTTAACAAGAGCCATGTTTGTTTCCTGCGCTATCCATCGGTGAGCCGACGGTACTCGATTATCTGCTCGCTAATACTTTTGTGCCCGGCCAACAATTTGAAAACTCCGGGTCGAAGGGTCAAGCCTGGCGGCAAGGTATGCCGTCCCTACGGTGGTTTTCGCATCCTCTTATGTTCCCGCGCCCATGAGGGATTAAACCCCTTTACAGGCGTGCGCATCCCTGAATCCCTACGGTGAGGGACAGATCTTTTGTGCCTCAAATCGACTACAGACAAACAGGTTTAATCCGGGGGGTTCGGGCTGGCATAATATGGCGGTGCACAAACGTGACCTGGCTTGCTTTCTGCTCGTGCTGTGTGCAGCACTTGCCTGGCGTCTCACCGGGCTGACTTTCGACAGCCTCTGGCTCGATGAAGGCTACCAGAGCGTTGTTGACGCTTATGGTCAGGCGTTGCCGGATTTTTCGCAAGTGCCCGACCGTCCATTCGTTTATCGTCCGCAGATGCCGGCGGTGCCGCAAGACATGCTTTCCAACTTCCGGAAGGTAGATCAGCTGACGCCGCCTCTTTATCAGCTATTGCTCAATCGCTGGATAACGGCTTTCGGCTCATCGGATATAGCCTTACGCTTGCTTACGGTACTGATCTCCGTATGCTCGGTGGGCGCCGTCTTTATTTGCGGGCGCCTGTTGTTCGGCTTGCCATGCGCCTTTCTCGCGGGGATGGTTCAAGCATTTTCGCCGTTTGATGTTTACTACGGGCAAGAAGTGCGGATGTATGCGCTCGAAGAGCTTGCTGCGACGGTGTCTTGCGCAAGCCTTCTGTTGTTTCTGTTTCGCCCCCTGTCCAGGTCGCAACGAATTTTTGCCATCGTCTTGCATGGTATCGCCGTCTGGGCTTTGATAAACAGTCATTACACAGGATTGTTTGTATTGGCATTCGAGATTGCGCTGGGCTTGCTGGTGGCATGCGGGCGGCGTTCGCCGGCAACTGCGCTATCGCTTCTCGCCGGTTGGCTTTTGGCGTTGACTCTCTGGTTGCCTTGGTTGAGGATGTTTCTGCAGGCGGCTGCCATGCGGACGGCGTCGTTTTACGTTGCGCGGCAGCCCTCTTTCTGGTGGCCGTTCGCCGCATTATTTTTGCGAATTCCGGCTAATTGGCTGGTGTTTTTGTCCGGCAAGCAGGTAGTGGGGCCGGCTTTGCCGTTGTTTGCCAGCTCGGCGGTGATTCTTTTTTGGCCGATTGTTTGTCCAATCGTTCGGTGGCTTAAAGAGCGGGCTGCCGCCCGCCGCTACGGGGCTGCCGCCCGCCGCTACGGAGCTGCCGTCCCCGGTAATTCGATGTTCGCGAGCGACGGGCGACGCACGGCGTCGCCTCTACAATCACCGCGGCGAGAGCGGATCGTGTTGGCTTGCGTGTGGGGTTGGGCTATAGTGCCCGCGGTTCTTCTTTGGGCGATTGATGTCGTCGAGAATCATCGGGTGATCGAAATTTCCCGGTACACGATAGCGACCGCGCCGGCGATCTATTTATTGGCTGGTTTTGGATTGGCAGCTTTAACACGACGTCCAAAATTTTTGGTGCCATTACTTACCTGCCAATTAATTTTTGCAAG
>DATNQY010000304.1:0-32909 GCA_036703785.1 Candidatus Obscuribacterales bacterium
CCATCTGGGATTTTCGAGATACCAGCGAATGGTTTTTTCCAAAGACTGCTCGAAGCTCATAGGAACTTTCCACCCCATCTCAGCCATTTTCGCTCCATCAAGAGCATAGCGGAGGTCGTGGCCGGGGCGACTGGAATGAAAGTCGACAAGCTCATAATCAAGCGGGCGGCCAACCACTTTCGCAACAAACTGAGCGACCTCGAGATTGTTCAGTTCTTTCTCACCGACGATATTGTATTTCTCTTGCATCTTCGAGTGCTCGACAAGAAACATGACCGCGGCCGCGACGTTGCGTGCGTGAATCCACATACGCGAGCCGGGCACAGTTTTCGTGCCATCGGCATGGATAAGCACTTTCTTGCCGGCAAGCACGCTACGAATTACAAGCGGAATGAACTTTTCGGGAAACTGACGCTCACCGAAGATATTCATGCAATGGGTAATTACAATTGGCAGTCCGTAAGTATTGCCAAACGCCAGGCAAAGCTCTTCCGCGCCTGCTTTCGAGGCCGAGTAAGGATTGCCGGAGTTATAACGGTCCCATTCTTTATAGGCGACGCCTTGGGGCGCAGGTCCGAAAACTTCATCCGTCGAGAAGAAAAAGAACTTTTTCAAATTCTTCTGCTTGCGGGCAAACTGCATGACCTTCACGGTGCCCATAACATTAGCTTCGACGAATTCCTCCGGACATTCGATGCTGCGGTCTACATGCGTTTCAGCACCGAGATGAAAAACATAATCGAGCTCGCCGATTTCATAAGCCAATCCGGGGCTGAGGTCTTTCGAGAAATCCGCTGTGAGAACAGTGACGCGCTTGTCGGTAAAACATTTGATATCGCGCAGCCGGTCGAATCCCTTCGAAGCATAACTGAGCCTGTCGAGCACCACGATTTGCCAATCCGTATTCTTCAAAACTTGCTCGACGAGATGGTGCCCGGCAAAGCCACATCCTCCGGTTACCATCGCTCTAATGGTCATCTGTACGTCCTCTCGGAAGCTTTAATCAGTATATTCCACAAGCGGGCTTGCGGCCGCCGCTACCGACTGCGGTTGCTTCGCAGGTGGTCTGAACGGCAGCCGCGCCAAAGAGCGCAGCCAGTTGCCCATCTTCGCGATATCCTCAGGTTCGACGAACAGGATGTATGCAGCGACAAATTGCATTTCGAATATCGGCAATGTCATTGAATAATCGATGCCGATGTGCAGCAATAATCCACCCAGAAGCACCCAATACCGGATTTCTTTGAACCAGATGAGCAGCCACAGGGAGGTTTCAATAACCAGGGTGCTCCAGCTTAGAAACTGGCACATAGCCAGGCTGTCGAAAAGATGACCTACAGGCAGCCTGGTGAAATCCTGCAGGTGGGACGAATAATAAACCGCGGTGCCGTCTATCCACTGGTTGCCGCTGATTTTAGCTGCCGATGCACCCCAATAAGACAAAGCCAGCTGAATTTGCAGCATTCTTTGTCCCCAAGGCGCGTAGGCCGTCTTGACCCTTTCCGGGTGATGCTTGCGTTTCCACCAGGCATCCACCGAAAGCGCTTCGCCGCACGGCGTGAACATCAAGCAAAAGGACATTAAACGCATGAAGTCGTCGGAGCCGCTTATGTTCCAAGGGTTTTGATGATCGAGCGAGGTGAGCATCATCCAGATGAAAATGCAGTTCATCCGGGTGAACAAACCGATTGTCATGCACACTGCCGAAGCCAGCACCACCCACATAAAGCCATGATTCGCCGAGGCCGGGACAATGTCCAGAAAGTTGAATACCGGACAGTGATAGAAATATTCGCGAATCAAATCCATCTGGACAGGCGAATGCGGCCCGTACCAAAAATCCCAGTCGGGCATCGACTCGGTGACCAGCATCACACAAATCAAAAAGCCGAATGCAATCCTGAAGATTGCCACCGGCAGTGGTGACGTGGGCTTGAAGAAAAATTCGTCCCACCATTTTAATAGCGCTCTAAGACTCATTGAAAGTCCTCCGCGCGATAGTGGTAGAGAAACGAATTGAGCAACCTCGTGTGCGGCGGAAATCGCTCGTGATCTACAATTCTTCCGAAGCGTGGGTCGGGAATATCGGCCTCAAGCCGCAGCAACATAAACCACGCGGGCTTATTGTTCGGGTCGTAATGCAACCGTCCGATATATCGAGCAAGCCCCGGCCAAAAGTTTCTATAGTTAGCCCATGGCACGCAATCTTGATCCCACTTATGAAACTTGTCTTTGCGGAATTTTTGATTGAGCGTCAGCAGGTCAAAGCGAGGCGGCTCCCACGATCCGATGGTGCCGTCCTCAAAACCGATGAGCGCGAACGTGTGAAAGTTGTTGTTGCGGATCTGCGGTCCGAACAAGCGCCAATTTTGCATCCAGCCCATAAACTCGCAGAGGCTTTTCGTGGGTTCTCTAAGCTTAGTAGGAAGCGGCCCATCCTGGCTGGGCGAGATATTGATCAAGGTGACGGCGTAGTAAAACAGGATAAAGGCGGAGATCAAAAACTTCACCAGTATCGGCTTATGGGCAAGCCACCATTCGAAAACGTGATTTGCTTGCAAACTCAAAAAAGCCTTCATGACTACGCGGCGCTACGGTATTTCTTTGATGATGCTTACAAGCATATCGAAATCCGCACGAGTTTGACATGCATCCAAGCCCGTAAAACAAATCATGTAGGCTTGCTTGTACTGGTGCAGCGATATGCAAACACGCGCGGCTTTAGCCCTCAGCAGTGCGTTCGACGGGTATTTGTGAATCGCCTGGATGTAAACAGCCACGGCACGATCTCTGTTGCCGGCAGCGAGAAACTGATCTGCGGTCTTCATTTCCTGGGTGGCACCCACCACCTGATCCGGCGTAGGTCCATTGCCCTCTTTCGGCGGATGCCAGGTGAAACTAGCCGATTTTTGCGCAGCGGAAACACCCTGGTCTCCGGCTGTTGAACCGCCACTATTGCCGCCGCTTAACGGGGATTGCGGAGGCGCAGCCGGCATTCGGAAAGGCTCTTGTGGTTTGACTACCATTGACTGTTTAGCCAGCGAACGCTCTGCCATTTCAGCCGCTTGTCGGCGCAATTCCACTTCTTCGTTTGTCTGAGCATCATAGTAATGCCAAAGGACGAAGCCCGAAAGTGGTATCAAAATGGTGCCCGCCAATCCGGCAACCACGAAGCGGAGCATCGGCTGTCGTTTGAAATCCGCATCCTCACCGGCAGGAACCAGGTGCGTTGCCCGAGCGATGCGGGTGATCAAATCCGTGCTCTGCTGCTCAGCCTCGAGCGAAAGCTTCTTCCGCAAAGATGTAGTGAGGCTGATTTCGGGCGCACTGTCGGCGTACGGCGAATCAACTTTCTGGGCGACATATTGGACGTCGTCCGCTGTAGTCGGGGACGGAGTCGGAATCGCATTGAGAGCGTGAGTCGAAGGGATTTCACCGAGATCCCAGGCGGGGCGTATATCCGGGCCGGCAGTCAGCTTTTCATCAACCTGATCGAACTGATCGCGGCCGTGACCTTCCTCACTGCTTATCTCTAGAATCCGTTTCTGGAAATCAGTAAGTCCGCCATCACCAATTGTGTCGTCGAGTCCGACTTTGTCTTCAAACTTAGCGGGCTCTTCGGCATAAAACAGCTTCAGTGCTTCGTAATCGGCTGCCCGTCTGGATTTGAGTTCATCATTTGTTTGTTTGGGATCGATAATTTTCGGCTTGCCGACTTGAAAAGCTTCGGGATCTTCTGCGAGCGCCTGCGCCAGCGCCGCGGTTTCTTCCTTACGTTGTTCGGCCAGGCTTTCTTCGGTCATCTGAGAGTGGGCCTCGGCCTCGGCATAGAATTGCTCGGGCTCTTCGCCCAGCAACGCACTCATGGCCACGTAATGCGCTTGTTGTTTGGCAGTAAGTCCTTCCCATGTATTCCGCAGTCCCTTTTTGGCTGCCGCGCTAATCATTTGTGCGTTCAGCTCGAAAGCCGTCAATCCCTGCCGCGCGGCACCAGCTGCCGCCGGTGTGGACGCTGCGGTTGAAGGCGTGGCTTCCGCTTCCGATTCATCGTCATCGTCAAACAGCGAAGACAGCGATGAGGAAGACTGCGCAGCCGCATCTGCCCGCTCACCTGCCGCCGGCTTATCGGAGAGAATTTGATCAATTTTCTGCCAAGCGGCATCAGCCAACTGAGGCTGCGACTGCGACTTCGCCTTGTCGTCTTTATCGCCATCTGAAAACAGCTCATCCAATCGATCGCCAATTGCTTCCGCCACTTCCGGTTGTAGTCCGGTGGTGGGCTCGACCGGTGATTTTTCGGGCTCTTCAGACCCTTCTGCTTTGGCAAGTTCGGCAGGTTTGTCCGCCGGATTGTCTGCCGGCTTGTCCTGCAGCTTATCATCTGCAGATTTGTCTGCCGATTTTTCTTGCTGCTTACTTTCCGCCGGTTTATCTTCCGGTTTACCTTCCGGTTTATCTGCCGCCTGTTCTGCCGGCGCTTTGGCCTCGCTCTTTTCCTTGACGTACGCCTCCAGCGCCTGGTCGGTCGCGGCGCCACGGACGTGCGTGATTTCCAGCTCCTCAACAGTCTTTTTCTTGTTGCGTTTGCGTTTTTTAGCGCTGGACTCGTCGGCTTTCGTCTCCTCTGCACCCGACTCTTCGACGGGCCAAAGGACGTTTTTGATTTTGCGGGCCACAGCGTGCTCGTCCGCGACTACTTCCGACAACTGGATGCTTACCTGGCACGGCGGCGGCTTTTCATCACGAACCTCAAGGGCAAATTCGCCTTCGGCTATGGCGAGCACGCGCAGCATGTCCATGAGCCCGCCGTCGCCGTTGGGCAGCACTTTGGCATAAACAATGTACTTGCCCTTCTCAATCCAGAGTTCGCCAGTGGCCAAATCGGATTTGATAGTGAGCACCGCCATGGGGACATCAAGCCCCTGCAGCAGGATCATGACAGCCTGCCGATCGCGGGTTTCTTTTAGTTGTGTGAGAATCTTGTCGAACATAAAAGCTCAGTACTGACTAAATTATTGTGCCCCATTCGAAATTAGATTCAATCACTCAATTTATGCGTTGATCCGGCGCAAATGCTGGGAATGTAGCTTATGGGTCAAATAGGGGTGACTCAGCCGTAGTCATGGGCGATTTTCAAGACAGCAAATCAGCAACAAAAGCAGACACAAAAGGGGAAGAACAAGCCTCTCTGGTGGTCGGCAAAATCAAGCCGGGCGAAGGCCTTTGGGGCGCGCTCGAGCAGATCGCGGGCACCGATGCCGTCCGCAACGGCGTGCTCGTCGTCTTCTCCCAGGAAGCCTCGGGGCGACTGGGCGTCTTCTCTAATCGATCTATAACCGGCGGCGTAGTCGACGCCAGCAGTGACACCGGCATCAAGGCAATTAAGTCTTTACTTGCCGTCAAACAGGGCATGTTTTGCTTCCGTCCTTGCCTGGCTGATGAAACTTCCGAGCTTGGACAAAAGATTTCAATTAGCATCAAAGAGGTATTGGCACTCAGGCACGACGAAGAGCCGGCGGAAATCCCGGCCGATACCCTGACACGCATCAAATTGCGCCAGGTCCAAGATGCGGTAAATGGCACCTTCCTGAGCGATGTTGCCGAGGCACCGGTGGAGGCTGCCGTAGTCGACACCGGAGTCCATAAGCTGTCGGAAATCGAAGCGAGCCTGGACGAGCCGGAGAAGGCGAAAGACGAAGCCGCCGCTAAGTCTGAAGATAAACCCTCCAAAGCACAGGCGCAATCGAAATCAAAAGAGCAATCAAAGGCGACTGAAGAGCCGGCGGCAGATAAACCGCCGCCGCTGCCCACTGCGCCGCCACCGCGTCCGCCTCAAGCCGCCGAAGATAAACCCGCTAAAGTCGACAAGCCTAAAGACGGAGACAGCCCGGCCGCGAGCGGCACCCTCGACTATCTCGGTTGGGTTGAGAATCAAAACCGCGATAAAAGTTCGCATACCTTGCAAAAAATATTGCTGCCAGCCACACGCAGCCGCTCGGAAAAACCCGGACAAAAAGAGCAAGTTGCGCTAGACCTGGAAGCTTATCGGTCGGCAATACAGCACGAAGAGGACAAAGTCCGCAAAGACATCGAAAAAACTCTCGAGCGAGCTGCCAGTGATCCCGTCGCTAAGCAGACGCTGCAAGATATGGAATTGCTTGCCGGCATGCTGCATCAGCAAGGCGAGATGCTTCAGCACCAGAAAGAAGAGATGCAGCAGCGCTGGAAAGGTCTCGACGATATTCCGACTCCACGTGCCAAACAAGATCCAGGTAGGAATCGGCACATGGATCCCAGCGGCGAGTTCAAAGTCGGCGCACCGGTACGCACAACCAATGAGTTTCTCACCGGATGCGAGGATTTGGTGACCAGCTCGGTGCGGATTGTAGACGCTAAGAAATTTATTGAAACCGGCACTGCTACAGAAGATGTGAGAGAACATCCGTGGCTCAACCGCCGGACGATGGTGGCGCTCGGTATCTTATTGGTCGTCGCTGGGTTAATCTCATTCATCTCGTCGCAACTAAACTCGGTTGCCGTCGCCAACTGCCTGAAGGAAGGCAGAGAGCACCTCAGAGCAGAACGCTGGAAGAGCGCGCTTTTGGTATTCAACGATGCAGTCGCCAAAGATCCAGGCAATGCGCGCGCGTATTTCTACCGCGGCATCGCTCAGGAAGAAATGGGACTGGAAAAAGAGGCGCAAGCCGATTTCCAAACGGCGCAAAACAGTGGAATACCAGCGGCAGACATCGCCACGGCACAAGCTGGATCTGCAGTGCGCCGTGAAGAATGGCAGACGGCGATCAATATTTGCGCTCACGCAATTTCCGACGGACTGAAAACACCGGAGATGTACCGCCTGCGCGCCAATGCCTATATGCATATCGGTGCATACAAGGAAGCCAAAGATGATTGCGACAATGCTCTCGGCGTCTCTAACGATGACGAACAGAAACGCCAGATCCTTGCCGATCGTGGATTTGCCAAGATCCAACTCAAGGACTTTGAAGGGGGCGCCCAGGATTTCGACGCAATCCTCAAAGATCATCCCGACACAGCCATTCTGATGTTGAAGGGAGATGCCTATCGCAAGGTCACTCGCTACAACGATGCCATGCAAAACTACAATACCGTAATCGAACTCGATCCTAAAAACTACAACGCCTATGTTGCGCGCGGGATGTGCGAAGCTGCGCTGCATCAGCAATCAGCCGCGCTCAAGGATTTCGGACGTGCGCTTAATATCGATCCCAATGGCGTCGAGGCTTTGATTCAACGCGGGTCTCTGCAACTGAGCCTGGGCGCTTATCGACTGGCGATGACCGACTTGCAAACCGCGTGGGACCTGAATCCGACGGTAGAAGAAACGCATCAAAAGCTAATGATGGCATACGCGCGAGCGAAGAAGGACATGCCAAAACAATTAGTGCTCAAGAAAGACAGCAAATTGCCGAGCGATCCCAAACAGCTAGTCTACATCGGATATAACGACATGACTCAAGGCGATCTTGACGGAGCAATCGATGCTCTGGGTGCGGCGGTTAAGAAAGAGCCCAACAACACGGACGCTCGACGATATCTGGCGCACGCTTTCGCTAAAACCGGAGATTTCGACAGCGCTAATTCGCAGTTCAAAGCACTCACATCGATGCAATGCCTGTCGGAGGACGACGCGCTGATTTATGCAGACTCACTGGAGAAATACGGCGACTGCGCTCAAGCTGTTCAAGTTCTCAACCACTGCCTTTCGGCAAACGAGAACAGCTCACCGATGCGCGTCAAGTTGGCACAAATTTATTACCGTCTCGGACAGCAAAAGGACGGAGACAAGATTGCTGAGACAGGGCTGTCGCGAGCGAAAAGCTTCGAAGATCGTCAGAAGTTCTTGGACTTGATCAACACGGGCGCCAATCAGCGCCAGTTTAAAGGCGGGCCAGCCGACCTGCCGACCAATTCCCACGGATAATTGCTAGTCGAGAGTAACCAGGGGCGCTGGTCCATTTATCTGACGAAGCAGTGAATCCATGCGATGTCGGTATAGACCGGCCAACTGCCGGTCGTTCATCGCCTCTGCCAGCATAAGCTGGTTTTCCTTGATGCTGACGAGATCCGTTTTGGCGTCGGCAGGCATACCGGATTCCGCCTTCTGAAGCCAATCGGCAGCTTGCCGATAAAGGCCATAACGCACTTGCTCGTCTTTGCAATGCTGTCCGACCATCAAACAAACCAGCCCAAGATTGTTGTAATCGCGCAAAAGTCTGATGTCCGACGGCCCGAAGTATTTTTTGTCGTAGTGATAAATGTGTTCCATGGTTACCAACATGTCGTCGACGCGATCGAACATCAGCTCACCGCAAGCCAGGCGACGCAGACGTTCGACGTATTCGGCATCATAACCGGCAGGGTTCGGTCGCACAGGGGCAAGACGAGCGGCAATATCATGCCCATGTCGCCTGTTGGGTCGCTCGACGTTAGCGGCCTCGAGCAACAACCAAAAATAATTGCGCAAATCCTCTTGCCGCGGCGCACCGGGCTCGCTGTCTATCTTTCTCGCAAGTGCAATGGCGTCGTCTTCTCTCTCTTGCAGCCAATCTTTTGGCGAACTCGGAAGAACCGCGAATTTTTCGAAATTCACCAGCGCCGCGTACATCGCGACGCTCGCGAACGCCAGCCAGGCCATCAGACGCCTTCTATCCAGGACCAGTACCTCCGGCGCCGAATCCTCCATTGGCTGTGCTTTGCGTGCTGGCATTGGTAGTACCCGAGGTACTGGCGTCGGAATTTGCCGTGGTGTTCGCGCTGGTATTGTTTGAGTTGGTGGAAGCACTGTTAGTACTGTCTGTGCTGCTGGTGCTCGGTGCCTGCGTGGTGCCTACCGTGCTGTTGGTGCTATCACTTGTGCTCTGAGCCGTGCTACTGGTAGTACCGGCCGTCGAGCCGGAGCTACTGGCTGTGCTATCGGTGCTGCTCGTGCTGGGAGCCGCAGTGGTGCTGGCAGTACTACCGGTGGTGCCGGCCGTGCTAGCGGTGGTGCCTACAGTTGTATTGGCAGTACTGCTTGTGGTGCCGACGGAGGTGGAGTTGGTACTGCCTGTGCTGCCGGCCGATGTGTTGCTGACGGAGGCCGTGCTGTTGGTGCTGCTCGTGCTCGGGGCCGCCGTGGTCGTCGTTGACGAGATACTCGGCGCCGCGGTGCTGGTGCTGGCGCTCGAGCTTTGGCTGGAAGTAGTGCTGTTCGTTGAGCTGCTCGTGGTACTGCTGCTGCTGCTCTTGTTTTGAGTCGACGTGACGCTATTGTTGCTCGTATTGGAAGTCGAATCGGTAGACGCCAAGCTGGAGCTTAAGCTCGTAGTCGAGGAGCTATTGGTCGGGGTGGGCGACAGGAATGTGCCCTTGAGAAGAGGGAAACTATAAGACCGCGCAAACTGAATCTGATTATTGCCAAGTCCAACGCCGCCATAACTGATTGCCGCCGGAATCACCGCGGTACAGTGGACTGTAACGGTGACGTAAGGCGCACCGCCAGGCGGGCTGGGCGGAGGATCGTTCCATATCAAGTCACCGCTGGTCCAGGGCGCGCCGGCACTAATTATCTTCGGTTGCGTGATCAATATGCCACCGGTGTGGTGAGCAGCGCAAGCCGCGTTGGCGCGGGCCAATGCATCGCTTGGATCCGGCTCCGGATAAGGTGGCGTATACGGGACCACCGGATTCTGGTTGGCTTGGGCGTTGGCGGCAGCGCGAGCCGCGTCGCGAGCAGCGGAATCGCAGACGGTAAACGCCCAACAAACCACAAACAAGTCAATCGTTATCAAAGCGGCAATGACAATGAATATGGCGGTACACGCCAATTCAATGGTTGACATTGCCTTTTTGCTGCGATTGCTCACTTGGTGATTACCACAAGGTTCTTAGCGATGGATTCGAAAGCCGTTTGTATCTGTCCTGCCGAGGTAATTTGCTGCCAGGTAGAAGTCCCTGTGGCGGCCCCGCCGTTGGCAGCGGTTGTAATGGAGTTGAGCAGGGCCTGCTGGTTTGAAACCATACCAGGATCCATCGCCAGCCCAACTGAAAAAATTGATATTGACGGACTCGTATTGAAGGCATTTGTGGCTTGTGTCGCACAATCGTTCATACATGTGGTGAAATTGCCGTTGGGCGGCTGGGCACTACTGTCGATGTTCGGACTGCCGTCGGTAAACAAGACAATTGCTCGTGTAGCATTGGGGCGAGTAAGTCCATTTGCAGGCTGCAGTTCGCGGACAGCCTCCGCCAAAGCATCAGTGATATCTGTGGCGCCGGTGGCGACGATTCTGTTGCCCACCTGGCTGGGAGTGCCGAAGACCGTTCCATTCCCGACCAGCATATATCCGTTTACCGGAGTGCCTGTCTGATAGTTGTCGTAGTTAGAACTGTTGCTCCAAACTTGTCCGTTGTTCAACTGTATGAGCGGCAAGAAGAAGGTGCCGTCGCCGCCGGCAGCATCGTAGCCAGGATTTTGCGTATTGTCGGGTGCGCCCATCGCTGAGCCACCAACGTATGGTCCGGCGATATTCGCTGTAACCGGCGGGTCTAGCACCGCACCGGTAGCCGATGCCGTCGCCCAACTGTTGATGTGCGTGCTTCCGGGCGGCGATTCCCAGCCGTCGGCCCAGGTATCGTTGGATTGTTTTCCGATACCATCCGAGAAGCAAATCAGACCGAGGTGAACGTCGCAGCTCTGGTAGAGGAATGTGAAAAATCCCTGGGCTGCAACAATCGCGTCAGACAAAGGGTGCGTGTTGTTTTGTACATAAAACCAGTAGGCGCCCTGACTGCCGAGCTGTCCCCCGCCGGAGATGCTTTTGAACCCGTTGGCCTCCCACTTTTTCTTGCCATTATAGTTAATGATGTAGCCGTAATGATTGTCACCGGCCGTTCCTGCCAACGGGTTGACGGTAGTTTGCAGGAAGGTACCGCTTTCAAGATTGCCGCGCGAGGCCTCAACAGCCCAGGCTATATCCTTGAAGGTCAGACTGTTGTAAGACTGGGACGAGTTCACAGGCCAGTGAGCATCACCGGTGAGATTAACGATCAGATCCGTGTAGCATGGCAAACCGAACTGGCTGGTTGTTGCCGCCGCCAGTGGCGAATAATTTCCCGGTGGCTGGTGCGCGTTGCTGTTGCGTTGCGAAGCCTGGAATATAAATTTGATGGGATTCAGCGCCTCGCAGTTCAAATTCATCGGCGGCTGAACGTTGCAACAGGTACCCAGAACGCTGCCCGCACTCTGGTTACAACCGGCGACGTAATAGAGAGGACCACTCGCCGAACCATCGGGACCCGAGCTCCAGTATGGGGGGTTGGAACTCCAGCTACCCGAGGAGGACGGAATATCGTATTCAATGCAGCCACCGACGAAAGTGCCGGGGACGAGGCCAAGCTTAGTGACGTCATGATCGGTCATGGTGCCGTTTCTGGTGTCAATCCAATAACGATTGACGATGGATATGTTGGTGAAATCATCCATCGATCCTGAAATATCGAAACAGAGAATGACGTCGAGTTGCGGCAATCCTCCGGTTGCTGAGGCGTTCATGGTAAACGGGCCGATGCCGGCTCCGCCCAGAATCGGAGGAGAATATCCATAATACGCATCGACCCGCAGCTTGGTGGCTGAGGTCAAGCCGGATTGGTTGGGGCCGCCACCATTGCTCCAGTTGGTCTGATTACCGCTGCCGTCCAGAAGGACAAAATTCACTTGCGCGGTACGAGGAGTGACGTTGGTCCAGGGCGTGCTGTTATTGAAATGAAGCGGCTGCAGAGAAGCGTCGGGCTCTTGCGGATTCACATCGGCGCCTGATTGTCCGACTGGGACGAACTGACAATCCGTGATGCTGTTGACGCAAAACTGGTTGTAGGCGCCGGCCATGGCCTGCTTGTCTTGCTGCCAGAGTGTATTGAAACCAATCGTCACAACGCCGCCACTGGAGTTGGCACCGCCGTTGGTGGCAATTCCGACGGCGCCGGCAAGGGCCGCTGCGTCGCACACCGCGCGCAATTCCTGCTGCACGCTTGAATATCGCAAAAACTCATACGATAAAAACCCAAGCGGCAAAATAATGCAGAACGCGGTGCCCATTACGATCACGAGCGCGCCTACACCTAGTTGGTTGCGAAGTTTAGTTTTCATCATTTCAATAATCCCGACGGGTTTTCGGCTGAGACTTGATACGTAAAGGTGACAGTGATGGGCGAGGTCAATCCGGGCACCGAGCCCCAAGTGCCGGACGCTACCATATTGACCAGCGGTGAGCAGCTGGCGCTGGTGCTGACGCGAATCAGATAAACGTCAGCGGAATTAATGACGGACGGCCAGGGAGCATTGGCTGGTCCCTGCGTTTCGACGCCGGACTGGTCTACTTGAACGGCGTAGACGTTTGTCGATGCATAACCGATTCCGGTCCAAGAACCTGCATCTTTGGCCAGGACAGCGTTTGCAGTAGCGGCCGCGTTGGTAAAAGTGTTTTGGATCGAAGCTTGCAGCGTCGCATCGCGAACTCCGAAGTAAGCCAGCGAGCCGCGACACCCCATGGTGACGAAGTCGATAAACGGAATCAGCAAAAGGAAGATAAAAACCCACAGGTTAAGGGGCAACTCCGCAAGCGAAGTACCACTGGTGCGTCTGGCCGAATTAGTTCTCATTGCGATGACAGAGATAGGTTAGTATGAGTTAATATTACTAAGCATCCATCAAACAGATGCTGGCGTCAACAGAACTACTGCAAAAATTGGCTTAGATCTTCGTTTCAATATCGCTTCACAGGACTTAAAAGGAACATCCCTTGCGCATTTATCCAGTAAAAGCCGCCGTTTCTATTATTCCCGTTTTCTGCTTGCTTGCCGGCTGCTCCGGTCCAAATTTGAAGGAAGACCCGCGCAATGGCAAATATGGAGCATTAATGGCGAGCAACTACGCCACCGCCGTCCGAACGCTCAACGAAGACCTCCAGAAAAATCCCGATTCGCTGCCGGCACTTTATGCGCGCGCCACCACAGAGGTAGAAGGCGGCAACCTACAAGATGGAATCAACCGTCTGAACAGGATCTTGGAAAAATATCCGACTTATTCGTTTGCTTACTCCGAACGCTCGCAGGCTAATTTCAAGGCCGGCCACTACGAAGATGCCATGTCAGATGCCGACCTGGCGATACGCTACAGCCCAGAGGTGGCGCGGAATTACGTCAGGCGGGCGACGGTTTTCCTCGTCATGCACAAACCGGACCGCACAATTGCAGACCTCGAGACAGCTACCAAGCTGGCACCCCAAGAAAACATGGCCTACGTCAAGATGCTGACTGGATTGGCGCTTATGGACCAGCACCGCTACCGCGAGGCTCTACCGATTTTGTCGGAATCGACCGCCCATGCCGGCACGGATGCGCGCCCGCTTGTGCGTCGTGGCGCTTGCTATGCGCGACTGAAGGAATTCGACAAGGCCCTGGCGGACGCGGATGGGGCTATGAAGATCCAACCGAACGACGTGGCCGTTAAGTCTCTGCACGCCGCGCTGCTCAGCGCCACGGGGCACAGAGAAGCGGCGCGCAAAGAATTCGAGCCTCTCCTGCAAGGGAAACCGGACGAGAAGACAATCGCGGAAATCGCCGACCTAGGCGCCGACATTCCTTCGGTTACCGACGTCGCTCTGGCCGGATTGGCGGTAAAAAATCCCAAGACGTCCAAAGCGATTCTCACCCTCGTCGAAGGCCATCGCCCTCTGGATCCTCAGGAGATGTTCGCGCTGGCGCAGGTGGAAGAAGCGCAAGGAGATAGGTTCCGGGCAGCCAAACTTCTCAATGAGTGCCTGGCAACAGATCCAATGTGGGCCGAGCCTCGCGTCGCTCTAATCAGGCTCTACGTACTCGACAACCTGCCGCAGAAGGCGCGCGACCTGCAGAAAGAAGGACTCGAGCTGCCTCTTTCTGCTAAAGACCGCAAAACGGTGGCGTCAGCCATTTAAAGGCCACCCGAGCCGGTAAGAGAGTGATTTTGGTATGCCAGTTTCCAGACGCCTGCTGATAATCCACACGATTTTGATCACCTTGATCGTGGTCGGCACCCTGATGCGCGTCGGCCATTGTTTTATCTACAATCCGCTTGAGTCGTTGTGGTCGGATAACGAACGCCACTTTCACAATGCCTTCGACGTGAAGGGCGATGACGTGGAAAGCATTCTCAATCCGCCGGGGTTCGAGATTTTCCTCTCCACCGTCTTTCGCATCACGTATAAAAACCGAACGTTGATATCGCTGGTGATGGCATTCTTGAGTGTGGCCACGCCATACCTCTGGTATCGCTGGCTGCGCGAGTTGACGAAAGATAAAACGATTTCATTGATCGGATACATGCTTCTGACTTTTCTGCCGAGTTTCTTCAAGATCTTCGGCTACTTTATGGATTCGGTGATCTTGCTGCCTCTGACCGGGGCTGCTTTGTGGCTAACCTGGCGCGCAGCCCGCAAAGCCACTTGGGGCTCCTGCGCTGTGGCCGCCGTATTTTGCGGTGCCGCTTGCTGCACAAAATCAACGGCGCTGGCGATCGTGGGGCTGCCATGGCTCTATGTCGCGTACGAGTTGTACAAAAAGCTGCCCAAGTGGCGCGCGCTGAGAATGGCGGCAGCGGGCATGGCCATCGTCGGTTGCTTCTACTTATTGGGGCCGCTCAAGGTATGGACCCACACCGGATGCATCGTGCTCTTGCCAGACGGCATCTACAACGCTCGCTACTTCGAGTCGGGCGCCCACGATATCGAGGTGGATTCTCTCTACAACCGCGACGGCGGCGAGTGGGTTCAGGGCTCTATCTGGGGCAGCTCATCGGTGTGTTATCCGCCGCTTTATCCCTTCAGCAATTGGCTGAGCAAGCGAACCGGGCGATACAAAATGGAAGTAAATTACCGCGGGCTCAGGGAAACAAGCCCACCCATCAAGATGAGCCTTCGGGATCGCCTGTACTACACCTGGGAAAACATCATATTTTTCTTCTTCGAATACCAATGGCCCGAAGACCAGAATTGGCAAGATCCTTTCCCGCGCAACCTGGACACGTTCCACAGGTTCCTCTGGCTGCCGATTACTTTGTTTATCGCCGGTGCATTTATCTGGTTGCGCAAGCGTGACTTTATGACCGGCTATTTTTTAGCTGTCACCCTGCTCTTCATGTTTCAGCAATCGGCCGTCATGGAAGGGCGTTATAAGAAGCTGTGGGACGGCGTCGCCGTCGTTGCTTTGTTGAACGTTATGGCCAGAACCAAGCGATACCAATCGTGGATAAACGGCGAGCTGCAGCCGGTTTTGACCGTGCAAGCGGCGAGCCCGCAAACAGCCGCCGAGCCGGCATCTGAGCCGCCGGAAAGCGTTCCGACATCAACGTAAGCGCACCGCCGGCGGTGCGGCGCATCATGCCGGAGCGGCGGCCGGCATCAGTGTGACGTAGAAAGGCAGCGTGCCGACGTCCACTCCGTCGAGCGCGAGAATGACGTTGTACATGCCTTCCTCGCGAAAAACGAGATTGCTGAAGGCGCTTATCACCTTGTGGGTCATGAATCTGTTCACCAGAGGTGGAACCTTCTGCACCGGCGAGATGGCGATCACCTGAGACTGGCGGTCGACAATTTTGAACTGGTAACTGAACTCGAAGTGCGAGCCGGTAACCTGGGCGAAGGCGAATATCATCGGCACCACCCAGGGAAAATCGGCCACGAACAAAGCGTTGTGGATGTTGATACAAGAAATATGGTCTTTGCGAAGGACGTCCTGAAGCACCCGCTCGCACATGACGATGCCCAATACCTGCGGCAAATCTTGCTTGGTCATAGTGTGTCCGGCGTCCCTGAAGAGATAAGTGGAAATACGGTAGGCCAGCCGCTTATCGAGTGCTTCAATTACAGAAGCTCTTGGACACCGGCTAAGGCAAGGCAATTATAAGTTATGGACATTAACGAGATGCCATTCGTCCAACTCTTCTGGATAGTGTTTATCCTTGCCGTGCTCATCATGTTTGCCTGCAATTACACGGCTTTATACAGCGGTTATTAACGAGAAAGAATAATTGGCCACGGCTGCTGAACGGCGCTGCAGGACTGCTGCTGAACTGTCGCTCACACAGCTGCTAGCACAACTGCGCCATAGCTAGTTTCCTTGACAAGACTAAAGCCTTATTGAATAAAGGTTTCGCGCTCAAGTAACTTAAAGCTCGATTTTATTCCCTGCCTGATCAGATTTCCCGAAACCAGATCAAGTGCTTTCCCGCTTTTGAGACTTTAGCTTGCTTAAAACGGCATGCGGGGAAGTTTTGATCTGTCATTCACGCGCTCCTTCGCAGACATCGAGCGCAACGCCCTGGCGTTGGTTTACCGGCGGACTTATCCGTCTGTCTGCTTTCCTACGAGGATCAAATGTCCAAGAAGTACGTCAAACCGGTGCTTGGTCGCGATTATGCGGTCAAGAAAAACGGCACGATCGTCGTCTCGCGCGATGTGTCGCTGCAGTCTGCGCTTGTTCCCCAGAGCAAAGACCCAATTCCCAATGTTCTTTCAGCTGTGGACCACAGCCTGCGCATCGGCAAGAAAGAAGCCATCGAGCGCATCGCCGATGAAGAGCACAAGTTTCGCCGGCTGGTTTTCGACCACCTGGTGACAAGCGATTATTCGCTCGTGGTCGGACTGCAAGGCTACGACGCCTCCGGCAAGTCCGGCGCTGCCGACTTGCTGTGGCAAGGCAGCGGTAAAAACTCCAAGGTGTTCAAGATTGCCTCCTATGGCAAGCCCGATCCAGTCGAGCTCCGCTTTCCGCACTTCAAGCGCTTCTTCGACCATGAGCGCTTCCCCGGAAAGGGTCAAGTGCGCGTGCTAGACCGCTTCTGGTGCGAGCGCATGCTCGTCGAGCGCGTGAAGAAGCTGGCTTCGCCGGAGGATCTGCAGCGCTCATACGCCGAAATCACCGCCTTTGAGTGGCTGCTGCACGTCAACAAAGTCATCCTGGTCAAGTTCTGGATGGACATCAGCAAGGCCGAGCAAAACCGGCGCTTCGAAGATCGGGCCCGTGACGCCCGCGAGAAGCTCTCTCCGGACGACAAGGAAGCGCAGGCGAAGCGGCATCTCTACAAGCGCTATGCCAACGAGATGTTCTTCCGCAACAGCCCGAGCTTCGCGCCCTGGCACATCATCTCGAGTGAGAACAAGAAATACAGCCGCGTCACCATTCTCGAGAACGTCAACGATGCATTGAGGCAGACCTTCGGTCTGTAAAGGAGACGCCATGCTGAAAGTCAGCATAACGTCCAAGGGCGCGCAGTACGCCTACAAAGTGGCTGCGCGCACCCATAGTTTCGACATCGACGCCGAAACTACGCACAAAGGCGGAGATACTGCCATCAATCCGCATGAAGCGGCACTTGGCGGTTTGGGCGGCTGCACGGTCATGACCATGGCCATGTACGCTGCTCAGAAGGGCTGGTCGGTAACCTTCGAGCTCACGGAAGTGACCGAGGACAAAATCGACGATCCCGCCGATACCAGCGAGGGCACCAAGAAGAAAATCCCTCATATCGTCGAGCGCATCACCGTCAAAGGCGCCACCGACGAGCAGCTGGCAAAGCTGAAGGACATCGGAAAACGTTGTCCTGTGTATCTGCTCATGGTCAATCCGAAAGTGATCGATCTCGAGGTGGAGCACGCCGTGTAGGGCAGGCGCGTTGCGCCTCCCTGCGCAGGCACATTTATTCTCCGCTCACCGGGCTGACGCCCGCCGTTACCGAATGGCGCCGGCGCCGTAATGGCGCTAGCGTCGTTTGTTGCAAGGAAATGCTATGCAAAAAGATCCCGGATCTCCGGGGCTTCTGCGCCGCCTGTTTCGCGCGTTCGATACGGGAACGCCGGCAGGCATGATCAGAGGCCTGATGATGTTCTTTCTGACTGTGTATCTCTATGAGGGCATGGTTGACCCTGATGGGCTGTCGAAGCAGACGTTGAACTATTACCTGTCGAAAGGGCTCGGCTGGCCCGCCGATCAAGCGGCAAACTACGTGCTCATCTTGCTCGTGCCCTGGGTGATCAAGCCTCTGTACGGCGCCATCAGCGACTTCTTTCCCATCTTCGGATACCGCCGGAAAAGCTATCTGGTTCTCGTCAATTTTGCTACCAGCGCTGCCTGCTTCTGGTTGTCCACGTTGTCGGATCCTGCGCAGCTAATTATTCCGCTGTTCATCATCTCACTGGGTACCGCGGCATCCAGCGCCTTGTGCCAGGCGGTTATGGTGGAAAGCGGCAAGCTTACCGGACTGACGGGCAAGTTTGTCAGCCAGCAGTGGCTGTGGTTTTCCGTCGCCGGCATGATCGTTTTGCCTCTGGGAGGTTTTCTCTCAGATCACTTCGGCCCACTGACGGGACTGCACGCCGCCGCTGTGATCATGGGCATTCCGCCTATCTGCGTCATTCTCGCGAGCATCTTTTTTGTGCGCGAGGAAAAGCAGAAAATAAGCGTGGCGCAATTCTGGGCGACCCTGAAGGGTCTGGGACGAACCTTCGCGTCGCGAACGCTCTGGCTGGTCGCCGGGTTCATCGCCTTGTGGTACTTTTCGCCGGCGTTCGGCATGTCGCTCTATTATTTCCAGACGAGAGAACTGGGCTTCAGCCAGCAGTTCATCGGCATCCTGGGAATGATCGGCATGGTCGGCGCCATCATCGGCTCGGTTCTCTACATGTTCTACCTGCGGCATCCGCGTACATCACGCGCAGCCGTCTGGCTTTGCAGAGTGACCGGTCTGACGCTGCTGGTAAATCTCATCGGCCGCTCGCTTGCCGCCGTCAGCACGGTGCTCAGCGGGCCGTGCGAGCGTTTCTTCCGCATGTTCGGCCTCGAAAAGAGAAACCCGGGCATCTGGATGAAAACGACGCTCACGCCCTTCTTCGAGAACTACGCCCATGAGCTGGAGGAAATGAGCGTGATGAAAGCGCTCATCTACATCTCGCTTTTCTGTGGCGTCAGCGTGCAGCTGTCCTACGTGTTCCTCTCGGGGTTCAACAGCGCCATCGTGCTGGCTGTTCTCAATTCGATTCCCGCGCAAATCGCCATGTTGACCAGCCTGACGCTGGCGGCACGCGCGTGTCCGGACAAGGCGGAAGGCTTCACGTATGCGGCAATCATGTCCATCTACAACGTCTCCATCCAGATGTCGTCTAACATCGGCGCATCGTGGTATGAGCACGTATTCAACCACCATCTGGCACCGCTGGCGTTGATCAGCGCCGGCTGCACGGCTCTGTGCTTCTTGCTTGTGCCCTTGCTTCCTCGCGAGGCTTTGGCTGTGGAAGATAAAGACACGCCGGAATCCTGAGTCAACGAACAAGGGGCGCTATCATTGCGTTGTGCCCCTTGTCGTTTTTCTTGTTTTGCGTTTTTACGACTGCTTCTATATTGACTAGTTGATAACAAGTGCCATTATATTTGGTATCACTTTTGTTTGCACTCCAGGTTATACGTTTGACGACATAGGCTCAAATCAATACAAATTTCCCCGAGGGAATCTAGGGCAAATCCTTATGCTCGGCATTGTCGATGAGGAGTAATCTATGACTACAACCGAGGGTCATAAGATGGTCGCACAGCGCCGATGGTCAGGGCCGTCAACTTCAAATCTCGACGCCGAAATTAAGCAGGGACTTCGTGAGCTCGAGATCTTGGCCTGCATCTACCAACAACGCGGCAATCAAAAGCAAGCCGACGAAATTAGATTGGCTATCAAACAGATTGAAGAACAGATAGCCGCGCGTGGTGCGCGGCTAAACTGTAGAGCTGGTTGATCGTTTACTTCGCGCAGTGCGTGCAGGGCGGATAGTTCCTGTCATACGGAGGTTGCTTCATGTATTCCTCCGGATTCCAGGTCCAGAACTGCGACACGGCTGGATAGGTGGCTACAACCGTATTTTGCAGCTTGCCGTTCACCTTTTTCACCTGACGGACATAAATGTTCTCGAGAACCATGCCGTAAGGATCCAGCTTCAGCTCGCCACGCGGAGCGTCCTTGAGTTCGACATGACGCAATGCAGTCATCAATTCTTCGCGGTTGGACACGTTGCCTTTCACAGCATCGACGGCCTTAGCGATCCACATGGCGTTTGTGAAACCGCACTCGGCGCCCCATCCTGGATCCTTTCCGTATTTAGAGCGGAATGATTGCACGAAACGTTTATTGGCCGCGCTGGCCAACGACAATGCCCATGGATTGGTGCTGTACGCTCCCAACAAATCTTCGCCGACGGTGGGCAGAATCGCTTCGTCAAAGCTGGTCGTGGCGCCGATTACGGGCAGGTGCGGTCCAAACTGTTTGTATTGCTTCGGAATAATTTTGGCCGACTGCCCGACGATGCACATAAACACTGCATCCGCGTCAGGGCGAATCGACTTGATCATTTCGGTGAAGTCGGTGAATCCCAACGGCGCCCACAACTTCTGGACTACTTCTCCGCCGTTTGCTTCAAGACTCTTCTGGAAGCCGCCGACGACTTCGTATCCGTACGCGTAGTCGGAAGCAATCGTCACCACTTTCTTATAGTGAAGCGTCTTCGCCACGTACTCGCCGAAGGGGTGGCTGGGGCCGCTGGATGTCCAGCTGGTGCGAATCACCCATTTCAACCGTTTGCGTTGAGTGATGTCATCGGCGCCTGATACGCAATCTACAAAAGGAATCCCATAGCTGTTTGCCACCGGCGCAACCTTATAACAGACGTTGGACAAGTACTGTCCACTCAGGACGTCCACCTTATCTTCTTTAACCAGCTTGTGCACTTTCGCGACACCGGTTGCCGGGTTGCCGTCGTCATTTTCGACGATAAATTTCACGGGGCGTCCGCCCATCTTGTCGCCGCATTGGTCGAGATAAAGATTGAATCCGTCGACCATGCTTTGTCCGGCAGCCGCTGCAGCCCCGGTCAATGGGACAATAAACCCGATTTTGATCGGTCCTTGTCCGGCGGGCATTCCAGCTGTCGTGGCCACGTCTTTAGAGGCCGCGGACACAGCTGTGGTGCTCACGAACAACAGAGACCCCAGGACACTGGTGATTCGTTTGATATATGAGCTGCCGGTGAAAAACATGGTGATCCCTCTCTTTCCAAGCCTTCTGGTATTAGGCGGCAATGCGCGGCCGCGTTAACCCTTATGAAGTATATGCCCGGGGAGGGATGCGCCAAACGGAAAATCGAAAAATTTTTGCCTAGATCACAGAAAATTTGATCGTTTGAAACTGCCTGCTGTAGCCGATTTCAAACAAATGCTTACTAAAAGTCACACTTATTACGCCAATCAGCAGTTATCAGAAACCCGCACAGCTTCAATCTTTCAGTTGCCTTTCATTTGTGATCGTCTTGTATCGAAACCTTTTATCGCGCGCTCTTCACGGCTTGGCCGCCGGCATACGCACCACTACCAGCAATTCCTTCGATGTCCTTGCACGGCTTAGGTGGTTGGACGGTGGTCTCTTCGTTGGTGAAGCTTTGTCCCTCGTACACACCCCAGTAGCTGGCGCCCAATTTCGTGTCTTTGTCTTTTACCAGGAATGTCTTTTCGAGATCGCCGGCGAAGACAAGCACGCCGATGATGATCGCGCCGAGCCCGTACATAATGACCATCCAGTTGAGATCGAGTTTGTCGAAGAAGTAAAAGCCGATAAGCAGTGAAACCACGATGGTAAGCCACATCAAATGCTTGATACCGATGATCGAGCTGCGCAGCATGGTCAAACCCTCCGAGCGGTTGTCATTAGACAAGCTTCAAGAATAGGTCTGCCTGCATCCCCTGTCTATGGGACGTGTACGCATGTAATTGGCAATAAATCAGTGGCTGCAGGCGAGCAGCCGGCGATTTCGATAATGAGCAAGGACGACCAGGAGATTACCGGCAGTGATGATCGGCATCTCGAAGCGCTCGCCGAACACGAGTCCGGCAGCGAACGTCGCGAAAAGAACCAGCGACAAACCGAGCACCATCATAACCAACACATTCATTCGACTGTGGCGCAGATAGCCGGGCAAAATGCCGAGCAAGCAAAAGCTGGCGACAAAAAATGCCAGGAAGAAGTGCGTGTAGTCGTTGTGCAGGAAGTTGGGAGCAACAGCGGGCATGGCCACGAGCACCAGCGGCATGGCGACGCAATGCCCCAGGCAAGCCATCGAGGCGATGATGCCGAGCGTGTCGGCATGCGGCAAGAGCCAAACGGCTCCGCTCCTTGATCTTGCAGTGTTGTGGGAATGCTTGCGCATATGCAGCTTCTATGGGATTGACTCCATTATAAATGACAATCGTTTTCATTTTCTTTTGGAAATCCTTAAATCAGCGGCAGACAAAAGTCGAAGTTCGCTATCGCCAGCTGGGCGAGCCTTTCCAAACAGTGGCGGAGCTCGCACAACTTAAAGATCGTCCTCTGCCATCTGATCTCCGGTGCGCCACCTTGTTTTCAAGTGACGCCGGCCCTTAGTTTGGAAGTCCATTCCCTCTAAGACCGATCCCGAGGTCTTTAACTTCCAAAACAAATAAGCAGCTCGCTTTGCGCATTACCTCTCGTCGTCGCTCGACGTTCGGTGAGGCATTGCTGTGGCTGCAGGGTCGTTTGCAACTTCCTTCAGGAATCCCGCCATGAACAGTTCCGTCTTCTTCTCCTCGCTCGCGAGCGTGTCGATAGTGTCGGCCATCTCGCTTAGCGGGGTGGTGGCCATCCCGATTCAGCGTTCGACGTTGAACCGGGTCGTCTTCATCTTGCTCAGTCTAGCTACCGGCGCAATGCTCGGCAACGCAGTGGTGAATCTCGTTCCCGAATCATTCGAGAACGCCTCCACGGCCGTCGTCTGGTCGCTGTCGCTCGTCGGCATCATGCTGTGCTTCATTCTCTACAAAGTGCTCAACGTCGGTTGCCACCATGCCACCGGTGGGCATTGCCGAGATGAGCACTGCAAGTGCGAAGCGAAGAAACTCTGCAAGGGCCCTGCCTGCGCGATTAAGAGCATCGCCTCGTTCCTGCGCGAGGCCGCTATCAGCTTCGGACCGCCCGTCGCAACCATCGCCGCGTACGAGTTGCTCACGGCAGGGGTGGGACTCGATCGTACGCCGGCTTCAGGCCTGGTTTGCGCAGCAGTGCTGCTCTGGTTTGTCGTCAACAAGGTGCGCCGCTCCAGACACAATCACGGCGATAACCATGGCGACCACCACGGTCATTCGCATAGCGAGCACACGCCGCTGAGCGGTGCTCCTGCCGGCCACATTCATCACACCGGATGGATGAGCCTGGTGTCGCATGCAATGGATAACTTCATGGACGGCGTGCTCATCGCTGTTGCTTACCAGGTCAGTCCCGAGGTAGGCATTGCGACGACGCTGGCAATCGTGCTGCACGAGATCCCGATGGAGTTCGGTGGCTTCGGCGTCTTGATCAACGCCGGCTTCAGCCGCTGGGCAGCAATCGGTATCAATTTTGGCTCGGCCATGGTGGCAACCAGCGGTACGCTTCTGACGTTGTGGCTGGGCAGCCGGGTGCAGGGGCTATCCGTGTGGCTGACGCCGCTTTGTGCTGCGATCGTATTGAATATCACACTGTCAGGGCTGATGCCGCAATTGCACAAGGAAACTCGCTGGAAATACTCGCTGCTTCAGGTGGCGATCATTCTGGTGGGAACGGCCGCAATCTTCACGGTTCACTGCTTCTTCCCTGAGTGAACGGCGTAGTGGCGGACTGCTTTTGTTGCAAACGGCATCCTGGGCAACGCATCGCGTCTTGCCTACACGTGGTGGCAGAAATCCTCGCGGATAACTGCCACCACGTTTTTTGCCTCAGGGCATAGTTTTTTGGCGGGTTACCTACTATATAGCGACATACTACCAGCGTCACAGGCTCCGCACCGCGCGGCAGCAGACGATCCGCGCGGCAGCCGTCGACCCGCGCAGCAGCCGTCAACCGCATATCAACGGGAGCACGTCACCGTCGTAGTTTGTTGCCGCCTTGCAGAACAATGCGCACGTCACCGAACATGAATGAACTGGAGCAGCCGTGCACCGGCACGGTGACTTGCTTCCGTCCATTGGGCAAGGTCTCCTCGATGATTTCCACTGGGCAGCACTTTGTAGTTTGGCAAAGGCACCATTTGCCGAACGCTTTCGCCTTCGCTTTGGCCACATCGAGAGCGGTGATGTCGCCTTCTTCCAGGCTGCCTTGCGACTTGGCAAACACACCACGCGCAATGCGCCTGATCAATTTCTGCTCGACAAGCCTGTGCATAACGTGATGGACACTGTTGCGTGTCCCGTAGTCGGAAAGATCCTTGCTTGTGAAAAGGTCGGTTTTCTTCAACCGAGCGATATGTTGTCTAATTCTTTTTGTGGTGCGGCTATATTCACTGTCGCCGTCAGCGCGTTTGGCCGGGCGTTTATTCACGGTGGACGTTTTCATTGAGCCCTCCTTGCAATCACTCGTGCTCTCCTATTTGTTGAAACGACGTCAATAGCAAAAAAGTTCAACGCATGAAACAAAGATCATCTTGCCGGGCGGCCTGCACCCCTTGGTCGGCGATCGGAAAGTTTCGTCAGATGAAACGCCCTCGACAATCACAAAATTATGCAAACACCCTGCCTGTCTTATCCGTCACCTGAAACACGAGTTTCGTCAGACGAAACTTTCCGATCGCTCCGGAGGCCATGATCCACCCTGTTCGTCGACCGGGTATGTTAGCTGTGATGCAGAAAGTGCGAGCCAACTGCCGATATCGTCCAATGGCCATGATCGTGGCTTGTCTGCTGCTGTCGTGGATGCTGCTGTCGTGGGTGCTGCCGACGAGGGCGGCGGACAACGTCGTTTTAAAACCGAAATCGCAGCAGCAGTTTTTGGCGGCAGAGCTTTTGGTCCAGGGGTCCAACTTGTTGAAAGCAAAGCAGGCGTTCAAAGCACGCCCGATTCTCGAACAGGCTGCGGCCTTATGGCCCGAAGAGCCACAAGTGCATTTCAATCTTGGCGTCTGTATGACCCAGGTCGGTGAGTTTCCGAAGGCGATCGAAGAATTCCAGCAAGCAATGAAAGGCAATCCTTCGCTGACGGAGTGCTTGCCGGATATAGCAAGCTGCTACCAGTTGATGAACGACTACAACTCGGCCATCTCTTATTTCCAAGAATACTTGCGCAGGCAACCGCAAGCAGCCGATGCGCCGCAAGTAAAAGGAATGATCAACGCATTGGAGAAAGCGGCGTCAAAACAAGTTATGTCAGACCCGCAAGGCGAAGATTACTTCCCATCAGTGTTGCGCAATGGGCGTGCTGAGCGCTGGCAGCTCAATCGCTTGCCGTTGAAAGTTTTCATTTCCAACGGCACCGACGAGCGCGGGGCTTTTGTCGACGGTTTTCAGCCTTACTTCAACGATATCCTGCTGCAGTGTTTCGACATCTGGATGCGAGCAGCCGATCACAAACTAGGCTACGTTCTTGTTGATGACGCCCGCCAGGCGGACATTGTTTGTACGTGGACCAATCATCGCGATTTCTTGAGCGATCAAACGGCTGTCGAGCAGGGCGCCGCGCGTGTGGCGACCAGACCATTACCACAGCCGGGACTGAGCCAAATCATAGGCGCACGCGTGATCATTCTTATCGTCAATCCAACCACCGGCAAAGCGATCTCCGACGACGAGATCAAGAAAACTTGTTTGCACGAGCTGGGGCATGCGATGGGACTGTCCGGACATTCGAACAATAACAAGGATGTGATGTTCTATTCGGAATCGCCGACTGTGTGGGCCGCTTTAACCAAGCGCGACAAGAATACGATTACGCGGCTGTACGCAGATTACCCGCCTGTGTTTGCAGATAGGCAACCTGCGTCGTATTGAGTTCGCGCTGACAGCCGGCGGAAGCCGGCAGGCGAGGCGCCTGCGCTCCTCTGTACCGGCGGGCGCAAGCCCGCTTTAGCCGACCGCGTCTTTCAGCGCCGTGCGCGCAGCCAACTGTTTGCATGCCGAAGTAAGAATCTCCGATTCCCGGCGCAGCCGCGCGGCCGTTTCTTGCATCTCCAGCAAAGCCTGCTGTTCGTCCGGCAGTCCGGGGAAGCTGCCCGCTATCCAGAAAGACAGGTCGGTAGGCGCTTTCGGAAGATCGTCGGGAAACTCCACTGTCTTGTCCGCCAGTTTGGCCGACAATCTGACCACATCTTTTAAAAGCTGAGTCATCTGATCAGCAAGGGGGCTGAGGTCTTTGTCGGAATCGTTGTCTTCGATCCAGTCGACACGCCCAGTCAGATACGTCATCTCACGCTTAATCTCAATGACGCGAAAGCGGCTGGTGCCGATGGAAAGTATGTTGCTGCGACCATCGGGGAGCTTTTCGACTTCGATAACCTCGGCAGCACAGCCGATGTCGGCGGGTTTGCGCGTCGAGGGATCCACGTTGAGCACACCGAAAAGCTTGTCGGTAGCCATAATGTGTTTGAGCATGTCACGATAGCGCTGCTCGAAAATGTGCAAGGGCAGCAGACAACCGGGAAACAGTACCACTTCTGGCAACGGGAAGAGCGCAATTTCTCGTGGCAGTGTTTGTAAGACCATACTCGAGTCGTACCCTATCCCTCTACTTTAGCGCGCCTTCCGGCCGCACGCAATGAGCGATTACGCCGGCGCGATCGGCGGCGCGAGGCGCCCTGCCTGCTACTATATGCGTATGCTGGTTCATTCGAGCAAATACACAACACCATTGTCCGAATTCGGCATCAACAAACCATTCGCGCTCGACCGCGGACAATTAGTGATGGACAGATTGAAACGCGAGGTAGATCCGGCGCTGGTTGCGCGCGAGCCGGAGCCGATTTCCAGAGAGCAAGCGCTGCTCGTCCATACCGAGCCTTACATCAATAGCCTTGAAGATCCGGCGGTATGGCACCAGATTTTTGAATTGAAGCCGCATGAGTACAGCCCGCAAAAGGCTGTGCGTCCGCTCAATGAGCTCTTCAATGATATTGCGTTCAAATCCGGCGGCACCGTTTTGGCGACGCGATTGGCCTTCGAGTACGGGCTTGCGGCGAATTTAGGCGGCGGCTATCATCATGCGTTTCCGGATCGCGGCCGGGGATTTTGCGCTTTGCACGATGTCGCGATCGCCATTCGCTGCGCGCAACGAGAAAAGCGTATTCGCCGAGTGCTGATTGTCGACGTCGACTTTCATCAAGGTGACGGATCCGCAGTGATATTCAAGGACGATCCCGACGTGTTTACTCTTTCAATTCACTCGGAAGAAGGTTGGCCCGAAGAAAAACAAAAAAGCGATCTCGACGTGCCGATTTATCAGGCGGATCAACATCTCTACGTCGAAAAACTGGAAGCAGCAGTGAGGCAGACGCTCAAGAAGTTTGCACCACAACTGGTGCTCTTTATCGCAGGCAGCGATCCTTACGAACTGGATGTTTTGCCAGGAACCAATTTTATCAAACTGCCCTTAGGCGAAATGCGCCGGCGCGACGAATTTGTGTTGGAAACGTTCGCCGGCTTGGGAGTTCCACTGGCTATGGTTTTCGCCGGTGGTTATGGTCCGGACGTGTGGGAAGTCCACTATTGGGCCGTACGCCGATTGGTGGAGCTTTCGAATATGCAGCGCATAGCCAAATAGATCCCCTTGTGCTTATAATGACCGTATGGATGCATGCGCATCCCTAGCAAAGGTCATTTGTGTCTGATAATCGCAAGTCTCTTGCCTCCACCGGCGGTGCCGGTCGCCCTCACCCCATAGTCAAATGGGCCGGCGGCAAGGCGCAACTATTGCCTATCTTCAATCACCATCTGCCGCCAAAGTTCAAACGCTACTTCGAGCCCTTTGTCGGCGGCGGTGCCATGTTTTTCCATCTCTATGGCCAATATCCCGGACTGCAAGCGTTTCTTGGCGATCTCAACGACGAATTGATCAACTGCTACTCAGCCGTGCGCGATGATGTCGATTCGGTAATCAGACTCTTGAAAAAACATCGCAACGAGCGCGAGTATTTCAATCAAGTGCGCGCGCTCGACGTCACCGCGCTCAATCGCGCCCAGCGCGCGGCGCGGATTATTTATCTCAACAAGACTTGCTTCAACGGTCTCTACCGCGTGAACAGTCGCGGACAATTCAATGTGCCGTTTGGATCGTACAAAAATCCGCGCACTTGCGACGAAGACAACTTGCGCGCTGCGGCAGAAGCGTTTCAAAACGTTCAACTGAATTGCGGACATTTCAAAGAAACGCTGAAGCAGGCCAAACGCGGGGATTTCGTTTATCTCGATCCTCCCTACCAGCCTCTGAGCGCCACCGCCAATTTCACGAGCTACACCAGTCGCTGTTTTGGCGAGCGCGATCAAGAAGAGCTCGCCGCAGTCGTGAAAGCGCTGGACGCACGCGGCTGCCTGATCATGCTCAGCAACTCCGACAACGAGCTAATTCACAAGCTCTATAAACAGTTCCACATAGAGACCGTCTATGCCACGCGCGCCATTAACTGCAAAGGCGATCGTCGCGGCCGCATAAGCGAGCTTCTGGTGATGAACTACTAATCGCCCTTTGAAGGTGTTGTGCGGCTTACGGAGCCGGTGTTTTTGCCGTCTTCGAGCGCTTGCCGTTTTTTGCGCGCCATCACCGCGTATTGTTCTGCCTGACCAAACTTTTGCTGATGTTTGCAAAGCTCGGCAAGTTTGTCGCTGACGACGGCAGCCTTAGCGTGATCCGGCGGCAGCGCTTTCTCGCGAATGCTCAGCGCCCAATAATAGAAGCGCTCGGACTGCGGGTAATCTTTCAACACGTAATGCACTTCGCCGATTTTTTCCAGGGTGGCAGCGATGTGTTGGTGCTCAGGACCGAGCACCTGCGTCTGGATCTCCACCGCCTGGAAATAGAGCGGCTCTGCTTGCTGCATCTTACCCTGCACGAAATACGTATCCGCAAGCTTCAGGCATGCTTTGAAAACTTCCGGGTGGTTTTGCTTGCGCGTGCGTTCCAAAAGTGCAAGCGCGATCCGGTACAAAGACTCCGCTTCTTCGAACTTGCGAGCTTGGGCGAAAGACTGCGCTAACGACATGAGAAACGACATGTCGTCGGAACGGTCCTGACGACGAAGGCCATGCGCGGTTCTTCCCACCAGGTCGGCGGCTGATTGGCGATAAATTTCCAGGACATTGCTTGTGATGTTCGGGTCTAGCCAGATGGTGCCATCCATAACCGCTCGTAGCGCCAGAGGCAGATCGCTATTGCTTTCGCTCCCCTGCTTCTTAACGATGAACCCCTCGGCTCCGGCGTGCAAGGCCGCGAGGATATCCTTCTCGTTCTCCTCTTCGGCCATCAGCACAACGTGCGCCTTCGGCAATGTTTGTTTGAGTTCGCGCGTGGTCTCGATACCGTTTAAATCCTTCATGTTCATATCCATGAGGATGATGTCAGCCTGCAGCTCTTGCGCTAAATTCATCGCTTCTTCGCGATCTTGGGCAGCACCGACTACCGATACGTCCTGAAACAGTTCGAGCTGCTCTTTGATTTTTTCCACTTCCGCTTTATCGTCGTCAACGATCAAGACGCGGCTGAGGCGGATGAAACGCGCCTCGCGATCGCCGGGAGTGGCAACCGATTGTTGCAGCATCTCCTTCAATTGCGACATGGATTGTGGTCTGTCGCCGGCTGTCTTTTCCAGACACTGAGCGACGATAGCCTCGAGCGCATCCGGGAGTTGCACGTGCGGGCACAACACTCGCAGTTTGGGCGCGGCCTCATAAACGTGCTTGTTGATCATTTCAACGATGGTTTGTCCTTCAAACGGGACAGCACCGCTCAATGTCTCAAACAAGGAAACGCCAATACTATAGATATCGCACCGGGAGTCCGACACCTTATTCAAGCACTGCTCCGGACTCATATAAATCGGGCTGCCGAAAACCTGCTGCGTGGTGCCGGCCAGTTTGAGAGTGTCCCCGGTCACCGTTCCCATCAACTCGGCAATGCCGAAGTCCACGATCTTGACCAGCTCCTCGCCATCGTCGCCGGTGGCCACAAGAATATTGCTCGGCTTCATGTCGCGGTGGACAACGCCCTTGTGATGCGCGTGTTCCAGTCCGTCGCAAATCTGCGAAAACAGTTTGACGGTGCGCTCCGGACTCAGCCTGCCTTCGCGTCCGATCAGCTCCTCAAGACTCTTGCCTTCGAGGTATTCCATGACCAAGAACGGTTGTCCCTGTGGCGAAACCCCGAAGTCGTACAGCGTGGCGATATTGGGATGGTTGAGACGGCTGGTGGTGCGAGCTTCTTGTTGGAATCGGCGTATTTTTTTCTCGTCATGGAGAGCGTCGCCCGACCACAGCAACATCTTGATGGCGACTTGCCTATCCATCAGTTGGTGGCGCGCCTTATAGACGACGCTGGTGCCGCCGCGTCCGAGAACGGAAACGATATCGTACAAACCGGAAAGCGTGGTGCCGAGGTTGGGATCGCCTTTGGACCGCACCAACAGCGTGCGGTCGTCCGGGCACACCTTCATGTTGCTGCCGAATGTGCGCTTGCAAGTCACGCACAAGAGAGCGTCGGTGTCGGTTTCAGTTGTTATCTTTTCACCAGTAGCCATGGAAAAATTTCCGCAAAAGCAGTCCCATCCAGTTATTTTGTGCCCAGGAAACGGCGAAACCGCGCACCGGTCGGCCATCGTTCCGTTTTTCGAGCCAGTTGGCGGTTTCAGCCGCAAGCCCAACTGTGCTATATCGCCTAGTAGCCTGTAGCTAAAATTATACAAAACAAAATCAGACGGTGCTTGGCAGACAAAGCGAACGAAGGCGAGGGCGGAACATGCATTCCGCCCTCTTGTTCAATGACAGTGCCCGTCGTCTTTTGGATCGCGCCCAAGCGGGAAGAGCCGCGCCGAATTCAGGATAAAGGCCAGCTCCGAGCCGACATGCACAAGCGCCGCCAGAAGCGGGTTGAGCACACCGAGGAACGCCAGACACATTCCGACTGCATCGACTGCAATCGTGCCTGCGAAGTTAAACCAGATCACTCGCCGGCACCGGCGCGCAATCTTGACGGCGTCGACGAAACGCATCAGGTCGTTGCCGATCAGCACGACGCCGGCACTTTCGAGCGCGACATCCGTGCCCGAGCCGATGGCGACGCCGACGGCCGCTTCGGTAAGCGCAGGGGCATCATTGATGCCGTCGCCTACCATCGCCGTGCGGTGCCCGTCGGCTTGCAGTTTGGACACCCACGCTCGTTTGTCCTCCGGCTGCAGCTCGGCAGCGTGCTCGTCTATATCTAGCTGCGTCGCCACCGATCGAGCCACTGCTTTAGCGTCGCCGGTAAGGAGCACACTCCGAATTCCGAGGCTCTTGAGTGCAGCCACTGCCTGCCGCGCTTCAGGTCGGAGCGTATCTGCGATTTCGATGATTCCGACCAGTTGGCCGTTGCACGAGACCAGTACCTGCGAACGATTGGACGGCTTGTTTGATTCAGCCGGTAAAGCGCGGACGCCATGGCTTTCCATAAGCGCACGATTGCCGACGAGGATCTCGCCGTGGCATCCGTCCGCTCTGATGCCGCGTCCGGGCACGTAGTCGAAGTTGGCCGGTTCTGTGACATCGAATTTCAACTCCTCCGCTCGCCGCATGATTGCGCGAGCCAACGGATGTTCGGACTTCACTTCAGCGCGAGCGGCCGCGCGCAGCACTGCGCCCGTGCTGTGTCCATTGAACGACTGCACAGAAGCCACGTGCGGCTGACCGCTGGTGAGCGTGCCTGTCTTGTCGAACACGACCGTGTCGATTTGCGCCAGCGCTTCCAGGTATTTTCCGCCTTTGATGATGCTACCGCGCTTAGCTGCTTGTCCGATGGAGCCGAGCAGGGCAAGCGGGGTTCCTGCAGCGATGCCGCAAGCACCGGCCACAATCACTACCGAGATCGTTTCCGTCACGTCCCAAGTGATCAAATAGGTCAATCCGGCAGCTGCGATGGCGAACATCACCAGATAGCCGGCAAGCTGGTCAGCAAGTCGTTGAACACCGGCTTTGGAGCGCTCGGCATTTTCGACGGCATTGACGATTTTGCCAAACGCGGTGTCGGCGCCGATTTTCTCGGCAACGACTTCCAATGCGCCTGACTGGTTGATGGTGCCGGCGTACACGCGGTGACCGGGCAGCTTTTCGACCGGGAAAGATTCACCTGTAATTGCCGATTCATCGACGAACGAGTCGCCGCTTTCGACAACGCCATCAACGACGATGCGCGCACCGGGCTTAACGAGCACGACATCCCCACGGCGAACGGCCTCGATCTTTACCTCAGTAAACTGACCATCGATTTTCACCAGCGCTTGTTTGGGCAGCAAATCAAGCAAACCGGCAATCGATGTTCGCCCTCGCTGTACCGTCAAATGCTCCAACTCCTCAGCGACCAGAACGAAGAACATAATGACGAGCGAGGTAAAGGTTTCGCCGATGGCCAATGCCGCAACTAGTGCGATTGTCATCGACAACTCCATGCTCATCCGCAATTTCAAGAGCGATGTGAGCGCTTCTTTGTAAATCGGGTAGCCGCAGATTGCCACTGCAGCAAGCCCGATCCATGGCCATGGCTGTCTCCCTGAAGGAGTCAGCCAGAGCGCGACGATGGCGGCGGCGACCGTCACAAGACGAGTCACGGCGGCAACAGTGGGCGGTTGCAAACGGCGAGTTCGCAAACCAGCCTGCTCCTTCCCACAACAAGCGTTGCTCATGTGATCCCTTTCTGCCGAAGGCGTAGCTGAATTTATGGGTTTTTTGAAATGAACCAAAGAGATTTGGGAAACGAAAGGAGAACACGACAACTTAGCGATTGCCCGCAGATGATCACAAGGAGAATGTCGCTGTGCGTCACA
>DATNQY010000305.1:0-27167 GCA_036703785.1 Candidatus Obscuribacterales bacterium
CGGCGGGCGGGAGCCCGCATCGAGCGGGCTCCCGCCCGCCGCTACAATGAACGTGTTGGCTGGCGCCTTTCTCGTCGCCGGGTTGGGAACCGTCGTGGTTCAAACAATCGTGCTCGATTATGATCGCTACTACTTGATGGCACTGCCGGCGGTGCTGATCTGTTTGTCCTTGCTGATCAATCGAGCGCATGGCAAACTACTGTGGACCGTCTCCGCGGTGCTATGCGCAGGGTTAGCGTTCTATAGCACTATCGCCTGCCAGGACTACATGAGCTGGAACCAGGCGCGTTGGCATGCGATCGCAGAGTTGGAACGGGTCGGCGTTCCACCGCTGCAAATCGACGGCGGCCCCGAATACAACTATCTCGCCAACCCCTCACTTGTCAGAGCCTGTCAGCTCAGCGCTGCCGGCTATGTCATTACTAACCGGGGAACCAAGCCGTATTGCGATTGGCGCTGGTGGCCGATATCCGGCGAACGGTTCCTTATCGCCTTTAACGAAGTTCCGGGCTATAACGTCGTCGCCCGAACCTCCTTCTTCGGTGCTCTAACCTGGAGCCGGCGGCAGATATTGACGCTTAAGCGGGAAGACCGTAAGTAGCAGGCTTACGCCCGCTGTTACTTCATCCAGAGAACCGGCGGTGCCGGTGGTTTGGCGCCTGGCGACAGTATCTTGCCCTGGACGTTCAATTCTGCAGGTTTGCAGACGCGCTTCAAATATTGATCGTCCGTCTCTCCGGCCTTCGGCACAGACCCAACCAGCTTTTTCAGAGCAAACTTTGCCGGGATGGCGTGCTCTTCGTCTTCGTATATTTTGTTCATCATGGGCAAGCCACGCCCTTTGTCGTTGTTTATGCCCTTCTCGTCACCACGTTCGGTGCGTAAAACAATCAGCCACTCCTTGACGCAGTCATTGTAAAGCTTGGGGTCGGGATCGGACTGTCCGTCGAGCTTGCCCTGCAGGGCTTCGGCATACGCCTTGTGTATGTCCAAATCATCGTCGTTTTTTTCGAGCGCGCGTTTCAATATACGAATTGCTTGATCGAAATTGAAATTCATGGTGGCATATTCGGCTGCCAGATCTAATGAATCGGCGGTTGCGAATCCGCTGGTCATCGCATCAATCGAGCGCACATAGCCGAACGGCAATTGCTCGCCTTTATCGACGGGCTGGTCATCCGTCAACCATTCCGGCATCTGATTCTGGGCCGGCGACGGCAGTGCGATGGCGAGCAGGAAGCCGATCGCAGAAACAACAAGTAAAACTCTGCTATTCATTGTCACCTACAATGTCGACGGAGGCTTGAACTTGCCGAACGATTGACGCAGCGTATTGCTGATTTCGCCGACGGTGCAGTAGCTTTGAACGGCATCGGAGATAAGCGGTAGCAAATTGTCCTTGCCTTTGGCTCCTTCCTCGAGACGTTTCAAGGTATGAGAAACCCGCTCGTTATCCCGCTCTTCCGTCTTCAGTTTTTTCAGCCGTTCTACCTGACGTTTCTCAATTGAACCGTCCACACGCAACAGTGGAATGTCTTCGTGCGCGGCATCGAGAAAACGATTGACGCCGACAATCACGCGATCGTCCGTTTCTACGGCCTGGTGGAAAACGTACGCAGATTCCTGAATCTCCTTCTGAATGAAGCCGGATTCAATTGCCGCTATAGCGCCGCCCATCTTATCGATGCGATCTAGATATTCTTCGACTTCGCGCTCGATTTTATCGGTGAGGCTCTCGATGTAATAGGATCCCGCGCACGGATCGACGACATTGGCGACACCTGTTTCAAAGGCGATGATCTGCTGCGTTCTCAACGCTGTCAGCGCTGAAGCTGGTGTCGGCAAGGCGAGCGCTTCATCCTTGGAGTTGGTGTGCAATGACTGGCATCCACCAAGAGCAGCGGCGAGCGCTTCGATGGTTGTGCGCACGATGTTGTTGTCTGGTTGTTGTTGTGTCAGACTAGAACCGGCTGTCTGCACGTGGAATCGCAGCATCATCGACTTGGGACTCTTCGCCTGGAAGCGGTCTTTCATCAGCTTGGACCAGAGGCGTCTGGCCGCTCGGAATTTGGAAATTTCTTCGAGTAGATCCATCTGCGCGACGAAGAAAAAGCTGAGTTGCGGCGCAAATGTGTCCACATCCAATCCGCTTGCTATGGCCGCTTTGACATATTCGCAGGCATTAGCAAAAGTGAATGCAAGTTCTTGAACAGCGGTGGCGCCCGCTTCTCGGATGTGGTAGCCGCTAATCGAGATCGTGTTCCACAGCGGCATTTCTTTGGCGCAGTATTCAAAGATATTAGTGATGATGCGCATTGAGGATGCAGGCGGAAAAATGTACGTGTTGCGCGCCTCATACTCCTTCAATATGTCGTTCTGAATCGTGCCGCGCAGCTGTTTGGAGTCGACGCCCTGCTTCAGTCCGACGGCCCGATACATCATCAACAGCGTGCTGCTGGTGGCATTGATGGTCATGGATGTGGAAACTTTGCCGAGGTCGATGCCTTCGAAGAGGCGCTCCATGTCCTTCAGGCTGTCGATGGCGACGCCGGTTTTTCCGACTTCTCCCAGAGCCATGGGATCGTCACTGTCGTATCCCATCTGCGTGGGCAGGTCGAAAGCCACGGACAGTCCGGTTTGTCCGTTTGCCAAGAGGTACCGGAAGCGTTCGTTGGTTTCCTCTGCACTGCCAAAACCGGCATACTGACGCATGGTCCAGAGCTTGGACCTGTACATGTCCTTGTGTATGCCGCGGGTAAAAGGATATTTACCTGGCTCACCAAGCGCTTTCTGGAGATTAAGAGAAGAGATGTCTTCCGGTTTCCAAACGTATTTCACAGCTATAATTCTTGATCGCGTTCGTGCCCCTATTCTAACGGAGCTCTGGGAGTGAAGTACTACAACACTATACTTGAGACTGTCGGTCATACGCCGCTGATCAAGCTGAATAAAGTTTCCGCTGGTCTCAAACCACTAATTCTAGCTAAGGTTGAAGCCTTCAATCCAGGTGGTTCCATTAAGGACAGACCAGCCGCCAGAATGGTTGAGGCGGCTGAAAGGGCTGGCCTACTCAAGCCCGGTGGCACAATCGTCGAGCCCACCTCAGGCAATACCGGTACCGGACTTGCGCAAATCTCGGCCGTCAAGGGCTATCGCTGCATCCTCGTCTGTCCGGACAAGGTAGCGGTGGAAAAAATAAACCTGCTCAAAGCGTACGGGGCAGAAGTGGTGATAGTGCCGACAAGCGTTTCGGCAAACTCGCCGGAAAGCTACTACTCCGTCGCCAACAAACTGACCAACGAAATTCCCGGCGCCTTCCAGCCCAATCAATTCGCCAACCCGGACAACCCGGAATCCCACTACCTTACGACTGGTCCGGAAATCTGGGAGGCTACCGAAGGCAAGATTACTTGCTTTGTCGGCGGCATGGGCACCGGTGGTACCGTATCCGGTACTGCTAAATTTCTAAAAGAGAAAAATCCGAAAATCAAAATCGTCGGTGTAGATCCTGAAGGCTCCATTTACTCGGGCGACATGCCCGGCGCTTATAAAGTGGAAGGCATCGGTGAAGACTTCATACCGCGTACCGTCAACCTCAAACTGATTGACGAGATCATACGGGTCAGCGACAAAGATTCATTCACCACGGCGCGCCGTCTGGCACGCGAGGAAGGCATTCTTGTCGGCGGCTCGTCCGGAACAGCTACCAGTGCGGCTTTGCTTGTCGCTCAAACCATGACGGAAAAGGACGTCATCGTCGTGCTCATGCCCGATGGTGGACGCGGCTACCTGAGCAAGGTATTTTCGGATGAATGGATGCGCGCCTCGGGCTTCCTGCCATCCTCAGGCGAGAGCTTCTATGTCAGCGATTTGCTCGACCGCAAAGCCAAGCGCAGCAAACTGCCGGGCATGATTGTGGTGCGCCCGGAAGAAACAGTGCAGCGCGCCATCGAATTGATGCAGGAATATCAAATCGACCAACTGCCCGTGATCACCAAAGAAGGGCAAAATGTCGGCATGATCAACGACGTGATCACGATGAACGTCGTTTACGAACGGCGTGATCCGTCGCAGGTAGCGATTCAAAACGTGATGGGACGTCCGTTCGCTCAGTTCGAAAAAAACGTGGAAATCGATCAGGTTTACAAAGCCTTCAAACTGGGGACGGCGATGGTTGTTGTCACCGATCAGCACAAGGCCGCCGGCGTCCTGACCAAGTTCGATATGATGGCGCACTTGCGCGAATTCATCAGCACCAGAATGAGTGCCGATGCGGAATCCGACACAGTAGGAGCGAAGCGATGAAGTTTTCAACCAAGGCTATCCACGTTGGACAAGAGCCCGATCCCACCACTGGCGCGATTATCACGCCCATCTATCAAACATCCACCTACGTGCAGGACGAGCTGGGCAAGCACAAGGGTTATGAGTACGCGCGCACGGGCAATCCGACGCGCACCGCGCTCGAGTCGTGCCTTGCTGCACTGGAAAGCGCGAATTACGGGTTGGCGTTTTCATCCGGATTGGGTGCCACCAATACTGTAATGAATCTTCTCTCTCAAGGCGACCACGTTGTGGTCGGTGAAGATGTCTATGGCGGCACTTACCGCATCTTCGACAAAGTATTCAAACGCTACGGTGTCGAATTCAGCTTCATCGATTCCACGGACATCAACAATACGGCGAAAGCAGTCCGCAACAACACGAAAATGATCTGGTTGGAAACACCAACCAATCCGTTGCTTCGGTTGGCCGACATTGAAGCACACGTGCGACTCGCTCGCGAAAAGAAACTGATCAGCGTGGTGGACAATACGTTTGCCAGTCCTTATTTCCAGCGCCCTCTGGAGCTCGGGATCGATTTGGTCGTACACAGCACCACGAAATATCTGGGCGGACACAGCGATGTCGTCGGCGGCGCGATTTTGACCAGCCGCGATGACTTGTACGAGACGTTGAAGTTCCACCAAAACGCTGTGGGCGCAGTTCCGGGCCCGTTTGATTCGTGGCTCGTGATGCGCGGTCTGAAAACGCTGGCTGTGCGTATGAGAGAGCATGAGAAAAATGCGATTGCCATTGCTCAGTTTTTGGAAAAGCACGAAGCGATCGAAAAGGTGTATTACCCCGGTTTGCCGTCGCACCCGCAACACCAGCTGGCCAAAAAGCAAATGCACGGATTTGGTGGCATGGTATCGTGCGTGGTGAAAGGCGGAATGGATAGCGCCAAGAAAATTCTCTCCGGCACCAAGCTGTTTGCCCTCGCTGAGAGTTTGGGCGGAGTCGAATCATTAATTGGCCACCCGGCTACAATGACGCATGCTTCCATTCCTAAGGAAGACAGAGAAGCGCGCGGTATCGCCGATGGTTTAATTCGTTTATCAGTCGGCATTGAGGATCTTGAAGATTTAATAGCCGATTTGCAAGGCGCATTATCGCGCGTCGAATCTAAAGTCCTGGCGAAAAAATAAGAAACCGTTCACTAAAATAGTGTGCGATCTGCCGTGTGAACGGCAGGTAATAGACTTGCGCAAACTTTCATCGGTGCTAACATGATGACATCATGCCAGTGCCAAAATACCGATCCGCCACAGGTAGAGGAGTGCAGGCTGCCACTAGTCTGCTGTCCGCAATAATAGCCGCAGCGCTGATGATGCCTGCCGCTCATGCCGCAGCACCGGCGGACAAACCTGGTTTGGACAATTTTGACGAAGTGGCGCCGCACATTTATCGCGGCTCTAATCCCAACGACGAAGATCTCGCCAAGTTGAAAAAAATGGGCGTGAGGACGATTGTCGATTTGCGTATGCGCCATTCCCGAGGTGAGGAGTTGGCTGCCAAGCGACTGGGGTTGAAGTGGGTGCACATGTCCATGGGCTATTGGGCGCCATCCGACCAGCGCGTCAAAGAGATAATGGAAGTGCTTTCAGACGCCAATAACGGTGGTGTGTTTATCCACTGCAAGCAGGGGGCGGATCGTACAGGCACTATCGTCGGACTGTACCGCATTCTGGTGCAAAACTGGTCATTTGACGAAGCCTATAACGAGATGCGCGCCCATCACTTCAAACCCTGGTGGTTTGCCTTGAAGGAAAAGGTTGAAACTTACAGCCAGAACACCGGTTTAGCTCAAGTTGCGCTGCAAGACAAGGAAAAGCTGGAAGAGTAGGGGCATGCTGTGCCGCGGCTTGGCGATCGTAGCGGCGGGCGGAAGCCCGCTAGTTAGGGCATAATGACTTTGTCGGTTCAGCGGGCTACGCAGTGACTCCTGGTCGTCAGTCAAAGCCACCTACGGTTATTTGTCCGGTTTGCGGACTAGAGCTGCCTGCCACGCTTAAGAAGTGCCCGCAAGACGGAGTGGCGCTCGCATCACATATTCCTGCCGACCCGCTTATCGGCACTGTCGTCGGCGGTCGCTACGAAATACTTTCTTTCGTCGGTCGCGGCGGCATGAGTGTTGTCTACAAGGCTCGCAACCGCGCCGTCGGCAGCATTGTCGCCGTCAAGGCACTCAAGCAGGATCTGGTGGCGGACGAGGAGTTGTTCGCGCGTTTTTGCCAGGAGGCAAAAGCGGTGCAAATGCTCATTCATCCCAATATAGTCACTGTCCATGAGTTCGGGGTGACGCTCACCGGGCAGCCGTTCATTGTGATGGATTACCTCGACGGACAAACACTGTCCGACCTGTTGGAACGCGACGAGCGGATTTCGGTAAAGCGCATGCTGAAAATCTTCATTCAAGTATGCGATGGGTTGGCGCACGCGCACTCACACAAGATAATTCACCGCGACATTAAGCCCGGCAATATCATGCTGATCGAGACGGCTAACGATACTGATTTCGTCAAACTCTTCGACTTTGGATTTGCAAAACTTTTGCCTACGCGTGGATTGGCGGCGCAGGCATTGACCCAGCACGGCGATGTTTTAGGGACGCCGCTCTATATGAGCCCCGAGCAGTCCCGTGGTAAAGACCTGGACAGCCGCACGGACATCTATTCGGTGGGCTGCGTGATGTATGAGGCATTGACCGGAAAAGCGCCGATTATCGGCGAAAACGTACTCGATACCATGCAAAAGCAGATCAGCGAGGTGCCGGCGACGCTGGAGACTGCTCGTCCCGATTTATACATTCCGGAAGCGCTTACCACCGTGCTGTTCAAGACCCTGGAAAAAGATCGCAACAATCGCTATCAATCAATGAGCGATCTCAAACGCGATCTGGAAATGATCAACAATGCGGTGCTGGGAAAGCAAACAATAAACAAAGGCTCTCTGCCGGGATTGGCTAAATTAAAGAGCTTTCCGCAGCAGCGCAGCTATGTTGCCGACCAGACAAAGCTGGTAATTGCTGCGTGCCTGATTGTAGTCTGCACCGCCATTGGTGCTCTGGCGTGGCTCAACCAACACGACAAAGCCGTGCTCAGCGGCGCTGCCGTGCGGACATTTAGCGGCGAACCGAATGTCGTGATCGCCAAATATCGAGAGGCAGCGCTCAAGGCTGTGCAGTCAAATAGTTTTGCCGAGGCCGAATCTTTTCTCGATCTTGCTTTGAAAGAGGCACCCAAGTGTGAAAGCGGTGAAGATGTCGCTGCCACGATCGATCTCGATTTGGCTCGTGTCTATATGCGACAGGACAAGTTGTCGGACGCCAGCAAAGCCGCCAACAAGGCATTATCGCTGCGCGAAAGACTGCACCAATCCAACCAACGTCCGACGGCCGATGTTTTCCTGTGCTTCGGCGAAATCGCTTTGGCACGCGACGATCACAAAGCTGCCGAAGGATATTTCGAAAAGGCGCTGGCTATACAACAGCGCGAATGCGGCCCCATGCATGAAGACGTCGGCACCACTCTCAACGAGTTGGGCCGAACCGTGGAAGGAGAGGGTAATCTGACGCGGGCCGAAGGGTACTACAAGCAGGCTCTGGCCATTCGCCAGGATGCTCTTGGTCCCAATAAGGCTCCGGTGGCGGAAACTTTGATCGACTATGCACGCTTGCTCAAGCGCCTGGGACGCGGGTCTGAGGCTGATAAGGCAAAACAGCGTGCCGATGCGATCCTCACTTCGCCAAGGAATTGATATACTTTCTAAGCATCTTCTCGGTTAGGAGGGCGCGGGGGACCAATGCACATTTCGTTGATCACGCCGGAGGAGCTTGACAAGCTGTTGAAGCAGTCCGACGTGCGCATAATCGACGCCCGGAGCCGCGCCGAGTTCGAAGCCGGACGCATTCCAGGCGCCATCTGGATGGGTTGGGAAGATTGGTGCGCGCCGGCGCCTGATCACTTGGGACCCATGCTAAAGCAGCCCGGCTACTGGGGTGAAATGTGCAGCATCGACCGCGACGTGATCGGGCAGCAGTTGTCGCTGCTTGGACTTTCCAACCAGCAAGAGATTGTCGTCTACGCCGATGGGGTAAAGTCGAAAGGACGTGAAGGACGCATCGCCTGGATGTTGTTGTATCTGGGTGCCGCGCAGATCAAGATTTTAAATGGTGGCATCGGGCAGTGGATGGCGAGCGGCTATCCCACCGATCGTAAGATGATGGCTGCGAAGCCCGGCAATTTTGTCGTGGACGTGCAACATCACCGTCGTATTTTGTTCAGCACTTTGCGCGAGGCGCTGCAGGCGAAAAAAATGCCGGTGATGGTCGACACGCGTTCTGTGCTCGAGCACATCGGCGACCTGCACAGATACCAGCCGCGCCGCGGACGGATTCCCGAGTCGGAGCTCATCGCTTATCCTTCGTTGTTCAATGCCGATGGAACATTCGTCCAGCAGGACGAGTATCTGGCGTTGGTGCCGGAAAAAGCGCGCAATGGACACGAAGTAGTTTTGTACTGCGAAGTAGGACCGCGCGCATGCATGACGTCGCTTTTACATGAGCTGTATACCGGGCAGGTGCTGCCTGTCTACGAAGGCTCGATCATGCAGTGGTGCGCTGATCCCAACCTGCCGCTCGAAAAGCTTTCGCGCGAAAGCTAACGGCTTCAAGACCTAATTCTTGGAATAGCTGATGCGATAGATGGCGCCGGCGAAGTCGTCTGAGACAAGCAAAGCACCGTCGTGCGCGACGAGCACATCGACCGGACGTCCCCACACACGCTCACCCGGCAATAGAAAACCGGTGGCAAACGGCTCATAACTTACGGGCTGCCCTTTGTCGAAATGCACCCGGGCAATTTGGTAGCCAACTTTTTTCGAACTGTTCCATGAGCCGTGTTCGGCGATGAAAATGTCGCCGCGATATTCTTTGGGAAACATGCTGCCGGTGTAGAACTTCATGCCGAGTGCGGCATGGTGCGGCCCCAGTTCCACAGCCGCGGGCGTAAACTGCGAGCAGGAATGCGCCTTGCCGAATTCGGGATCGGGAATACCTTTGCCATGGCAATATGGAAAGCCGAAGTTCATTCCGGCTTTCGGTGCGTGGTTGAGTTCGTCCGGCGGAGCGTTGTCGCCCATGTAATCACGACCGTTGTCCGTAAACCAGAGGTCGTGCGTTTTTGGATCCCAGTCGAAGCCTACCGTGTTGCGAATGCCTTTCGCATAGATTTCGGGCTTGCTGCCGTCCTGCTTGATGCGCATTATCGAAGCGAATCGCGGATCGTCTTGCAAGCACGCGTTGCACGGTGCACCGACTGGAACGTAGAGCCAGCCATCGGGACCGAATCGAATATACTTCCAACCGTGCCATTGTTTGTCGGGGAAGGAATCATTGACCACTGCAGGTTTAGGCGGTGATTTCAGATTCTTCTCTATATTGTCATAACGCAGGATGCGGCTGATTTCAGCGATGTACAATGCGCCGTCTTTGAACTCGACTCCATTAGGAAAGTTCAAGCCGTGCGTGAGCGGAATCACCGCGCCGCCTGTGCCACCGTTTTTGGTATCAGTGACGGCATAGACCACACCGCCGCCTTCGGGCTGGAAAGGCAGATGTGGCGCGGCGTTGGTGCGGCTGCCGACAAAGAGGGTGCCTTTGGGGCTGAGCACTATCTGGCGAGCGCCCGGTACGCGAGCATAAACCGAAATCTGGAAGCCCGGCGGCAACTTGACGCTTTTCACCGTGGCATCCATGTCGCGCGCGGCCGACCAGGCAGAAAACCAGTTTTCGATCGCCGCACCAAGCAGGACGGCGGCTGCAATGACAACCGCCCATGTCAATGGTTTTTTTGCTGCGCTCAATTGCATGCGCGCAATGGTAACGCATGGCTGGTCATGAAACAAACTGGTGCGATGGTCGTCGCGGAACCCGGTTTACTGTCGAGTTTCTGCCGACCATCTGGAGGTTGATTATGAGAGTTGCTATCGCAGCGGCAGTTTCGCTAGTTCTGTCGGCGGCAACATGCACGTCGGCATTCGCCGAGTCATACGTGCAAACAATAAGCCAGCCGGCGATCATTGCTCAGCCGGTTGTAACGGTTCAGCCGGTTGTAACGACGCAAACTTTTGCGGCAACGTATCCGGCCGGACTCATTTACAGCTCTCCTGTGATGCCCGATTGCAAACTTCCGAACGGAATGCTTTACGCCGGAATTTACACGCAAATCGATGCACACGGATACATGTGGCCTTACGGAATTTAGGCAGGCTGGTAGCCTGCGCTCCTCTGTAGCGGCGGACGGCAGCCCGCTTTAGCGGTGGGATAACAGCTTGCCGTGCAACGAAGTGCTCTGGGACGGGCTGGCTGAATAGGTGGGATGAACGCATCCGCTGACGTCTGAATAACCGCCGCCATATGTGCGTGCATATGTGATCGTTTTCGCCCGTACGGGTGTGGCTGCCGAATGGAACTTCGGCATCTGTATGGTCGCCGAGACATCGGTGGACGCGTCTTTATGCATGGCTACCTGAATCGGTCCATGGTTGACGCCCGGTAGCGGCACGTGAATCGGATTTACGTAATGCGCTTGAGGAAGCGGCGGCGGCAAGTCTTGCGGCTTGTTCGAAGCCGCTTCATTGAGGTGTGTCGGCTTCACATAAACATGGCTGGGGCGTGCCGGCAGTGTTTGCTGCTTGTTCATTCCGATATATGCCTGGTCGAAGGTCGTAACCGGCACCCAGGTCCAATGTTTAAGGTTGCTGTCTTTGCTGGTCAGCGCCTGTTCCCAGCCGGCATTAACGTGAGCGCCGGTGGTCACCCGGATTGCGTACGGGCGCCCGATATCGGGCAGGCGTGGCATTTGTTGTTGCTGCGCAACCGGTTGCGGTGCCGGACCGGTACGGAAATTGTAGGGATTGTCCTGGGCATATTGTGCCGAAGCAGGCACAGCCTGGGACAAGAGCAACAACGAAGCTAGTAACAACGCACAACGCATCGAATATTAATTATGGTTCGCGAGAGCAGGACAGTGGTCCATGTAGCTGGAGTATAGGTAGCGGTTGTTGAAAATTTGTGGAATGGGCGGCTGACAGCCGACTTCATGGACAAAAGTATTAAGTCGCTACGATACCGGCCGCAAAACCGCCATTGGCGTAGCGGGCTTTCGCCGCCGGCACAAAAGCAACGGCGGGCTTTCGCCCGCCGCTACCATGTATTTATTACCAGCTGGATTTGAGGGTCGCAGCTTCGCGTTCTTTGAACAGAACGGCGACGTGCAGGCGCTCCATGTGCTGGTCGACGGTTTTGGCTCCCGATTTCACCGGGTGAGCCGCGAAGAAGCTGACGACGTCCTTCTCCAGGCGCGGATCGACGAGCGCGGTAATGCCTTCGCACATACGCGGGATGGAGTTGTTCGGAAACTTGGCGAGCATGGTGTCGTAGTTCTTCTTGAAGAAATCCCACGCCGCCTCGCGGCCGACATCGTTGACCATCACCGAGCGCACCAGATATGGCGCGTTCTGAGTTCGCACTTCGTCGTTGATGCACATCTCCAGAGTTTTCTCGAGCAGTGACAGATCGCGGAATGAAGCGAGCGCGTACATGTAGCGCTCTTCGTCCTGCGGTGTCTTGGCCGATTTGAACTCGTTGATGAACTGCTTGTACTGCTCGCCGTCGCCGACGAAAGCCAGTGTGTTCACCAGTGCGGAGACGATGTTGGGATCAACTGCCGTCTTGTCTGCTCTGTATTTGGCGTACAGTTGCCGAACTTTATCTTGGGTGGCCTTATCGTTGCCGAGCATAGCCAGCGTGCCGATCAAAAGGCCGCGAAGTTGTCCGGTAAGCTCGCCGTCGGTTTTCTGCGGCTCCCAACCCACTCGTTCTTGGGCGGCTTTCACCAGCTTGCGCACGTATGCCTCGAATCCTGCGCGTGCTTCTTTGGGTATGACGCGATCGAGATAGCTCAATGAGCTGCACAAAACCGACCAGACGTTCTTGTCTGTTTCATCGACGAAGAGCATGGCGTTTTGCAGATATTGTGCCAACGGCATGTGTCCGGCGACAACCGCTGCCCAGGAGTCGTTTACAAGATTGAAGCGCTCGATTGGGCTGAGGGTGCTGAAGACATTGGAAGTCAACGCTTGCAGCAGGTCCGATGAATAATTCACGCGGTAGAAGCCGTGACCGCCATCATTGACGACTACCCATTCGACTTTGTCATCAAAATCGACCACCGCCTTGGCTTCCGTCAGCAGAAACTTCTTGCTCACGATGTCCTTGCCCACTTTCGCGCGCAGCATCACGGGCACGTGGAACAGTTGTTTCTTGCCTTCGGCGTCGCTTATATAGAAGAATCGCTGTTGCGACACCTCTATTGCTTTGCCGCCCTTCGCCGTTTGCACCGACAAAAGCGGATGTCCGGGATGGAAGATCCAGGAATCCATCATTTGCACAACCGGCTGTTTGGAAGCTTCCTCGAGGGCGGCCCACAAATCGCTCGTTTCGGTGTTGGCGAATTTATGCCGATCCAAATAAATACTTATTCCCTTTTGGAACGTTGGCTCGGTCAAATACTGCTCCAGCATGCGCAGGACAGAACCACCTTTTTCATAGGTGAGCACGTCGAACATGCCCTCGCATTCTTGCGGCCACCGCACCGGGAATTCAATTGGGCGGGTGCTCTTCAAGCCATCGACTACAAGCGCTGCCGCGCGCATGACGCCGAAAGTTTCCCAGCGTTTCCATTCCGGCTTCCATTTGTCGACGGAGAGCATTTCGGCAAAAGTGGCGAACGCCTCGTTCAACCAAATCCCGTTCCACCAGCTCATGGTGGTCAGATCTCCAAACCACATGTGAGCGATTTCGTGCGCGACAACATCGGCTACACGTTCTTGCTCTGCGTGCGAAGCCGTCTTTTCATCTACAAGAAGCGCGTTTTCGCGGAAAGTGACGCAGCCGAGATTTTCCATTGCGCCAAAGGCAAAATCGGGAATGGCCACCAGGTCCAGCTTGTCGCCGGGGTAGGCGACGCCGTAATACTTCGCGAAGAACGAAAGTGAATGTTTGGCGATGCCTTCAGAGAATTTGCTCAGGTGTTTTTTGCCGGGCGGAGCATAAATGCGGATCGGCTTGCCGTCTACCATGATCGGATCGGTAGCTTCGAATTCACCGACGACATATGCCACCAGGTAAGTGGACATCTTGATCGTTTCTTTGAAATTGACTTCTTTCTTGCCGCCTTGAAGCGGGCGTTCCGTTTCCACGCCTGCATTGGAGAGTGCGGTTAGTTTGCCGTCGACTACGAGGCTGCTTTTGAAGACGGCTTTAAAATCAGGTTCGTCCCAGCATGGGAAAGCGCGGCGGGCGTCCGTAGCTTCAAACTGCGTGGTGGCGATCCATTTTTCGTTGCCCTTCTCATCCTTATATTTGCTGCGGTAAAAACCGCGCAGCTTGTCGTTGAGGGTGCCGGAAAACTTCAATCTCAGCAGCCATTGCCCGAGCTGAATCGGTTCTTTGAACGTCAACTTAGCGCGTTCGTTTGGTTCATCCAGCGAAATGGTGGCACTGTATTTGGTGCCCTGCAAATTGCTGATTTCTGCTTCGTGAATTTCCAGTTCGAGGGCGTTGAGCAATATTTCCTTGACGGGCTCGCGCACGTCGACATGTACGACTTCTTCGCCTTCAAACTTGAAGTTGCTGAGATCCGGCAGCAACCGGATTTCATATTTCGACGGAATGACTGTGCGGGGCAGCCGGTAATTTCTCGTTTCTGGCTCGGCAACGGCGCTCTTGTTCGTCACTTTGTCCCCCTTCCGGTTGTAAGAAATGAGAGCAAGCTTACCATAAAGCGGGCTTCCGCCCGCCGCTACAGGATGAAAGCGGGCTTGCGGCCGCGGCTGCAGATGAAAGCGGGCTTGCGGCCGCGGCTGCAGATGAACTGTTGTAGCGGCGGGCGGAAGCCCGCTTTTTTCGCGGCTGATCCACAGTAAAATATTGATCCGTCACGCAAATAAGGGGAACGCACATGGTTACAGCTCAAGTTTCAAAGGTAGATACTTGGCGCCAACTGGCACAGCAATTGCGGGTTGACAGCATACGCTGCACGACTGCTGCCGGCTCCGGACATCCCACATCCTCTATGTCTGCGGCTGACCTCATGGCTGTTCTCATGTGCAAATACTTGAAGTACGACTTTAACAACCCCGGCAACCCGAACAACGATCACCTTGTCTTTTCCAAAGGACACGCCGCACCTCTGCTTTATTCCATGTACAAAGCAGCCGGCGCCATCAAAGACGACGAGCTGATGAGCTTGCGCAAGATGGGCAGCCGCCTGGAGGGACACCCGGTGCCAGTGGTGCTGCCATGGGTGGATGTGGCCACCGGCTCGCTTGGACAGGGCATCACGATGGGCGTGGGCATGGCTCTGGACGGCAAATATCTGGACAAATTGCCATTCAAAGTGTGGGTTTTGCTGGGAGACAGCGAAACTGCTGAAGGCTCGGTCTGGGAAGCATTCAACACTGCCTCCTATTACAAACTGGAAAACCTGGTTGCCATTATCGACGTCAATCGCCTCGGTCAGCGCGGACCCACCGAGCTGCAGTGGGACCTCGATTCATATGCGCAACGCGCGCGTGCCTTCGGATGCCACGCTATCACCATAGATGGACACAATTACGAACAAATTGACGGAGCATTTCAGGAAGCCACAGGTATCACCGATAAACCGGTGGTGATTATTGCGCGCACCGAGAAAGGACATGGTTATCCGCCGATCGCCAACCACGAAAACTGGCATGGCAAGCCGCTGCCCAAGGAAGACGCGGATAAGGCTATTAAAGAACTTGGTGGTGCGACGAACACGGTTTTTCCGGTGCAAAAACCGGAGGATAAACAACCGACTAAACAAACCGCTGCCGGCAAGTTTGAATGCCCGCAGTACAGCAAGCCAATTGCCACACGCGAGGCCTATGGTGATGCACTGAAAGCTCTCGGCGCGGCGCGCGGGGATGTGGTTGCGCTCGATGCTGAAGTGGGCAACTCGACCTTCTCAGAGAAATTCCGCGACGCATTTCCGGATCGTTTCTTTGAAATGTTTATCGCAGAACAGCAAATGGTAGGTGCGGCCATCGGGCTGGCTACGCGCAGTAAAGTTCCATTTGCATCCACCTTCGCCGCCTTCCTGACGCGGGCTTACGATTTCATTCGCATGGGCGCGGTATCGAGGGCAAAGATCTCCTTGTGCGGTTCGCACGCCGGTGTATCGATTGGACAAGACGGTCCGTCGCAGATGGCGCTGGAAGATCTGGCTATGATGCGCGCGGTTTTCGGAAGCACCGTTCTCTATCCGTCTGATGGGCATTGCGCTGCCAATCTCATTCCATTGATGGCGGACTGGAAGGGCATTTCTTACATGCGCACCACGCGCGAAAAAACGCCCATCCTCTATGATGCCAAAGAAAAATTCGAAATCGGCGGCAGCAAAGTTGTGAAACGCTCCGGACAGGACAAAGCCACAATCGTCGCTGCTGGTATCACTCTGCACGAAGGTTTGAAGGCGTACGATCAATTGCAAAAATCGGGCATCAACGTGCGCGTGATCGACTTGTATTCGGTGAAACCTATCGATGCAAAAACGATAAAAGAAGCTGCCAAAGAAACCGGCGTGTTAATCGTTGTGGAAGATCACTGGCCGGAAGGCGGCATCGGGGACGCTGTGCTCGAAGTATTTGCCAACGGCGCGCAAACGCTGCCCAAGGTGATCAAACTCGGCGTCAAATCAATGCCCGGCTCCGGCACGCCCGACGAACTCATGGACGCCGCCGGCATCAGCGCCCGCTGCATTGTCGACACAGTGAAGAAGTCCGTATCGTAGCCAACTAACTAATTCGGACTGAATGCATCAATGCTGCGTCTCGTTCGAACGCAGAGTGTTCTGTGTTTCGAAATAGGGAACGCTCTGTCGTTAAAGGGAACGGCACGTCCATGTTTGGCTGATTTTCTCGTTTCTCGAGAAGCGAGAAAGTCAAGCGATTGCGACGCCGGAAACTGGCTAGGCATGCAATCTCACGGCTGTTGTCAAACTCGAATTTCTCGTTTCTCGAGAAACGAGAAATTTCCTGCTCAGGGGATGCCCAAAGGTGTGCCGGCGAGAAGTCTATTGGTCACGCGATTTCTAGTGGGACAAGGGACAGGGCTGCCATAGCTCCTGTGGTGACATGCCACCACGCCTGGTGCCGAGAAAAAAGCTCAATTGTGACGATGAAGCTAGTGGCTCGTCCCGGTGGATTGTCCGCCTGTGGCGCCGGATTCCATGCCGTTTTTGTAGTTCTTGCCCGTTTGCATTTGGTCGGAAGCGGTGCTTCCTGATTTAGCTTTGGAAAAGCTTTGAGCATTTTCGGCAGTGTTGGGCGAGACTCCCGGTGATACGCCTTGTGCCGGTACCGGTGTGTTGCCGTGTCCGGTCAGGAAATGCTGCTGCTTTCCGACTGTTCCTGGCAATTCTACTGCGCCCACCGGCTGGTTAACGCTGAAATTGCTGTCTTCACTCGTTTGGCTCGGTGGCGAATTGGCGCTCAGCGATTCCATTTGCTGTTGTTGGCCGGCCTCGCTTTGTCTGCTCGGGGCGTGACCCAAGCCGAGTGCGTATAAGAAAGCGACAAACAAAATAACCAATACGATAAGCCAGATGCCGGCGTTTCTCTGGTCACGTGTGTTGATGTTATTTTCCAGATTTACGGCCTTGTCATGCGAGGTCATGTGCCACCCCTTTGATTCCCCTGAAAGAATTGCCTCCAGAGCATATCAAAGGAGACTGACTTGCGCCAAGAGATGTTGCCTACTTCAACAAGGCAAGAATTTCCTCAGGCAAGCGCAAAGGGTCGAACGGCTTGATGATAATCCCTGCTGCGCCCAGCTCTTTATATTCTTCTATCTGTTGCGTTTGGACCTTGGCTGTCATCAGCACGACGGGAATGGATTTGAGCCGATCGCTGTGCTTCAGCTCTTGCAATGTCGCCAGCCCATCGAGCTCGGGCATCATCAAATCGAGAATGATCAGGTCCGGTAGCGCGCTGCCGTCCCCCAAAGCCTGAAGCGCCTGGCGTCCGGATGCGGCCACAGCAACTTGCCAGCCGCCTACCCGCTCCAGGCTCATCTTGGCCAGCTTGAGAATATTTGGGTCATCGTCGACGAGCAGTACCGTTTGTATATTCATAAAGTTGAGTCATCCGAGGCCTGAAGCCTCGAGTTCGCTTTCTTTTTGAAGTTGAGCGGTTTCCTGGTTCCCTGGCTTCCGTCAAGTGCGTGCGTTGGTGCTTACCAATAGATCGCGCGCACTCTTGACTCGTTCAAGTGCTTCGTCGGCCCACTTGGCGCAGGCAGTCAGATGTCCCATCTTTCTGCCCGGTCGCGCCTCCTGCTTTCCGTACAAGTGCAAATGTACATCAGGTAATGCCACGGCCGATACCCAATCCGGTTCGCCTGCAGACCAAATGTCACCAAGTAAATTGGCCATGGCCGCGCCTCGTTCGGTTTCCGTCGTCCCTAAGGGCAGCCCGGTAAGACACCGTACTTGCTGTTCGAATTGACTGGTCGGGCAGGCCTCGATCGTGTAATGCCCGGAGTTATGCGGGCGAGGCGCCAACTCATTTACAAGCAATTGCTCATCGGCTGAAACAAAAAATTCTACGCAAAGTAAACCGACCACTTGCAATGCATCCATGATCAATCGGGTGATGTCGATGGCCTCTTCAGCTAAGGACCAGTTGATGCGCGCCGGTGCCAATGACAGATCGAGAATGCGATTGCGGTGTTCGTTTTCCACCGGGCCGTAAGCGACGAAATCGCCTGATGCGCTGCGGGCGCCGATAATCGATATTTCCTTTTCAAAAACGATAAACTTCTCGGCGACGGCGGCTTGGCCGCCCATCGCTTTGAATGCCTCATGTCCTTCTTGTTCGGAATTGATCAGGTATTGCCCTTTGCCGTCATAACCGAAGCCGGCGGTCTTGAGCACGACGGGCAATCCAAGTTTGTCTATGGCTTCGCTGAGTTGCTCTTGGGTGGTCACCTCATAAAAAGGCACCACCGGAAATTTTTTCTCTTGCAAGAAGCGCTTTTCGCGCAGACGATTTTGCGTGATGTGCAGAACTTGCGGTCCGGGCCGGACTCGCGTCAACTCTTCGAGCAATTTCAGCGCTTGCGCCGGAATGTTTTCAAATTCGATAGTGACACCGGCCACTTCACCGGCAAAACTTCGCAGAGCCGATTCGTCGTCGAAAGGCGCCACGTAAGTTTTGCTGCAAACGTAGCTAACCGGCGAATTTTTGTCGGGGGTAAAAGCAATCACCTTGTAACCGAGGTGTTGCGCCGCCATGGCAAACATTCGTCCGAGCTGCCCACCGCCCAGCACGCCAAGAGTCGCTCCAGGTAAAATTACCTTTTCCTTCGCCATCAGGGCAATGTCTCCTGCATAACCTTTTGTGTTTGTTTCTGCCTGTATTTGCGCAGCTTCTCGCGCAGGTCGGCGCGTTGGCTGCTCAGTCCGAGAATGGAGACAGCGAACAGAGCGGCATTGGTGGCGCCGGCTTTGCCGATAGCGAACGTGGCCGTCGGTATGCCCGCCGGCATTTGTACGATAGACAAAAGCGAATCGACGCCTTTGAGAACGCGACTTTCCACAGGCACACCGAGAACGGGCAACTGCGTGTGCGCGGAAACCATTCCCGGCAAATGGGCTGCGCCACCGGCGCCGGCGATGATCACTTCCAGTCCTTCAGCTTCGGCGGATTTGGCGAATTCTGCCATCAGATCTGGCGTGCGATGCGCCGATACAACTTTGCACTGGTGAGGCACGCCGAATTCTTCGAGCACGGTAGCTGCATGTTGCATGGTTTCCCAGTCGGATTTACTGCCCATGATCACTGCTACCAGCGGTTTCTTTTGTGCAGTCATGCCCACCTCATGCTTGCCCGCTTGTCTCGGCTGATGCACGTTTCAGCCTGTCCGCCACACCCGCCCACGCATCCGTCTCGGGCACTGCCTCGACTACGATGAAATCTGCACCCAGAGAATCCAGTTTGCGCAGGTTGCGGTAGAGTTCATGAGCATAGCGTGATGGGTCCTTGGATGCAACAATAAGCTGCAAGCACCCCGGCATGCCCTCTTGGAAAGAGAGTGCAGCGACCTTGGCGCCGGTTTGGGTAAGCGAGGCAATCTTCGAATTGATCGCGTCGGCAGCGACAACCTGAGTGGGGGTGGCGGGGGCATAATGGCTTTTCAACATGCCGGGAGCGCGCGGCGTGCCCATAGGGTGGTGCAGTATTTGCAGTTTGCCTGCGATCGTTTCAACTTGCTGCGGCAATATCATGCCGGGACGAAGAATGCGCGGTGCTTCGCCTGTGAAATCGACAATCGTCGACTCGATACCCACTTCCGACGGACCGCCGTCGAGCACCATCGCCACTTCCTGTTCAAAATCGTGCGCTACATCGGCCGCTGTAGTCGGACTCAAGCGACCGAACTTGTTGGCTGAAGGCGCCGCGACGCCGCCTTTGAAGCGACTGAGCAATCGCCTGGCGGCCGGGTGGCTGGGCACGCGCAAGCCGACGCTGTTTTGGCCGCCGGTTACCGCATCCAAGACATGTGGCGCTCGGCGCAAAATCATCGTGAGCGGACCAGGCCACATCGCCGCGGCCAATTTATAAGCCGCCTCGGGAACCTCGACCGCCCAGTCTGTCAGTTGCTCGGCGGAAAACAGATGCACAATTACCGGATGAGCTGTCGGCCGACCTTTCGCTTCGTATAGCCGTTTCAGCGCCTCGGCGTTGGCGGCGTCGGCACCAAGACCATATACCGTCTCGGTGGGAAAGGCGATAAGCTGTCCCTGACGCAGCAATGCGGCAGCTTCGTTCAGCGCGTCTTCTGTGGGTAGTAGGATTTTCATCGCACAGCAATTCTTGCATGGCTGGGGCAAAATCGAAACTTACCTGTAAACATCGCGTCTGCTGGTGATAAGGAAACCACAGCAGATGGCAGCGTTTAACGGAATTCCTTCCTTTACATGGCTCCCACCGAACGCCGCACCGCAGGCGGTTCTTTTGTGTATACACGGAATCGGACTGCACGGCAGAACTTTTGCGGCTCTGGGGGAGCGTTTGGCCCGACAGGGAGTGGCCGTTTATGCGCTGGATGTCCGAGGCTTTGGCGGCTGGCAGGAAGCGGCGGGGGCGGTAGATCTTAAACAGTCGGTGGGCGACGTCCGCGAGGCGGTTGCGGTGCTGCGCCGCGAACATGCGGATTTGCCCGTGTTTCTATTGGGTGAATCGCTGGGCGCCACCATAGCGGCGATGGCTGCAAATGCAAGCGAAGATTTGATCGACGGCTTGATTTTGGCCGCGCCCGCCCGCGTGCTCAACCACCACCGCTCTAAAGCGGCGGCGATATTCCTCACCGCACTGAGCAGCGGCGGCAAATCGGTGTGCATCACATCGGCTGTAACTGAATACGCACCACATGTGGTGGCATGGGCAGAAGAAGATCCGCTCATCCGTTTTGAATATAATCCGCTCGAGCTGCTGCAAATCATGCGTTTTATAATGCGCGGCTACAAAAACTTGGAGAAATTACCCAATATTCCGGTAATGGTCGTGCAGGGCGAAGGTGACGAGCTGATTACCGCGCAAAGTACGGTGGAGCTTTTTTCTCAGATTCACTCATCGGATAAAGAGTTAATTGTTCTTGGCGGCATCGGCCATTTGATATTTCAAGCGCAGGATGTCGCCCCGCGCACCGTCGCCATCATTGGCGATTGGCTCGCTCAGCATTCGGCCGCCGTGCTGCAGCCGCGAACCGATTTGCCGCTGCGCCGCGCCAGTTAATGTGGTGGATTGCTGCCGGCTGCCGGCTGTCGGCAACACCTCGAATTACGGGTCGCTGTCGCTGATCGGTTGACTGATATCATTGGTCGCCCCGCCACCTGGGGTTCCTGTGCCGGTCGGTGTCGGGTTGGTAACTCCGCCACTGGCGTTGAGGGGGCTCAGCGGGCCACTGGTTTTGGCAAGCGGATTGCTGCCCGGAGTTGTGCCGCCGTAGCTGGCTGCCATTGTGTAGGTCCAGGGATAGGTCTGGCTGGTATAAAGCGTCACCATTTTGCTCACAAACGGGAGCAGGAAGGGCGGAAACACGTCGCAGCGGGTCTTTATGGTGACGCTGCCCAAAAATGGACCGCCATAAGGAGCCTGAGGGACAGGTGAATTAACGATTTCCATCGCCCGCACCGTTTTCTTGACCCTGATCACGGCCGCCGGCGAGACCATGCGAGCAAGAGTAGTGCTGGCGCGCGCTTTCGGAGTGTTCGTCGCTGTTCCATAACCGGTGGGCGGACCCTGCGATGCAGACCGGCAGGCTGCCGAACAGCAGCTGGCGTTCATTTGCCCGCCGTACAATATGCTGGCGTAGTCTATGCCGTAAAGCACAATCGGCACCAGTACCATTAGACCACCGACGAACTCGATTGAGTGAATGCCTCTAGGGCTGCGCGCTTTCATAAATTAAGGCCTGAGAGGGGTCACAGATATTTATTCCCCAAAAGAAATAGCTTCAGTCTCAATCAGGGCATATTGGGTTGGGATTAATCAGAATGGACCCATCCACAGAAATCGGCACGCAGATGGAAGAAAACGAGGGCACGGTAAAAATTACCGGCTCCTCGGTAAGCAGCACGGGCGGCTCGAAGGCTGAGCCCGGCGCCGAGGACTTTATTGGTCAAACAATTTTCGAGAATTACTTGATCCTGGAAATCATCGGCTCGGGCGGCATGAGCGTGGTGTACAAGGCGCAACACCTGCTGCTCAACCAACCGATGGCGGTGAAGATGCTGCACCCGCATCTGGCCCGTGATGAGCGGGCCATCATGCGCTTTCAGCAGGAGGCGCAGTCGGCAAGCAGGCTCGATCACAACTACATCGTCGGTGTTCGTGAGTTCGGACTGCTGCCCACAGGTCAGGCCGTGCTGATTATCGATTATGCGCCCGGTGTGAGTTTAAACGAGCTGATTGCGCGTGGACCGCTCGAGCCCAAACGGGCGCTGAAGATTTGCGCGCAGGTTTGCGAGGCGCTCGCTCACGCGCATAGTCAGGGCGTTATCCACCGCGACATCAAACCGAGCAATGTGATTTTATTGCACGAGGGTACCGAAAATGAGTCGATAAAAATCGTCGATTTCGGCATAGCCAAAATAGTCTGGGACGATCCATCAGATTTCGCACGCCAACAACTCACCCACACTGGCGAATCGTTGGGCAGTCCTCCGTACATGAGTCCGGAGCAATGCCAGGGAGCCAAGCTCGACGCTCGTTGCGACGTTTACTCGACCGGCTGCCTGCTGTTCGAAATGTTGACCGGACATGCTCCGTTCGTTGGCAACACGGTATTTGCCACCATCCACATGCAAATTACAGAGCAACCGCCGCCGCTTGCGAAGGAGCGCCCACAGCTTGCAAACGCCGAGCGCCTGGATGCTCTGGTTTTGACTGCGCTTGCTAAGGACCCCGGACAACGCTTTCAATCGAGCGCCGAGTTCGGACAAGCAGTACGCACCACTCTCGAGCACTTCGATGATTCGAATTTCTTCTCCAGACTTGCAGCGTACACTACCGTTGCGCTCGCCCGATTGCAACCGAAAAAACACATGCTTCTCGGTGCTGCCGTCACAATCGGTTTGTTTGTCGGGATGATAACTTTCGCCGGTAAGATACACAGTCTGCCCTCGCCGATTTCGCAGCCGGCGACGCCACAAACCATGGTACAGTCCGCATTCGACGCCTTCCAAACCAACTTCCGCGAAGGCAACAAACTCCTGGACGAGCAAGACTACAAAGGCGCTAAAGAACAGTTCATCGAAGCAATGGCCCACGGTGACGCGGTGGGCGAGGAGAGTCAGGAGTATCAGACTTGTCTGGCAAAAGCGAGCGAGACCTACAGAAAAACCGGTGACACCGCCAGTGCCGATAAGCTCCAGGAGCGTCTAAACCGAATAAAAAAATTCAGCCTACCGTTGGGCACCGTCGATGACAATAACGAGCTGATCAGCAAGCTGTCGAATATCAGTCCTCAAACACCGGCACTCGAAGCGAGGATGGCGAATGCCTGGTTCAATCTATCGACGCTCTACTTGCTGCAGCACAAAATCCCAATGTGCATTGACACAGCATCCACAGCATACAAGCTAAACAAGCGTGTGCTCGGACCCAACGATCCCAACACCGTTCGCTCACTGAGCGTGCTTATGGCTGGATTGGCAGAGCAAGGTGAGTTCGGCAAAGCGGAAGAGTTGTCGAAACAATTGCTTCGCTCGGCGGAAGCAAGCCGTGATCAGCATCCGGAGTTGGTTGCCGAGGCTTTGTATCGCGCAGGCCGCTTGCATGTTGTTTGGGCTATTTGGTTGCAGAACAAGAATGTCATTACTCCGGAATCGGCAGAGCGAATAGTCGATGTCATCAATCATCCTGATGCTGTAGCGAGTTTGAAAATCGCCGAGAAAGATTCTCGCGACGCGGCGCAGATTTACCGCCAGGCATATGGCGGCGAGAGCGGCCGCCTGGCGGATGTTTTGACTCAGCTGGGCAATTCCCAGCAACTCCTGGGCGAAACGGCGGATGCTTTCAAGTCATTCGACGAAGCGCTGTCAATTAATCAGCGCGTGCGCGGTTACTACCACATGAACACAGGTAGAACGTTCGTTTATTATGGACGGCTGCTGGCAGCGCAGGCGGACGCTGCAGGAAAAGGTCCATTGCAAACCAGCCTGCTTAATAAGTCGAATGCAAAATTGATTGATGCTGAAGCGGTTTTCCAAAGAGGCTCTTCGGATGCGACTAACAGCGCATTGTTAGGCGAAACGTTTAATTTGCGCGCCCTCGTCAATGCCAAGCTCGGTAATTTCGACGAGGCGGAAAAACTGTACAGAGCCAGCATCAACGTGGCTAGCCGCTGGGACAAGGATTGCTGGACCGCGCGAACAGCGTTTTTGCGGCTGAGTGATCTCTATGAAAAGTCCTCATTGCCTCAGTCTGAAAAAGAGAAAAAGAAAGCGGCCTTGTTGACGTGGGTGCAGAGCATTGGGTCTATTCCCAAGGCATCGAAGCCGACGGTCAAGCCGGTAAACGATTTGAACCAACCAATCGACGACTCCGCCACCTGACCGCTTTACAAAGGCTTGTTTTGCGCAAAGGTTGTGTTAAAGTAGCAGCCAGGAATATTGGACATGCATCAAATCGCCAACAACAATTACAGCTGGTGGACCTGGTGGCAAACGCCGGGTAAGCCGTCTGTTGGGGCATTTGACGTTTAATCTACGCAACGCATCCACAACTGTTCAGAGACCGCAGGCTTACCCATTATGCTAGCTGCGGTCTCTTCTTTTTACAGTGAGGAGCGATATGTCTACCACTATGGACACCCCATCGGCCGCCAGGCGCTTGATTAAAGGCTTGCGGCCGCCCTGCGTGCTGTCGTTGATCTCGGACACGCAGACACCGGTATCCGTTTTTCACAAGCTGATTGCGCAGTCGCGCCTGGGATTTCTATTCGAAAGCGCCGAAGGCGATACGCGGCTGGCCAGGTTTTCATTCGTCGGGGTCGACCCGTTACTTACCGTCGAGCTGCGCTCAGGACAGGCTGTGGTTCAAGACGGGCGCGGCAACGAGATCGAGCGCACGCCTTTTGACGATCCAACGGCAGTGCTGGCTCAGATTCTCGGTGACTGCCGGGACTGTGTGCAAGGCGACATCGTTGCTCTACCTGACGTGCCTTTCGCCGGTGGACTAGTCGGCTACATGGGCTATGCGGCGACCCGATATTTCGAACGCATCCCTCAACAAAGCGACGACTTACTCACCGTGCCGGAAGGTATTTATGGTCTTTATGACTCGCTAATCATTTTCGACCATCAGTACAGGCAGCTTCACATTGTTTCGCGACGGGGCCAACCTTATGCACAAGAGTTGCTGAATCGCCTGGATTCTGATCTGTCGCTACCGACGGTGCCGATGAGCGAAATTCGCGCTGACGGAGACGTTTTTTCCGATGTGCAGGCCAACATGCCGCGCGAGCGTTTTCTCAAGCTTGTCGATCAATGCAAGGAATACATATGCGAGGGACAAGTATTTCAGATCGTCGTCTCGCAACGCTTCAGCGTGCCGGTGAAAGCTGCACCGCTGGATGTCTATCGCGTTCTGCAAACGATCAATCCGTCGCCCTACGCTTATTTCCTTCAATTTCCAGGCTTCAGTTATCTCGGCTCGTCGCCGGAGACGTTCGTGCGTTGCATGGATGGCAACGTCAGCCTGCGCGCCATTGCCGGCACTCGCCCGCGCGGTCGCACTGCTGAAGAGGACAAAGCCCTGGAAGCTGAACTGAAATCCAACGAGAAGGAGTTGGCCGAACACCACATGCTGGTGGATCTTGGACGCAACGATCTCGGGCGTATCTCGCGCGTGGGCACCGTGAAAGTCGGCGAAATCGCCGCTCTCACCAAGTATGCGCATGTTATGCATCTTGCTACTGAGATATGCGGACAGTTGCGCGAGGATAAGACTTGTTTTGACGCTTTTCGCAGTTGCTTCCCACGCGGCACCGTATCCGGTGCGCCGAAGGTGCGCGCCATGCAGCTGCTGTCGCAGTTAGAGCCCGAACGCAGGGGCATCTACTCGGGTGTGGTCGGATACTTCGATTTCAAAGGCAACACCGACGGAGCAATTGCCATTCGCTCGGCTTTGCTGAAGGATGGCATCGCTCACATCAATGCCGGGGCAGGCATCGTGCTCGATTCAGACCCTGAGGCAGAGTATGAAGAGACGCGCAATAAAGCTAAAAGCATCATCAAGGCCGTGGTCGCGGCTTCACGGAGGGTGCAGTAATGATTCTGCTCGTGGACAATTATGATTCGTTTACCTTCAATCTATTCCAAATGCTTCAGGAGCAAGCGGAAGAGCCCATTGTCGTACACAGAAATGACGCCATCGGACTGTCTGGCGTCCAAGCAATGGCGCCGCGAGGCATCGTGCTTTCACCTGGTCCCGGACATCCGGGCAACCAAAGCGATTTTGGTGTGTGCGCCGACGTTATTCAAAATGCTGAGCAGCTAAAGTGCCCGATCCTCGGTGTGTGCCTCGGACATCAGGGCATCGCTCACCATCTAGGCGGCAGAGTCGAGCGCGCTCCTCACATTGTGCATGGCAAGACCAGCGCCATCAGTACCTGCGCTGAATCAAAATTGTTTGACGGTTTGCCGAAGACCTTTCGAGCGATGCGATACCATTCGCTGGTGGTCTCTGCCAACAACTTTCCAGAGGATCTCGATGTGACGGCGAAAGATGACAGCACAGGGCTGATCATGGCATTGCAGCATAAGCGTTTGCCTGTGTTCGGGCTGCAGTTTCACCCTGAATCGATTGGAACTCCTGACGGCAAATCGATACTGAGGAATTTTTTGTCGCTATGCTGATGCAATCGAAATTTACATCGCTGATTCATGGCGAGCTTTCCGACGACGAAGCCCGCGACGTTCTGTCGCGGTTAGAGCCGTCTACCGTTAACGCTGCGGAGTTCGGACAGCTCATCGAGGAAATGCTTGCTACAGCAAATCCGGAGTTCAAGTCGCTGGAGCAATATTCCGATCAGTCCTTGGACTGTTGCGGCACCGGTGGCAGTGGCTTGCCACGATTCAATACATCGACTGCGGTGTCATTCGTGTTGGCCGCTGCCGGCGTCAAGGTGGCCAAATTCGGCAACCGCGCCGCCAGCAGCAAAAGCGGAAGCTTTGACGTTTTGGAACAGCTCG
>DATNQY010000306.1:0-31824 GCA_036703785.1 Candidatus Obscuribacterales bacterium
AAATATCCCGGCGCCCAACGATTGGGACATCTTTTGGGACGAGCGTTTAAAAGGGCGCATCACCCTGCTCGAGGATGCACGTGAAACCATCGGTTTTGCCGAGAAGCGACGCGGCAATAGTTATAATTCAGTGCAACCACAGGCGGTGGCGGAAGCATTGCAGGATTTGATCAGGCAAAAACCGCTGACTATGTGTTATACCTCGGATCAAATCATTGTCTACTTAGCCAGTGGCGACGCTCTGCTTTCACTGGCATACAGCGGAGACGCTCATCAAGCGGCGCGCTGGAATAAGGATGTGAGGTACGTTATTCCGGAGAGCGGCACATCAATGTGGATCGATAATATGTGCATCCCGGCGCATGCTCCGCACGAAGAGAATGCCCTGCTCTGGATCAACTATATGTTGGAGCCGCAAGTCTCCGCCGCGCTCACCGACTATACATATTACGCCACGCCCAACCACGAGGCGCTCAAGTACATCGCCAAGACCAATCTTGATGATAAAACTCTGTACCCGCCTGAGTCAGTCCTGGACAAATGCGATGAATTAAAAGACATCGGCAACGGCATTTTCCTCTATGACAAGGCGTGGACCGAGCTGAAGTGTGTATGAGGGTGTCATGTCGCGCATTGAGTTTAAACTCACGCCCGTCCCGCCGTTCTCCCTGATATATACGGGGTGGGCATTAAAACGCATCACCCGGGACACCTTGTACAGCTTTGAGAATGGCGTTCTCAGTCGGGCAGTTATGCTGGATGATAAACCGATGGTGCTTTCGGTGGAACAATCAGGCACCATCGAAAAGCCACGATTGCTGGTGACTGCGTCGGGAGCTCGTCTGACCGCGTCCGCCCAGCCCGCAGTGTTAGAACTGACTGAGAAGATGCTCGGTACCAATGTAGACCTTCAAGCGTTCTACCGTGTGGCAGCCAAGAGCGGAAAGCTAGCCAAATTGGCAGAACAATTTCGCGGGTTGAAGCCACCACGTTTTCCATCCGTTTTCGAAGCGTTTGTCATTGCCGTCGTCAACCAGCAGTTGAGTATGATTGTCGGGCAGACCATTATGGCCAGGCTTATCGACGCTTATGGCGCGGCCGTGCCCGCTGCCCATATGCGCGCCTTTCCGTCGCCGCAGTCTCTGGCACCGCTTACCGCGGACCAGCTCATGCCCTTTGCATTTAGTCGCAACAAAGCCAACTACGTCATTGACGTGGCACGCAAAATCGTCGACGGCGAGATTGATTTTGCTAGCCTGGAAGGGTTATCCGATGACGATTTGCTGGAGACGCTGCGATCCATTCGTGGCGTCGGACGATGGACGGCGCATTATATGATGCTGCGCGGATACGGTCGCTTGAGTGCTTTCCCGATCGATGACGTCGGCGCACGCGCTCGCTTGCGTGATTATTTGAATCTCGACAAATCAACAGATGTTTCCGTGCTGGAAAAATACGTCAGTCGGTGGAACCCTTACTCCGGACTTCTCTACTTTTATTTGCGACTCTTTAACCTGGCGGAAAAAGGTGAGTTGAGATGACGCGTAAGGTGCCGACCATATTTACCATCGGTCACTCCACTCAGTCATTGGATGAGCTTGTGGAGACTTTAGAGAAAAATGGTGTCACCATGCTGGTGGACATTCGCACGGTACCTCGCTCTCGGACTAACCCGCAATTTAACGCAGATGCTCTTGCCGTCGATTTGCCCGAGAACGGAATCAAATATATGCACATGGCCGACCTGGGCGGCTTGCGACACGCAAAAGCGGATTCGCCCAACACGGTTTGGGAGAATGCGTCATTCCGTGGCTACGCCGATTACATGGAAACGGGAAAATTTCGCCAGGCGGTAACGGAATTGCTGGCTCTAGCCCAGCAAGACCAGATCGCCATCATCTGCGCAGAAGCGGTTTGGTGGCGCTGTCACCGCGGCATGGTCAGCGATGAGCTCGTGGCCAGGGGCGTGAAAGTGGAGCATATCATCGGAGAAAAGAAGCACCCACATTCACTGCGATCGTTTGCCAGAGTGCAAGGACACCATGTGACGTATCACCGGTGATACCACATGTAAAGGTCGGGTTTGTAGTACTTGTTGTGCAAAACCAAACCAGCTGCGCGTTCCGACTCACATGTTCTATAACTCAAGCGTTGCAACTTTCCTGAATGGAATATGGGGATTCCTTGCTGTTCAGCAGTAGGGCTTTCGATATACTCGACAGTAAGGACGGTCAAGTCGGAGAAAAGACAAACCAAGGCCGACCCCAGGCGAAAGAAAAAGCGCCTTGCGTTGAAAACAGAAGTTGTTACATAGACGGCCCTCAGCAGGTATTCAACCACCTTCGCTGTGTGTTTTCATTGTGCGCCGTTTTTTCCGAGCGCCCCGCGCAAGCTTGGGCGATGGCTTTGTTTTGCAGAGGTACAAGGTATGAAAATGAAAATGTTCAAAAAAGAGGTTATGTTCGGCGTAGTTACGGCTTTATCATTGACGCTCGGCTCTGTTGCTATGTCGCAAACCGCGACCACAAGCACCAGCTTCGTAGCGGAAACGGCTTCCGTCATGGGCGCATGTGGAAAGCTATTCGACGTAGATGCGAATGCTGCCGGCATGACTGCGCAAGAACGCGCGGCCATCATTCAAAAGAACCTGGACTATGCCCTTATTCACGCTCATAACAGAGCACCGAATGCAGTGGCAGTTGTGATTGTCAACCGCAATCCCGTGGTTACTCTTGATGGTTTCCATATTGCTACCGCTGACGGCAACAGCGCCGCGCGTCACGGCATATCACAATTGGATCTGGCCAATGAATGGGCCAGCAAGATCAAATTCTGTCTCGCTGACGCTGCCGCCATCGATAAATATTTGTCGATGCTCACCGGCAAGTTCCAGCAAGCGGCTGTGTTCCCGCGCGAAGAGCGCGTGGCTTATGCCCGTGCCGGACTCTATATGCCTGTGAAATTGTTGACACCGATCAACAGCGAAACATCGCAACTTGGCGATTGCGTCAAGGCCGCGTTCACGACTGACGTGCCGCTGCCGACGAGCCAAAGCTCGACGCAATACGAAGCCTTCTTGCCTGCCGGCACCATCGCCGTCGGACAACTGGTGGACGCCAGCAACAGCTACCTGAGACATGGAGCCCTCGGAATCCGCTTCGACCATCTGCAAACTCCGGATGGCGAAAATATTCCGATCAACGGGCACATCCTGGGCGGCATCGGAACCTGGGTATACTTCAACAGCGACCCGCAAGTGGCCGAAGCCGGCAATATCGCCGGTAAGGTGCTCAATGCCAGCAACGGATTGATCGCCGCTAAAGGCAACATTTGCGGCGGATGGTCTGGCTATCCGATCGGCGCCGGTCTGGACATTCCGTTCCAGAAGATGGTGCTGAAGAGAAGAACCGGCATCGCTGTATGCGCAGGCGAACCAATGATGCTGCAATTGGCCGCACCGACGACAATCGCCGTGTGCACCAACTGCGCAGGACCAAACGCGGTAGCCACCACGCAGCCGCTTCCGATCGCCATTGGCGCGGCAGGCGCCCTCTAATAGCTGCCTAGTGAGACGGAGAGGCGCAATCTATTGAGATTGCGCCCGAAGACAGAGGTAATGGAAATGAGAGTCAAAAAAGTAGTTTCGACGGTAGCGGTAGGCGCGCTTTCCCTAATAGCCGCCGCCCCTGCCTGGGCAGGATTCGCACAAGGCAATCAAGTGACCTTGGGCGGGAACCCGGCATTTGCCATCGCCGGCAGTGCCGACGGTTTCTCTCCCGATCACCGTGCCTGGTTGGCTCAAGACGCGTTGGATAATGCTCTTGTGCTGGCCAACAACAAAGGACCATCGGCAGTCACAGTCGGCCGTGAAAATGGCGCCTGTGTCGTGTTGCTCGATGGCCGTCGCGTAGCGACAGCTGATTCCAACAGCGCTCGCCTGGAAGGGCTGAGCCCGCATGCTCTCGCCGATAAATGGGCGGACGGCATTCGTGGCTTCTTGTCCGACAGCAGCCGCACGTTGGCATATGTTGGTGAGCTGACGGGCAAAAACCCGATCAACGCCACCGTGGCTATCGCTGAGCGCCGTATTTTTATGCCGCCAGGGACGGTGTTGCCAGTGGCGTTCGCAACGCCAATCAACAGCGAATGCCTGACCGCCGGTCAAGTGATTGAAGGATCGTTGACACAGGACGTGGTGTTCGGCAATTACATGTTGCCGGCTAAGTCAGCCGTCATCGGTGCCGTACAGGAAGTGACACCGGGCTCATTCGTTGTCGCCTTCAACACGCTGAAGACGCCTAATGGTACGGTTGTGCCTATTTCCGCCGTACTTTCCGGTGCGCTGACTGGCGCGGAAGCACCGCACCTGGTGGCTACCCTCAATATGCCTTATGGCGACTATCCTCGCTACCAAGGCGTGGCTGAAACAGCCTGCCGTGTTCCTGCACAGATCGGCATCGGAACTATCGGCGGTGGAAATGAGCGGCTCGTTCTCCGCAAAGGCGAAAACTTGCTTTATGCAGCAGGCACGCCTATGTCGGTGATCTTCGAGACACCTCAGCAAGTTGCTGTCGTGTTGCGCGGCGCCCATATGTAACCGACCGGCAGGGGCCGGACATGGCCGGCCCCTGCATTACTATGCAGGCTTACCTGGATCTCCTACGTTGAACCAGAACCACGCCGGAGCCGCTTTCGCAAGGAAGCGGCTTTGGTTTTGGGCATGCGCCTGCGCAGCGAAGAGATCACCGGCTTGCACGGACAAGCGGACAGCCGCTCCGGCGGACCGCAGCCAACAGACGCTGAAAGCGCTCGCGCGAAGCCGTTGGCTCGACGGACTGAACGCGGCGATCCGATGAGTTATTGGCTGCGTCATCGTCGGCTGATGGCAAGTGGGATTTGATCATAAAATGGACGCCTTTCATTGAGGCTCCAGTGTCCGATTTTGCACCAACGCATGAGCGATACTCTTGGACGGACGTCTCGGGGTGGGTGCGTCACCTGGATGAACAACTGGGGACGAGAGATAAGTTCTGGCTTTTGGATCCGGCGGAGCAGCTTTGGCTGCTCAAATTTCCGAGGGACGACAGACCGGATGTCGGTGAGATTTGGACGGAGAAGATCGCCAGCGAAATTAGTTTGGCATTGGGTATTCCCACCGTCCGCTATGAATTTGCCAAGAGAGGCGGACGATGCGGGGTTATTTGTAAGTCTTTTGTCGCTCGACATTCGGAACGTCTCGTGGTCGGGAATGAGTTGGTGGGGATACCACAGCTCCCGCAAATCCGCGATCGCCGCAAACTAGCCAAGACGAATCACACGTTGCCACGGGTCATAAATCAAATTCGTCCATCGTTCGTTGACATTCCATTGAACGCTGACATACGATGCCACCAGATCCAGAGAGGAATCGATGTATTTGTCGGTTTCCTCATGTTTGACGCGCTGGTCGCCCATATTGATCGCCATGAAACAAACTGGGGATTGGTAAAGAGGTGGAACGCGTTGGAAAGAAAGGTAACCTATCACTTGGCACCGAATTATGACTTGGCATCATGTTTAGGGCATGAGCTTTTTGAAGAGAAACGGAAGAGCTTGACCGACGACGAAACAGAGCTTGCAAAGTATCTTTCCAATGCGCGGGGAAAAATATTTGATCTAGACGGGAAGCCCATGCCGCCCATCGAGATGTTTAACGAGGCTCAGCAACTCTACCCTGATGCCGGGCAATATTGGCTTGGTAAACTCCAAGGTCTGACTAGCGACGATGTTGACGCCTTATTGGGTAAGATTCCTATAGAATTGGCTTCGATTCATGCGCGGCAACTCGCGAAAATGATCATCCTCCGGAACCGTGATCAATTGCTGGGTAGGGGCACAGCTGAATGACGACAGCGTACGTCGCATGGCAAGACCCTTCGCCTTCGTCGAGAAGGTGGTTTGTGGTTGGAGCGTTGACCATGACTAGCAATGAGTACACGTTTTACTATACGAAAGGAGCTAAAGATGCTGCTCGAGACGCGGCTTTTGTGAGACTAGAGGGGTTCCCGGATCTGACGCAAATCTACACGTCCCCGGATTTATTTCCTCTGTTTTCCAACAGGCTTATTCCGCAAACACGGTCGGACTACGAACAGAACCTTAGGTGGCTCGGACTGGAACCGCAGGCTGGTCCGATGGCAATCTTGCTTCGGGGTGGTGGACAACGAGCGACCGATACGCTGCAAATCTTTCCTCTGCCCGAGCCGACGTCCGATGGTAAGTATGTTCTCTATTTTTTTGCGCACGGGCTCAGGCATATTCCGGGCGCAGTCGAAGCGGCATCGAAGCTGTCCGTGGGCGCCGAACTGCGCATCGAATCAGAACCGAGCAATCCTGCCGACGCGCTGGCTTTGAAGTTGCTCGACGGGCTCGTGTGCGTTGGATACTGCCCACGCTTTTTCACCGAGGATCTACATAAACTGCGCGAGCTCGGAGCGACTCCGAGGGCGTTTGTTGCCCGCGTAAATGACGAGTCCGCGCCAATTCAATGGCGCCTACTGTGCAAGGTGGTAGCTGAATGGAGGTCCGGGTTCCAGCCGCTGACCGGGCGACAGTTTCAGCCGATTACCTCGAAGCAACCGCGTACAGCATAAACGGGACTGCTTGTTGAATCGGCCGCAGTTGCAGAATACCTGTACACCGACTGGATTGCAGTGGGCGCGAATCGCTCAGATTAGTCGAACAACCACGCCGGGGCCGCCTTCGCAAGCAATCAAATCCGTTTTCTGACTTTTTACTGTTTCAAAAGTGCCCAGTTACCAAAAGGAAAATTGGCGTGAAGAGATTGGCGGTTGTAACGAGTGTGGTATCGGTCGCGATGTTCGCCGGACTTGGGTCAGCGCGAGAGCCGCAGGATGTCGCGGCATACTTGAATCATGTCGCTCAAAAATGCCAGAAGCACTATTTCGCCGCTGCCGACGCGGTAAGCGGTGCCGGACAGGTTACATGCGAGCTCGAATGTGACGGCAACATCAAGAATGTGAAAGTGATTGCCGGCCCCGGTTACAAAGGCGCCAAAGATAAAGACGAACTCGGCTACGCCGCGCTGCGGGAATCGGTCACCAAAGCTGCTCCATTCCCGAAGCCACCAAAAAAACTGCAGTGTCCCGCTCGATTGTTAATTGTCTTCGACAAAAAAGGAAACGCTTCAGCGAAGTTGGATCAGTCTACTTCACATATTTCGACCGGAAAATAGCGGAAGGCGCACCCCACGCAACCGCATGCGACATTTCTTCAAAGTCTGACTCTGCATAGCCGCGAAGCGAGCCGGCGTACACGATAAGCCCAAGGTTTTGGCATCCAGATGGCAAAAATGCTTAGCGGTGAAACAGGAGGTTGAGAACAATGGTTAGCACCAGGCTGATCACGATCGATGTGGCGATCGGAGCGAAGATGCGCACGCTGCCGAAGTTAAATGAAAAGTCGCCGGGCAGACGACCGAATGGCAGTTGCGGCGCGAACGTCAGAAGAATCCCGACGATCAGAATTGCAATGCCTAGAAAAATCAGAGTCTGTCCCATGCGGCTTTTGACGATCGCTGTCTCGCTTAGATTCGTAGCTGAACGGCCGGGTGAATGCAAATCCGCGAAATCCATGAAAGTGAATGAATTTCCACCTGGGTGAAGGCTTTTCCACCAATTTCGGCTTTTCTTTTTAACGGATGCGGTGAACGAAAATCCACCAAAATGTCAAAAAGTGAATGAAAATCCACCAGGGTGAACGTTTTTCCACCATTTTTGGTTGGTTTAAGCCGGATTTTCCGCAACCGGTGAACGAAAATCCACCAAAAGGCTATATAGTGAAAGGAAATCCACCTTGGTGAACGTTTTTCCACCAGAGCCCCATCCTTAATATATGCAGCTTCCCGACAAACCTACGCCCTATTTTCAAGAAAGATACCTGCCTCCCGATACCCATTTGGTGGGTGCTTCAGCGCTCGTGCGGGCATTCGATGTGCCGGTGCCGGTTCGTAGCCCGGCCGTCGTTTCAGAGGAACGGTTCAAAGGATCGATCAAACACCAGGACGGCTGGCACATCTTCGACAGCAAATACGCGGTGGAACCTACCGTCGACGCGCATCTCACATTTGCCATTAAGAATGAGAATTGGGATCTGCTGGTGTTCAAGCGCATTTTCCTTGCGTTGCCGGAAGAGGTGATCACCGATTTCGTCAAAGCTGCGCCGCTGGGTCCAGTCACGAGACGCGTCTGGTTCCTCTATGAGTTTCTTACCGAACGCAAGTTGCCGATTGCCGATAGCGGCAAAGTCACAGCAGTCGAACTGCTCGATTCGAAGCGGTATTGCACTTCACCCGGCACCATTTCCACGCGGCACAAAGTGCGCAATAATCTGTTGGGCACGCGACGGCTGTGTCCGATCATCAGGCGTACGGAAAAACTGGAAGCGCTGATCGCACGACAACTCTCGACGCAGGCGCGCGTAATTCTTGAGCACGTTAGTCCGCAGTTGGTGGCACGCGCCGCGAGCTTTCTGTTGCTTGCCGACAGTCAGGCAAGTTTTGCGATCGAGGGCGAGCGTCTGCCGCGCAACAAGGAGGAGCGCTGGCTGCGCGCCGTGCAACAAGTGGGCAAGCATCCGCTCAGCATCAACGAATTAAACCGGTTGCACGAGATTCTGATTGAAGATCGCCGCTTTATCAAAGCAGGATTGCGGAGCGAAGGTGTGTTTTTGGGACAGCGAACGACAGACGGTGTTCCATTGCCGGAGTTCATCGGCGCGCGTTCGCAGGATCTCGACGATCTTGTCGATGCCTTGATAGAAACGGACTCCGCGCTTGCCAACGCGGCCCTCGATCCCGTGTTGCAGGCCGCCTGCACAGCATTCGCGTTTGTCTATATACATCCTTACGAGGATGGCAACGGCCGTTTGCATCGTTGCTTGATCCATCATGCCCTTGCTGCGAGAAATTTCAGCCCGCAAGGTTTGGTTTTTCCGGTATCGTCGGTGATGCTTAAGCGTATCAACTCCTACCGCGAAACATTGCAGAATCATTCGCGTCCGCTGATGTCTTTCATTGACTGGGTTCCCACTAATAAAGGCAACGTGGAAGTCACAAATGATACCAGCGATCTCTATCGTTACTTCGACTGCACTGAGGCTGCCGAATTTCTTTATGAATGCGTTGAATCAACGGTCGAGCATGATGTGCCGGAGGAGCTGGAGTACCTGAAACGGCATGACCGGGCGATTTCCGGCATTATGAATAAAGTCGAAATGCCCGACCGCCTGGCCGAGGACTTTCTGATGTTTATGCGCCAGAATGAGTGGCGCCTACCGAAAAGGCGGCGGGAGAAAGAGTTCGAGAAGCTTACCGATACTGAGGTTACAGCCTTGGAAGACGTCGTTCGCGATGCGTTCGAAGTTAATACCTGATGACGGCGGTGCCAACGCAGTTGAAGGAATAGTTATGGCTTGTTAGCTCATCCGTCCGCTCGGGTAGAGTGGAATTTAAGACTCCGTCGTGGGTCTAGTTCTCACAACTACCATGCAATCTGAATCGGAATACGAAGCGCGGTCTGATGCGCACAAAGCACACACCACCGAAAACACCTTCCTCATGCCCATCCTCATGGCATTCGTATGCGTGGTGGGTTTGTTCTTCGCGTGGGAGGCATATCTGGAGCTGCAATACGGTCTCAAGTGCGCCACGTTCCGCCCGGTAACGGCCATTGTAGAACATAGCCGCACTGGCTACTCCAGGTCGCGTAGAAGAAGCAGCACATATATTGATCTGACCTTCAGCTACCAGGGCTTCGATGGCAGCAGACAACTTCATTCGTTGGCTGTCGATCCATCCTGGGCCGGCAGCGACTGGGGCACTCCATGGGCGAACGATGCCGATCACTTTAGAGGAAGAACCCTGACGATTCATGTCAATTCGCTTGATTCGAGCGAATGGTCGAAAATCCATGGTCCGGAGAATTCGAGCTATGTCAAATTAGCCTTCGGAATTCTAGTAGCCATCGCCGGTGGTGTCATGTTTTATCCGATGCTATTCAAGCTCTTCGCCAGTGACGGCGACTGCTCCTACATCCCGCCGGATGATCCGCGGGCGCTGATAAAAGATCAGCGGTTCAGGTACTAAACTAAAGCGGTCTTACGCCCGCCGTTACCGGGTAGGGTCACGAGTTTCGCACCCACTTGTCGCCTTGTTTGTGGTACTCCTGCTTAACTGCATTCCAAGCGACGCGAAATGCCGTCTGCTCCTGGTCTTCATCCGGGTCGTTCCGCTTGCTGGGGTCGGAGTACTCTTGCCAGGCATTGTCGAAAGCTTTCAGGAATATATGCTGAGCGTGAGTCGGAAGGTTATCTTTCACCGAATCCGGCAGGTCATCAGTGCTTTTGTATGGCATGGTCTTCGCCTCCAAATCCTTGCTCTATGACAGGCGGGTCCCGTCCGGGCGGTGTTCCTCAGGCTCAGTTGCGGGTATTAATATAGGGGGCCCCTGGAGAAAGGCGTAGTGAAGCTACTCCACAAAGGCATCGTGCTCATTCTCGTCCCGCTCCTGGTTAGCGTGGCTCTGATTTTTTACGTCTATAAGCTGACGGTCGACGCTGATCTTCAGGTTCAAAGACAGCTGCGATCGGCTGAGGTTCTTGCTGCAGCAGACGAGTTCACTCTCGGCAATATCATAAGCGACCTTACGACCTTAACCTACTGCGCTTACCATCAGGACTCGAGTGCGACGAACAATCAACTTGGTTCCAGGCGCATGATAAAAGCTTTGCACGAATTGGCTGATCTCCTTCGAGACCGCCCGGTTGCCTTCGAGGAGTTGAGAACGCAGGTTCGGCGAGTCATGAAAAGCCTGGAAGATCACCAACGGTTGATGTCGCTGCCGCAGTCGATGTCGCTCTCGGTTGTTCGGTCGATGCCGAAGGACCAAGTCATGATCAAAATGAAAGCCATGTCGGTGGAGGACGAACTTACCTCCCTGGTCGTCGAGGACAAGAGCATAGTGAGTGATGCTGACGATAAGGGGCGGCTGATCTGGCAGCAGATCCAGATTATCCTCATCGGCGGCTTGTTTGGCAGCCTGGTTGTAACGGCCGGGTTGGGAAGATTCTTTTATCGGAACATCCTCGAGCGCCTGCGCAACATCCAGCAGAACATTCGCCGCATGGATGGCAAAGGCATGCTTTTCGAGCCGGTTGGTGGCAGCGATGAGATCGCGCAATTGGATTCTGCGGTTCATGAGACGGCACTAAAACTGCGCGAACTCGAACGGTACAAGGCGCGCATGATCGGCTTCATCGGACAGCAGCTCTGCGAGCCCCTGCAATCCATTGATGCCACCATTCAAAACCTGAATCAATATTCTGCGGACGACTCTGCGAAGAAATTGATGGAGTCCTCCGGACGGTCGATGTCCAGACTAACCAGGCTCGCAGACGAACTGCTCAATCTGCCGAGCCTGGGGGAAGCCAAGCTTCAGCTGGTGTTCGCACCGGTTACGGTGGCATCATTGGTGCAGCGGTCGTGCGAGGCTGTCGAGTCGATGGCGCGCCACAAGCAAGTGACAGTGAAGACTCGACTCCACGACGCTCAAATTGATGTTGATGCCGATCGCGTGATTCAGGTGCTGGTAAATCTGCTATCCAACGCCATCAAGTTTTCACCTGCCGGCTCTCCGATTATCCTGGCGACGGACATGCTCGGCGACCGAGTCCGATTCCAGGTAATCGACAAAGGTCGCGGCATCCCCAAGGAGTTTCAAGAAAAACTTTTCGCGAAGTACGTTCAAGTTAGTCAAGCAGATTCACAAAATTTCAAGGGTTTTGGATTGGGACTATCGATTTGCAAGTCGATTGTGGAAGAACATGGTGGCACAATAACTTTCGAATCTGAGGTTGGACAGGGCACCACGTTTACCGTAGAAATGCCATGCGAACAGCGACAGCATGCCGGTTTGCTCACGATGGAAGAAAAGCGATCACGCTCCGGACCTCTGGCCTGGTTTGTCCGCGACGCTCGAATCTGGCAAAAAGGACTGATCGTCGTTTTGTTTCCCGTGCTGTTCCAAATTATTTTCATTGGCTGGTCGGGTGCTGTGCTGTGGAATCAAGACCAGCTCGTGGAAAAGGCAGGCTTAACACACAAAGTGAGCGGCGCCAGCATCCAAACAACGCAGGCAGCCATGCACGTCGTGATTGCAGCCTGTCTTTATCATGTTACCGGATTCGAATTCTTGCAGTCCGAGTTTCAAAAAGATAAGGACGATTTGGCGGTGCATTTGACCACCCTCCGGAAGTTGGTCGTCTCCGGTGGTGAGGAGGCAAAATCCACCCAATTGGCCGTCGATCAAATCGAGAGAGGAGCCAATAGTGCGTTGGCGATTGCCGTGAAACTCATGAGAGGCACGAGTTCTGAGCTCAATGCTACAGATTTATTTACGGACGCCAAAGAATCTCTGGTGATGGAAAACTCACTTATGGGAGCCGTTGACCTTCTCGACGTTCTGCGTGTGGGCGAGAAAGCGCTGCAGCAACTTCAGGCGCAACAATCCAGCCAGGCACGCACCGACATCGGCAGGTTGGCTGTTGTCGCTCTAGGGGCAAATGTTTGCTTGGCCGGCATTCTGCTCGTGCTCATGTGGAAAGGTCTGTCTGTCCGCATTAGCGAAGTCATCGCCAATACGCATAATCTCGTGGACGGTAAACCGATTGCTTCTGCCGGTTCGGGCGTGGATGAAATCGCTGATATCGGAAGAGCGTTTTGCGACACTGCCGATAGAATTTCGCGGCTGCAAGAATTCAAACAGCAGTTGGTGTCCGTGGTGGGACATGATTTGCGTACGCCGCTGACGGCGGTTGCAGGCACGTTTGAACTGCTTTCAGAAGGCATGGGCGGACTGCCACCGGAGGCAGTGGCGCTGGCGAAAAAAGGTGAGCAGGAGTCTCAAAACTTGATTGCGCTGATCAATAATTTGCTGGATGTTGAACGGAGCAAGGCGGGCTCACGCCAACAATAAAAAAGCGCGGGCACAAGTCCCGCGCTTCGGTTTTGTTGTCAGCTTTGTCTACTGTGGCGGATATGTCAGCGACATCGGCTCATCGAGCTGCAGTTGCATGGCTGTTCCCGATTTGATCACCACGTCGGCTGCTTTCCTGACAAGCAAGCTGTCGACCACGCCTGCGCCGGCACCGATTGCCGCCCCTGACCAAGCGCCTCTGCCGGCTCCATGTCCACCATCTGCAACCGCACCGACTGCGGTGCCGAGTGCGGCGCCTGTGCCGGCACCGACGGCTCCGCGCAGCGCCGCCGACTCCAGTTTGTTTTTCATGGTTTCGGCGTGAATGGTATCGCCCTCTCCGCCATTGCTATCGGCGTATTTGCCGATGCCACCCACGAGGTGTCCGGCAATCGGCGTCTCAATTCCATCTGCAGTTCGCAATGATGTGAATTTGATGCTCAGCGAGCCGGAACGATCGAGCCGACGTCCGGACTCTGCGTCGGTCACTGTTCCCGACACCGTCGAGCCGGCGGCAATACGACCGTTGCCGAGCTCGATGTCTTGTGACACGATTGCTTGCACGAGATCGCCCGGTTGTGCTGCTTGCGTGGACAGCGAGGTCTGCAAAGTCAAAGGAATACTCATGCCGGCAGGGGCGTACACCACCCGCGCCTGCAATGGAGCCGCCACCGTCATCTGCGGTTGCGGTGCGTTGTAGGCCGGCGGTGGTGAGTTGTAAGCAGCGCCTACTTGTGTCGTTGCTTGAATCATCGGAGGAGCTGTCGGCGGTGCTGCGGCTTGGGCGCTGTCGCCGCCGTTGCCGCTGCTCGCGCTGTTATCGCCCTGAAGCTGCGCAATGTAGTCATTGACTTCGCTTGTGTTGCCCAGTTCTTTGCGAATGGCGGCCGCCCATCTGCTTGCCAGCACAGTAGGCGTCGTCTTCGCCAGTTTGGCATTCGTCCGGTCAACTGTGACTATTTTGTAGCCGGCGAGCGTGATAATCGGCGAGCCTTTGACGGTTGCTACATGTAGTGCGGAAGCAGAATGAGTTTTTGCCTGAACAAGCGCATTGTCGAGATTGCCTTGTATGGTCGCCGTGTAGTCGTCTACGGATTGTCCATTGAGACCTGCTCTGTTGACGATGACGGTGTGCCCCCCGAGAGTGACGTTGTTGTTGGCCGCCACCGCCGGCAGTATCGACACTGTAGCAAACTGGGCAAGCAATAATAGGTTCAGTCGCGATTTAAGCATATGTACTCCTCTACGTGTGCGCACCATAATTTAGCACTTTACGATCGGCTGTTGGTGAGATATACCCGGAATAAAAGACGGTTCTGCACAGCCATAAACCGAAGTGAAGGCGAAGACTATTCGTGGCTTCGGACGAGTGTGCGTCAGTCCTTGACCAATGCACTGCGACTGACCCAGCCGACTTTGCCCTTCGCAGGCCCTTCGACGACTTTAATTTTCACGGCGTGTTCATTATCGTCAGCAACGAGGACCACCTTTGTATTGTTGCCCAGATGAAGCGCCGAGCCTTTGTCTTCGAGCGCCTTGATGGACGCTTGCGCGCCGGCTACTTGTGAGATGCTCGGCTGCTCGGAATAAAGAACAGTTGCTCCGCCTGATTCATAGATACGGTGCACCGCAGGCGGTGCAGCGACCGAGTCTTCCTTCTTGCCGGTGACCAGCTTCAAGGCGAATTTCAGCACGCAATAGATCATCGCCACGAATCCAATAATCAGACAGGCGAGAAAGAATACCCCGATCAGGTGCAGGAAAAGATGCCAGAGAATCAAAAGCCCGCAAATCAGTAAGAGAACTTTGAAGACGGTCGATACTTTCATATCAATTGGTTATTGCTACTTGAGTGCGAGCCCGTTTAATTTGGCGGCCACTTCAGCGACAGTGGCACCAATCTTCTCGACTTTCGATTGCTGCTTCTCGTCCTTTAGTTTGCCATTGTCGTCGAATGCTTTGTCGGCTCCTGGCACCGCCACTTGATCCGGTATCACTATCACTCCGATGTTGCCTAGAATAGAACGCACCGTCACCAGTCCGCGCAAGCCACCGAGAGCGCCCGGTGAAGCTGCAGTCAATCCGGCTACTTTGCCGGTGAAGCAGGCCAGCGATGGCTCACCAGGCTCCGGACGAGAACACCAGTCGATGACGTTTTTGAGAACTCCTGTGATTGAGCTGTTGTATTCCGGACACGAAAGAATCAGTCCCTGGTGCTCTTTCATTAGCCTCTTCAACTTCTTGGCGTTTTCCGGTATGCCGTCGGCTTCTTCGATGTCGCCATCGTATATAGGCATTGCAAAGTCTTTGAGGTCAATGACGGTTGCCTTGGCTCCGGCTGCCTCAGCACCCGCGGCGGCAACTTTGACGAGTTTCTTGTTTAAAGAGCCCTTTCTCAGACTGCCTGCAAAACAAAGGATCTTGGGGTTGTCAGCCATATGTATAGTAAGAGCCTTTCATCTGATAGGTCGAATCCGGGCAGGTATCGTAGCACGTACAGGTTTTAGTGATTCACCCACCTAGGGGACAGCGTCCCGGAAGGGGGTGCGCTAGAGTAGGGACATGGATGCATATTCTCTGGACTTGGTCCCGGAGCTACGCGTCCCCTCTCTAAACAAACCTCCTTCTTGGCTAACCGGCGATCGGCTGCTGGGCAACCTTTAGCGTATTCTCTGGACTATCAGTCCCGGAGCTATGCAATGACTTTCAGCATATTCTCTGGACTCTTCGTCCCGGAGCTATGTCTGCCTCTCATCGAGTTTCTCATGAACGACCTGGCGATCGGCTGCTGGGAACCAGAGACAAAACGATCTCCGGACGTTCACCGGAGTCGGCACGAAGACCAAACTGCATACCCGCTCGGGTATGCAGTTTTTTTCTGCGCACTTGCACACTTGACTTGATCATGGTGCGGAGTAGCATTAACTCAACGCCTCTGCCACTTACTATTGGGAGCTGCTATGCTGCGCCGCGCCACTGCTTTGGGCATCATTTCATCTGTGATTCTGACCATCGCCTTTCCGATGGTCGGCACGCAGAATAGCCGTGCTCAAGCCGCAGATGTTGGAGGCTATGTAGTCGGTGCGGGACTGGGTCTACTTTTGGGCTCTTTGCTATATCGCAATTCCGGCACCAATTACAGCCCACAATACAGCTACTCCGGCAGCACCGCGCAATCCCAACCTCAGCCGCACGTAGTTTACGGCTGGTACAACGACGGATACGCAGCCACTTACGGTCCGATCGTCGTGCCTCCGCCCGGATACGTTCAACCCAGCACTTCGGTTAGTGGCTCGATCCTTAATTCGACCACGTACGGTACGGTCATCGGTGCAAATGGTGCGCCCGTCACAGGCGTCCTGGTGACGTCGCCCACTGGCTCTTCCGGGACAATTATCGACCCGGCAACCGGCATGCCGCTCAGCGGTCCGCTTGTCGGCACGCCCGTGACGGTGACCAATAGCGCTACCGGCACCACAGCCGCTAACACAGGCTTGCCAACGACGACAAACCCCACCCCAACCACAACCGGTGCGGCTACGACGACTACAAGCCCAACTACGGCTACGGCGCCCAAACTTACCGGCCCAGCGATGGGACGGCTGGCAACGGGCAGCAGCATTGCCAGTGCAACCGCGCATGCCACTGCCGGCATGGCACAACACTTGTCGGCCGGCAACCTGGTGCATAGTCTGGGAACGCACTTCGGATCGCTGGGACGCGTGGCGACTTCATCGGTTCGCTCGTCGGCAATGCATTCGGCAATGCAGCACGTTTCGCGCGGGTCGATCAGCATGATAAAAACTCAGGCAGGGCGGAGTTTGCGACGCGTGTTCTAGTAGCGCTTCCTGAACTGTCACTATCGATGCATTTAAACCGCTTGCCGGTGGCAAACTTATGTTGGAACTGAGGTTTGTCAAATGCTGAATCGAGTACTGATCCTCTCCGCTACGTCGGGCAATGGACATTTGCGAGCGGCCGAAGCCGTCGAAAAGGCGGTGCGCGCGAACGGCGCCGCCAGTCACGTGCAACACCTCGACGCGCTGCAGTACACCAGTCCTATGTTTCGCAACATGTACTCGCGAACTTATCTGAGGTTGGTGAACAAAGCGCCGCACATGTTGGGACTGATTTATGATGCGGCCGACAAGCCGTGGCGCGGCGAGAATCAGCGTTTGGCATTTGACAGGCTGAATGCACTGCCCTTGGTGCGGAAAATCCAAAATGCGAAACCTGATGTAATTGTTTGCACGCACTTCATGCCGGCAGAAATCGTGTCTTGGATGATCGCTTGCGGCAAAACCGAGGCCCGGCACGCAGTTGTGGTTACTGATTTCGACGCGCACGCGATGTGGTTGACGCGCAATTATGACGTCTATTTCACCGCTATGGAAGAAACGAGAGAGCATTTGATCAATCTCGGGCTGGATCCCTCAAGAGTAGAAGTCACAGGCATTCCCATCGATCCGTTATTCGCTCAGCACAAAGATAAAAGCGCGATGAGAGCGAAGCATGGTATCAGCCAGGACAAAACGGTAATCATGCTATCGGCCGGCGGATTTGGCGTAGGGCGAATGGAAGAGTTGCTGCGCCATTTGTCGGCGATTCGCCATCCGGTGCAAATTCTTGCTATGTGCGGCAAAAATGAAAAGTTGAAGCAGGAAGTCGAAGCGTTTTCGCAAGAGGAGCAAGAAGACGCTGCCGAATTTAAGGCAGTCGGTTTCACAAAAGAAATGGATGAGTTTATGTCCGCGGCGGACATCATTGTCGGAAAACCGGGCGGGCTGACGACCTGCGAAGCACTGACCAAAGGACTGGTTTTTGTGATTGTCAATCCGATTCCCGGACAAGAAGAACGCAATTCGGATCATTTGCTGGAAGAAGGCGCGGCCATGCGATCCAACAATTTGCCGGCGCTGGCCTACAAGATAGATCGTTTACTCGACGATCCGGCGCGTCTTACGCAAATGTGCGAGAAAACTTTGCGGCTCGCGAAGCCGCATGCCGCTGATGATATTGTCGCCTATCTCGCCCAAACGCCGTCAACTGCGCGTATTCATTAACCGTGGATTGCGCCATTCGTGCAATTTGGCCGATTCCAGCTTTTTTCCAAACTTGCGAAAGAAGCTGGGCATTACAAGATATCCGCCGTGTGCATCAACGATAAACATCCCCGTGTTGTAGGCTTCGTCGTCTACGCCATCGATGATGCCTTGTACACTGTAACTGATGAAGTCATTGTGGTCCCAGACGTTCCACCAATATCCCAGCGCGTGTGCATCGGGATAGGGCACGGACAGACCGCTTTCTAAACTGTATTCATCGCAACTCTCGAGGAACAGTTTGAGTTCTTCGAATAGACCGACCTGCGATGCACTAGCTACCCAGAAGTCGATGCGGATGCCTGCGTATTCCGGCAACTTTGGCAGGAAATGCGTAACCGCGTCGTAAACGATTTGGCCGCCCATGCTGTGGCTCATGACGATTAGCGGTTCGCCCGCGCGTTCCTTTTGATTCTCGCGCGCTTCTGCAAGTGTCGCTAGAAACTTCGATGGAATCCATCCTGGTTCTTTATAGTTGCCGCGTTCGTGAATGTAAGTGAGAACATCGCCGATGAAGAGCGTGACAAATCTATTCATCGGTGAGCGAATGGCGGCAGCGGCTCGCGTCAATCCATAGCCGGCTGCTTGCGCAGAGCGCGCGAGAGAATCCTCGATGTTGAGCGTCAACTTTTCCGTGAGCTCGGGGATTTTATGATTCGCAGTCGTGTCTTTTATTTGATCGCGCAATTTCCGGTAGCGCTTCTGCAAAAGCTCTTCGATCAGCTTTAGTTCATCGTCGACTGTTTTGCATTTTTGAAGCAAGCTGTGTGTGCTGCCGTCGAGGGCAATTTCATCGGCAGCGATCAAACCCAGAGCTTGTGAACCGGCTTGATCTGCGTTGGCGCCAGCGAACAATTGCGTGCACACATCGCTCAAAGTCTCCTTATTCATGTCTTTGAGACGCATCTTGCGCAGTTTGGTGACGAGGCTTCTGCTGCGTTCTGCGGCGGTGTTCAACCCGGCGCGAGTGCGTTGCGTGCTCTGCTCGACGGCTGTGTTCAGCTTGTCTGTCCCTTGGGCAACAAGTTTGTCCAGCGTCTCGCGCATCGGGCTTGTGGGAGCCGAGCCGCCGCTCCAACGAAACTTGGCGCCATACTCGCCCCAATAGCACCGTGATATCAGAACATTATCGGGATCCGTCGCTATTTGCGGCGCGACATATCGCCTGAGCAGAAGCTGCAGATCGTCCCATTCGCGATCGTCTCGGATCGATACACCATGAACATAAATGATTGGCATGACTCAGAATATACCCGCAACCGGGTTTCCGGCGTGCCCGTTGGGGGCAAAATATTAGCAAAGAACATGAACCAGCGACAGCTTTTAGCCCTATCAATGTGTTTGGCGATGACCGCGCCGGTTGCCGCGCAGGATACGACGCCGCAAAAGAATGGTGTCGGCTACTATGGGCAACAGGCTCCTCAACGGTTGTACGCTCCCAGCACACCGGCGACGGCGGCGACGCCGCAATTCCAGCCGGCCCAGGTGGTGCCGCAAGCCTATGCGCCGCGGTGGCAACGGGCGGGCATGGTCGTCAATGGACGCCAGTTGCCTGCCGGCGTGATGCCGCCGGTGTACAGACCGCCCGTGAATATGTCCGGTGCTCCAGCGACTGCGGTGAACAAGCAAAACAAAACGGCCGCCGCCGCCAAATCGTCGGCACCAGGTATACAGGCGTCATTCTTCAGACTCGAGGTAGTGAGCCACGGCGTCCGGCGCCAGGCCATTTGTCACTTGCCGAGCAACTATAGCCCGAAAGCTCGCAGCCCGGTGATTCTGGCTTTTCACGGTCTGGGCATGACTGGTGCCATGATGCCTCCTCTGACTTTGCTCGATTTATCGGCGGATCGCTACGGCTTTATTACCGTTTATCCTGACGCCATCGGTAATCGTTGGGATGATGGCATGGGTGCAGACGTCGGGGACGACGTCGAATTCATTCAAGATCTTTTGGTCAGATTGAACAAAGTGGCCAGCATAGACGATAACCGCGTCTACGCCTGCGGTATTTCCAACGGCGGATATTTCACCGAAAGGCTCGCCTGCGAATCGCGGCACAAAATCGCCGCGATTGCAGTGGTGGGCAGTTCGGCTGTGTCAAACGTGTGCGCGCGCTGTGGTGGCAATCCGGTGCCTGCAATGTTTTTCTTGGGCACGCAAGATCCGCTTGTTCCTCAAGACAATGAGCAGCGAGCAGTGGGAGCTCTGGGCGAGGCGCTGGGACTTCCTGGTGGCATCAGCCTCGATGGAGCAGTGGCAAAAATGGCCGGAATGTATACGGCCGGCCAAACGATTGAGTTTTGGGCGCGCAAGAATGGAGCCAGCGCGAGCCCGCACAGCCAGTACCTTCCCGACAAGAGTAACGATGGTTGTCGTGTAAAACTCGACGAATATGGTGGTGGCGGCAATGAGGTGGCATCTTATACGATCGAAGGCGGCGGCCATACTTGGCCAGGTGGCATTGGTTTGGCCAAAGGACTGATGGGCCGCACCACCCAGGATATAAGCGCAAGCGAATTGATGTGCCAGTTTTTCAGCCGGCACTGAGCACCGCATATGGTGCCGGCTAACGCTGCGGTGGCAGCATCAAGCTGAAGATTACTCTGATGAACACTTCTTGCGGTCCGGTGTTTTTCGTCGTCTTAGTCCGAATAAGAGAGCCTTCCCAACCACTAAGAAAAAATTCGGCGAGATCTACAGCATCAATTTCTGATGTGATCTGTCCAAGTGTCTGCCCTTCTTTGATGCACGCCGCGAACTTGTTGCGCCAACGAGTGAGAATTTCTTCGAGGCGCGCACGGAAAACTTCGCTTTGATCTGCCATTTCCTGGCTCAAGTTGCCGATCAGGCAGCCTTTGCGACATTTCGAGTCCTGCATGTTGAGGCGGCGATCTTCGCACCACGCTTTCAATCGTTGAATGGGTGTTGTCGATTTGTCGCCGAGGAAGTGGTCTAGCCTGGCGGTGCGGTCCTCATCGAAGGTGTTGATTATTTGCAGTCCGAACTCTTCCTTGCTTTCGAAGTAGTAATAGAAAGATCCTTTCGGCACGCCGACGGTTGTTAGTACCTCGGCAATCCCGGTATTGTTGAAGCCCTTTTCGAGCATGATTTGCGTACCTGCCTGGATCAACTCCGCACGGATATTCGGACGAACCGGCTGGGAATCGGCGAAATCTTTGACGGCGGCGCGTTTTGGCATGGCTGGCTCCGAAAACTATCTGGATAATAGACCGGTCGTCTAGCGGCTGTCAATAAGCAATTGACGGCAACGATCAATACGGTGTGGCGCTGAGAAGCAGTTAATATCCGGCCTTTAGGAGAATTTGTTAAGGTTTGACCGCAAGTGCGCTGACGCCGGGATCAGCGTGCGGATATCCATTAAAGTTCACCCATTCAATGCAGGGGTAGTTAACAGGTGCCCATGAAAAGCCTCATGCAGTAATGCGTAACGGAATTTTCGCAAATTTCCAAGCGGGGTCTTGACAGCACTAGACGACCGGTCTAGCATGAGCGGCGTAACGTGTTAGTCTGTGCGTTATCGTTTGCGGATGCCCACAACCCCGAATTTTTGTACTAAGGAGAATCGTTATGCTTACTCGCAGCAATGCATTGGTGTTATCTGCTGTTTTGTTCCTTTCGGCTGTGCCGGCAGTTCTCGCTGACGACGCTGCTCAACCGGCCGCTGCCACCAAGACAGTCGCTGAAAAGCCGGCGAAGACCAAGCGTTTTCATGCTCCTAAGTTGATAGCGCAAAAATCCGCTGCTGAAGCGGCAGAAAGCACCAACAGCAAAGATAGTTATGTACCGGATTCGTCCGAAAGCACTTTCGTAATCGGCGAATAGTTAAAACCTATTGGGCGCCCTGGCGGCGTTGATCATACAAATATGAGAGGCTGCATTTCAGAATGCAGCCTCTTTGTCGTCTTTCGCCGATAGCGCGCCTGTGGGACTGGGTAAGATCACATTATGCAGGCGTCCGATATCCGATTGTTGGATATCCACTTAACGTATGCCGGATGCCCCGACAACCGAACGTTCCAACCCAGCAATGGGGTTACTGATGACGCAGGATCTAGCTTCGATAATTCTGATGGGACACCACCTTGTGCCCATGGAAGCACAAGCGATCGAGCAGAAGCTCGGCTCCGATCCCGACGTGTTTGAAGAACGTCTTCGCCTGATTGGCTATTACTACAAGCACTACTATTGCTGCGAACCTTCAGGTAAACGGCGCATCGATCACATTGTTTGGCTGATTCGCAAACAGCCGAATTTCAAGCCCATGTTGATGAGCTACTTGCACACTCACTTGTTGGACCGACGGGCGTACGCATGCATAAAAGCTGCATGGGGAGCCGCCATGGTCAAACATGCAAACAACATCGATGTTATTTGCAATATGGCGGCATTTGTTCAATTCCAAGAGCCCGAGCTGGCCGAAGAACTCTACGAAAAAGCAAAATCAATTGCGCCGGCCAATGCCGCCCTAAACGCCAAGTTAGAACGCTTGCGCGCAACAAAAGATCTGCTCATTGAAAATCGAAATTCGGTAACCAGCAGCGCCGACTCATACTTCGTGATCGGTGCTGTGCAATGCCCCGATGCACCCAAGCTTACAAGCGGAACATTCACATCGTTCCCCAAGCTGCCCAAAGAATAAGGCAGCAGATCTATCTGAACCAGAAATTGTTAGTGTCGGTTTGAGCAGTGCGGAAGGCATGCCCTGAAGAATTGAATTGCGTGATCGGCTCCTTAGGCACGGGCGTTCCATCATTGAATTTGCCACCATATTTGTATAGTTGATTGGCCCACACGCGATCGGCAGTATGCCCGCTGCCGTCGTAGTAACCGCCTTCTGCACACTGATACCAGATGAATGGAGGCTGTGGAGATGGTGCGCTCTGACTGATTTGCGCACCGGCCGATCGGCTGACGGTGCCGCCTGTGAATGCTGATGGATCGATCACGTTATCGAACCGCGGTTCTTGCTCAAAGCCATAACTGTGTTGCTGATCGGCAGACCCTGATAGCGCCTCCGATTTCGCGCGCGTGATTCGCATGCAGCCGGGTGCCGTGTCAAAATGCACCGCGCCGGAAAGTTGCGGATTGGGGCCGACTTGCGCTTGTGCCGCTGTCGGTAACAGCAGCATCCAAAAGGATGCCAGTAAGCAAGATTTCGCTGTCATGGCTGCCACGGCGATGTCCTTTAAATATACAGACGATTCAGCTCAACGTTTGATTCATAATTCCGTGGCGGTCGACACAAATATTATGCACTAAGAGCATATGTGTAGTCGACGGTGCTACATTCGCGTTGAATGGCCGTCGTCAGTTTCACAGGAAGGCAACGCAATGGCACACAGTTGGGCGACAAAATTACAAGCTGGTCGAATGGCATTTGAGAAGGGGTTTTTCAAAGACGCTGAACGTATGTCGAAAGCGGCTGTGGAAGAGATGAGAAATCTCGGAATCAGCGGTGAGCCCTTGTCGTTGGCGCTCAACAATCTGGCCATGAGTTACTTCGCTCAGGGAAAACATGAAGAAGCCGATCCGCTGTTTCGCGAAATTCTGCGACTAGACGAAAACGACGGTGGTCCTCACTCGCGTGCAGTCGCCAGCGATCTCAACAATTATGCCGCGCACCAAAGCGCCAGCGGCAGATTGGAAGATGCCGAGTCGACGTACAAACGAGCGTTAGAGCTTGAGCAAAGAATTAGTGGCGAGGAGAGCGCGGAGACGGCGCTGGTGCTAAACAATCTCGGCGAGCTCGAAAGCGAACTCGGCAAGTATAAAGAAGCGCAAGAGAAGTTGACGAAAGCGCTGCGCATACGCGAACTCGTGCACGGCTCGAAGCATCAGTACGTTGCTGAAACGCTGGCGAATCTGGCGTCCGTGTATTCCGAGCAGGGCAACTACAACGAGGCAGAGCCGATGTTCCGACGCGCGGTGCAGATATTCGAGGTGACAGTTGGTCCGAGGCACCCTGAGTTGGCGTATTGTCTGGAAGATTATGCGGAGCTTCTCGAGCGGCAACATCGCGATCAAGAAGCAGCACAGATCCAAAGGCGCGCCGAGGAAATTCTGGGCCGATAGATCGTGCGGATTGGCACGTCATATCGTGACCGGCGGCACTTTCTACAGTGCGCGCATAAGATAGACTGGGATTAGCCCTATAGTTTGAAGAAGGAACGACCATGCTGCTATCGGACGTAATGGCGATTGTGTTCAGTGTTCTTGGTGTCCTGCTTGCTTTTCAGGGATTGTGGCTGCTGGCTCGCGGTGTCTGGCCGGCAGCTGTTTTAGCTGCGGCGGACGATTGCGACCGCGCGCTGTGGAAACCGTTTCTCGTTGGTCTGCCGGTGGCAGCCGTCATGATCGTCGCGGCGGCCCGATTGATGAAAATCGGGGGGACGGGTGGTCTTTTCGGACTCGCCTTGTTGTCGACTTTTGTTCTTCTTTCATCTGTTGGTGTTGCTGGTTTGTGCACATTGATCGGACGGCGCCTGAACAATGGACAAACCTCGGTAAAAACGATGATCCTTGGCGGCGTGACTCTGGAGTTGGCATTTGTTTTTCCCCTGGTTGGATGGTTTGCCGTGCTTCCGCTTACGTTGTTAATTGGCGCTGGTGCGACTTGCCGCTGCTTGTTCGTGAGAAAGAAACGGATTGCCGCCGCCGCTGCAATTAAACTGCCGCAGCCTGCGGAAGCCGACACCATTTCGACTGTCGGAATCATAAAATGAAGCTTTCGCGGCGGTCACTGCTTCAGTCTGCATTGTTGCTGGGCGCTGTCTCGCCTCTGGTTGGTTGCGAACATTTGTCGAGCGAAGTCACCAGGCGGCTCGGTGAAGAGGTGCCGGAGAAAGTAGGCGCCTACCCTGGCGATAGCATCGATCCTGATTTCCACTTCTTGTCGCGCACCACATACGGTTGCTGGCCAGGCGACCTCGATTACTTAAAATCCGTCGGACAGCAGCACTGGCTCGAGGAACAGCTGCACCCCGACACCATAGACGACAAGGCATGCATGCTGCGCACCAGGCGTTTTGAAACGTTGAACCTGGATGCAGGCACATGTTATGAATTCAAGAAAACAGCATTGCAAGACGACCTTGTCCGGCATGCAATTCTGACGGCCACATATTCCAAGAGACAGCTGCTGGAAATTATGGTCGGATTTTGGTCCGATCACTTGAATATCTACTCGCAGAAAGCTGATTGCATTTACTTGAAGGGCATCGACGATCGAGCAGTGATACGTTCTCACGCGCTCGGCAAGTTCAAAGACTTGATTCGGGCGTCAGCATCCTCACCTGCAATGCTTGTTTATTTGGACGGCAAAGAAAACAAAAAGTCCAAGCCGAGCGATGTTCCCAATGAAAACTACGCGCGCGAGCTGTTGGAGCTGCACACAATGGGAGTGCATGGCGGCTATAGCCAGCATGACGTGTCTGAGGTTGCGCGCTGTTTGACCGGTTGGCGGGTGCGCGATCGTTGGCGGCGCGGCAGTAGCTATTTTGATCTGAGCATGCACGATCAGTCACGGAAAAAAGTTCTCGGTCAAACTATTGCTGCTCTTGGCGGAAGCACAGACCTGGATAAAGTGGTCGAGATTGTTTGCAAACATCCTTCGACAGCCACACATATTGCCACCAAGCTGGTGCGCCATTTCGTTGCTGAGCAGCCGCCGGCTTCGTTGGTAAAACAAGTTGCGGCGACGTTCGCCGCGACCGATGGTGACATCAGGTCGGTGCTCACGGCGCTCTTCATGTCTGACGAATTCAGAGCGTCTGCCGGGCAGAAAATCAAACGTCCCATGCACTTTGTGATCAGCAGTTTGCGCGCCACCGCTTCCGATACGTACGCGCACAAACCTATGTTGGAATATCTTTCTTGCATGGGGGAGCTGCCGTACCAACACCCGACGCCCGATGGCTATCCCGATGTCGGAAGACCGTGGCTTGGTACATTGCTCTGGCGTTGGAATTTTGCGTTCGCGTTGCTCAACGGCACCATCCCGCAGACCCATATTCCGCTCGAACAACTCATGTCTGCAGTCCCCGGCACCGTAGCGTCGGGCGGCAGCCCGCTATTCTCATATTTCATCGGCCGCAACCCGACATCTACGGAACTCTTCGCATTGTCCAAAATTCCGGCCGCTCGGCCCGACCTCCTGGTGGCACTTATCCTTTCGTCACCCGCTTTCCAGAGGTACTGACGATGAAATCGCGGCGAGCATTTTTAGCACAATTGGCATTGGCAAGCGAGGACGCACTGACGTCTCTTGACGCCGGCGTTCTCGTCTGCGTATTTTTGCGCGGCGGTGCCGACACGCTGAATATGTTTATCCCCTATGGCGACGACAATTACTATAAAGTCCGTCCCAGCATTGCGATTGCTGAGCCTGCGAAAAATAGAGGCACCAGCACGCAGTCGCTACGGCTCAATGATTTCTATGCCTTGCATCCCAAGCTTGCGCCGGTCTATCCTTTGTTTGCCGACGGGCAAATGGCAATTGTGCAAGCCGTCGGATCTGATAACGAAAGCGGATCGCACTTCGACGCGCAAGATCAAATGGAGCACGGCGAAGGCTATGGTAAACCGCTGAATGGTGGCTGGCTGGCGCGATACTTGCGAGCACGCGCTGATAAGAAGGTTACGCCGCTCAGCGCCATTGCCATCGGTGCCACAGTTCCCGAGTCGTTGCGTTCTGCACCAAGCGTCACGGCGCTTACATCAATTGATGACGTGCAAATGCAACTTCCGCCTCGCGACGCAGAGGCGGTGTCGGCCGCATTGACGAGTTTGTATAGCCAACGCATGGACTTGCTCGGTCAGGCGGGGAAAGACACTCTGGAGGTTCTGAAAAGGCTTGAGGGTCTTCGTCGGCATGATGGCAAAAACAAGCCGAGCGCCGGCTATCCCGATACGGAGTTCGGCAAAGGGTTATCGCAAATCGCTCGACTCACCAAAGCTGATGTGGGGTTGCAAATTGCTTGCATCAATTCCGACGGATGGGATACGCATTTCGTACAGGGCTCAACCAGCGGCATTCAGGCCGATCGCATGGATGAGTTGGCTCGCGGCCTTGCTGCATTCGATAAGGATCTTGGCCCCTGCCGAGGTCGTGTCACCACAATTGTTATGACCGAGTTCGGTCGGCGTATTTATGAAAACGTTTCCGGTGGCACGGATCATGGCCGTGGATTCGCCATGATGGTCATTGGCAAAGGCATCAAGGGCGGCAGGATTTACGGACAATGGCCGGGACTGGCCGACCAGGGCGACTTTCTGCTGGGACCAAGCGGGCTCGCCATCACCTACGATTACCGATCGGTGCTGGCGGAAATCTGCAGCCGAAATGTCCCCTTTGATCGCATTGCCCAAGTCTTTCCACAATTTGACCCGCAGACCATAGGCTTCACCGGCTGAGCCTTTTGCCACAATTCGGTCACAACTTCGCCATGTCAAGGTCATCGTGCAAGCCTATGATTCAACCATTCTTCGCGCACAAAAAAGGATGGTTGGAAATGGCTGAAATCACCGATCTTGGAGTACTCGCTTACCGCAACGGTCGGTACGTGGATGCCATAAACCTGCTGTTGTGCGCGACCAAAGACAACCCCAAGCATTGGATAGCGTGGATGTATCTCGGGCAGGCTTACGACAAGCGGAATATGGTTCCGCAAGCGGTGCGCGTCTTCACACACCTGGTCGTCGAGTGCCCGGATCAATACGTTCAGAACAAAGCCGAAGCTCATCTGTTGCGGCTCGAAGCGCTCATGGTCGCCCAATTTGGCGAGCAGGCACCCTGGCAAACGGCGAAGTCCGAGCCGTGGGCTCTGCTCAGGCGCACCCCTTGCTGATCACAGGTTGATTACATTCGGTTGTTATTGTTACCAGTAGGCAGCTCAAGCGTTCATGGCTGCGATTGGGGACATTAATGACGCCATCTAAGCCGTCTCCGAAGGACCGCATTGAGTTGCCGAAGAACGATCGCCTGAGTGTCGCTGCCCGGGTGGCTGTGCGACAATTCGAAGGTGCGCAATGAGGTTGATACCAGGTATGGCAGCGCAAATATTACTAGTTGAAGATGAGCCGGATTTGGCGAAATTAGTCCGCGATTGGCTCGGCCGCGACAACCATCGCGTCGATGTTATCGCCAATGGCGATGAAGCCATGATTCAATTGAAAGCGAACAAAAGCAAATGGGAATTGCTGATTTTGGATTTGATGTTGCCCGGCAGCAATGGAATTGAGCTATGCAAGGCATTCCGAGCCAATCTTGGAACTGCCCCCGTCTTGATCCTGACGGCAAAAGACTCAATCGACGACAAAGAGCTCGGCTTTAAAGTCGGCGCCGATGATTACATGACGAAGCCGTTTCATTTTAAGGAATTGTCGGCGCGAGTGTCTGCTTTGCTGCGTCGGCGGATTCTTCTTTCCAATAATCAATTGAAAGTTCGCGACATCGAAGTGGATTTGATTGAGTGCAAGGTGACTAAAGGCGGTGAGCCTGTGCACCTGTCGCCGAAAGAATTCAGGCTGCTTAGCTTCTTGATGAAGCATCCGAATCAGGTATTCAGCTCCGAAGAGATTTTGGAGAATATCTGGGAGCCCGCTACCGAAGCGATGAACGATACGGTTCGTGGTCACATCAACAGACTGAGACGCAAGTTGGACGACGCCGACAAGCCGTCGATCATTCACAACGTTTACGGACTCGGCTATAAATTGGAGATTCCGAGTGATTAGCCGGTTGCGCCTGCAACTGACTCTTTGGTTTGTCTGTCTCGTTATGCTTGTGTTCGCTGCCGACAGCATCCTCGAGGTGTTGAGCATAGATCACCGCCTGAAAGGCGAGACCAATCGTAACCTTGTACGGTTGTGTTCTGAGATCGTTCCGGATGTGCGCAACCTCGACGGTCAACCGACGCTGAAAGTGTGGGGAGATTCGATTGAGCGAATGCATCTGTTGCCTCACGCCAGCGTGCAGTTATTCGATCAAGCCGGAAACCTCAAGGAGAGCTATTGCGCCAGAGGTATTCCGATTTTGAGAGCCGGGCGCATTTTAGGACAAAACGATGGACAGCGCGTATCGGTATATTCGAACTTTGCGAAAGTGGGCAATGAAGCGTTCGTGGAGGTGCAAGTCCCTTGCACGGATCATGATGAGGCGGTCACCGCCTTCGCTTTGAACAAACTCTGGCGGGGATTGATAATTAGCATCGCAATCGGCATTTGCGGTTGGATTTACTCGGGACGCGCGATTTTGCCAGTAGTGAAGACGCTCGGCACGCTGCGAAAGTTTGTCGATGACGCCGGGCATGAATTGAAGACGCCGGTGACCTTGATCGAAGGCAGCATACAGACGCTCGAGGCTGATCTCAAGTTGCACGGAGTGTCACTGGATGTACTGGATATTATGTCCAGAGCGAGCAACCGCTTGAAGAATCTATCGACCAATCTTCTATTGCTCGCCAAGATGGACAATCCGGACGTGACATTGCGCAAAGCCCTTCTCGATGTTAAAGAGCTTGTGACGGCGGCGGTGACGGATTTGTCCGAAGGCGCATCGAACAAAGGAATCGAGTTGCAGGTTGCAGATCTCCCTAACGCGGTCGTGTCCGCGGATAAAGACGCGCTTTTGCGTTTGTTCTCCAACCTCATTGAAAATGCGCTACGTTATACGCCCACAGGCGGCAAGATCACCGTATTCGGTGCGCGTGGCGAGCACAATGTTTCGGTGACCGTGGAAGATACCGGCATAGGTATTCCGGCCGATTGCATTCCGCATATTTTCGATCGCTTCTACCGCGTCGACTCGGCGCGCTCGCGCGAGGCGGGCGGCTCGGGACTTGGACTGGCTATTGCGAAGGCTACTGTCGATGTGCATGGCGGCAGCCTATCGGTGGCGAGCCAGCCGGGCTCGGGCAGCAAGTTTACGGTAACTCTGCCGCTGGCGCCGCGGCATTAGCGGGCCGCCGCCGGTACGAAGAAAGAGTTCGTCTAACCTAACCTACGCCGCTTTACGCTGCTGCGCTTCCATCCAATGCGGTATGTGCAGTTTGTTGAGTTCGTAGAATCGCAGCGGATCGATCTTCAAGGCTTCGATCATCGCCGGCAACGTTTCCCGTAAATCATGTGCTGGAATCCATCCGAGATATTGCTTGGCGCGGGCGATATCAAGCTCGTAATGGTCATCAGCAATGTCAATCATCCACGGTTTGATGAACTGATCATGTGGCAGGTGCAACGCTTCCTCGAGGGTCGCGCCCGTCTTCGCCAGCGATTTCGGCATGGCAATCGTTTTCCAATCTTTGCCGTAGAGCAATTCTCCAATTTCGCGTTGCAACTCGCCATAGGAGTATGTGGTCTGCTCTCCGATCAACGCTGTTAATTCACGAGGCAGCTCGTCGCGTCGCTCCACCGCCGCGACGATGGCATCAACAACATCGTCGACGTGCACAAACGACTGTCCGTGCGACAGATCACCCGGAAAAACGTGCCCCAACAGGCGCCGTTCGTAAATGCGTTGAATCTGATGCGCTATGGGAATCGAGTGACAGAACTGGTCGTAGACACCTGCTATCCGCAGAACAACGGCGGGAATATCGCCGTGTTGTTCGAGGATCACATTTTCTGTTTTCACTTTCGATTTAGGATAAGCCCATTTGGGCTTTAGGGGCCAATCTTCACTTATTTCTTGTCCCGGTTCAGAGGGCGCATGAACGAGCATTGTGCTCGAAAAGATAAATTGGTGGCATTGCATGTCCTTCAACTCTCGCAGCATGCGCCCGGTGCCCTCTACTGTCACTTGATCGTAGAGCTTGCTTGGGGCGCCGGAAAAATCGTAATAAGCGGCGAGATGGACTACCGAATCAATTTCCATCCCCCAGCGCGCGCGGAGAATGTGAAAGGCGTTCTGCACGCTTTCGTCACTGCCGAGGTTGACAAACATATCATCACTGTCGATTTGCTCGGGCGGGCCCTCGTGGTCAAAGCCGACAATCTGATATTTAGTGGACAGTCTTCTGGCAACAGCGTGTCCGATCAAGCCGCTGCTACCGGTTATAAGGACAATTCTTTTGTCCATCGCGCGCTCCTCCGCAACGGTTTTGCACAGATGGGTCGACGCAGGTGGCGGCGCGAAGGTGTCCGTCCGCTAGCTCAACAGTTGGAACAACCCATCAATCTATAGGGTCTTCGAATTCTACGGAACTCAGGTGAGGCGCCATGGTTAGCCAATCTCTCAGGTCTCGACCGTTGGAGATTAAAGACTTCTTCGAGTTGGCTCGCGAGAAGGGGATTGAGCTTAATGAGGCGCGCACGCGACATCAATATAAGTTTCTCTGGACTTATCTCACCAATTGCATCCTGGGGCTTTGGTTAATCACAATGCCCGCGGTCGTCACTTACAAAAGTGCCAGCCTGGTTTTAAGTGACATTGTCTCAGGCGTACTCGTGATTCTGATCGAGGCGATTTCGTTTTCACCCTGCCGGGCGATGGTGCGCTGGTTGACGCCGATAATTGGTTGCTGGCTCTTATTTGCGCCGCTGGCCTTTTGGGCACCCAATCCGGTCGTCTATCATGTTGACACGCTGGTCGGCTGCCTGTTGATTGCGTTCTCCTTCTTGATTCCGGGCATGCCCGGCAAAGCAGGGCTGGATTTGCCCGGTCCGGACAAGCC
>DATNQY010000307.1:0-18892 GCA_036703785.1 Candidatus Obscuribacterales bacterium
GCTCTTGGATTGATCCCGGAGCCGATGCAAGTAGGGGGCGCCCGTTATCACCTTTGACGCGCTCGACGAGGACATCGAGGCTGGCGCGCAACGCAATTACCTTGCCAAGCCGCTCCAGACGTTGCAGATTGTCGTTGTATATAGGCAGCCCGCCGCCGGTGGCAAAGACGATCGTGCCGGTTTCCGTGTACGTACTCGGCAAGCTTTCAAGCAGTTGCGTTTCCAACTGGCGAAAATGTTCTTCGCCTCGCTCGGCAAATAATGACTTGATGCTGCACGCTTGCTGGCTTTCGATGAGTTGATCGGTATCAAAGAAACGGCAATCGAGCTTTTGCGCCAGCGCAAGCCCGCAAACCGTCTTTCCTGAGCCCGGCGGGCCGATGAGGAAAATGAACTGCATGCCTCTAATTTAACGCCTGGGCACTGCCTATCGTCATGCCCGCCTTGCGGGATGCTTCTTCCATCTTCATTTGAGCCTGCACGAGATTTGGTTGCAGAGCCAAAGCCGTTTTGAATTCGGCAACCGCCGGCATGTAGCTCTTAGTTTGCAAGAGTACGGTGCCCAAGCCGTAGTGGGCCGATGCCATGTTGGGGTCGAGGGCGACCGCTTTCTGAAACTGGTACATCGCCGGAGCCCACTTGCTGTCCATGCAAAACAAAGTGCCGAGGTTGTTGTGTGCCTTCGCGGAGTTATCGTTGTTTTGCACGGTCTGCGTCAAAACTGCGATTGCATCTTGCAGGCGACCGCAGGATGAATAAATGTTGCTGAGGTTGATGGCGGCTTCCGTTTGTCGCGGCTCGAGGGCGAGCGCTCGCTCGTACGCCTTGATTGCCTGCAAGTTCAAACCCAGCATCTGGTAGCCCCAGCCCAAGTCGCTTTGCACCTCAGGAGAGCCGGGATCAAGTCTGGCTGCCATTTCCAGCTCGTCGACGGCGAGCGCGGCGTTGCCTTCCATAAGCAAGATTGTGCCGAGGCGATGGTGTGCCATTGCCACGTTCGGGTCTTCCGAGAGCACGTGCCTGTACTCGGCAGCTGCCTGCGCAAACTGGCGCGCTTGCAGCATCGCTTCTGCTTTCGCCAGGTCGCGGGCGACGGTGGGATTCAGCATACCCAGCTTGCCGTTGTCGGTTCCGGTAGGAACCACCGAATTGTCGAACAGAACTCCCTCTTTGTTGAGCAGATCCAATTCGGCGATCACTTTGTCGTGTTCGCCGCGGCGCTCATATAGACGCGCCAGATTGCTGTGCGCGGCCGAAAGCTCCACATTCAACTGCGATGCCTCAAGAACGGCGGTAGCTGCATCTTTGGTGCGATCTTGCTGGCGCAGCGAAGCGATTTTATCGGTGAGTGCCGAAAGCCCGAGCCGGCACAGGGAGATCGCTCTTTGAAAATGCTCGGTGGCTTTATCCATGTCGCCGAGGCTTATGTACACCAGCCCCAGCCGATTTTGCAACGCCGGATCGCACGGCGACTTCTCAATGTCCGTGCCCAGCTGGTCGGCGGCGGCCTGGAGCATTTTCACCTGCTCGGCAGGCGTCGTCCGCAATGGCGGCGCCATGCCTGCATGCTGGTCGCCTTCGAGGCGATCGATGCCGGAGGTGACCTTGTTCAGCCAGTTTCTGCTGGTGGTTACAACCTGCGCCACGTCAGGAAAATCTGGTCCGGGAATGCCCAAAAAGCGCAGTGGCAGGATTGGAACCGCCACCGCCAGTCCAACAGCCACGATGATGAGCAAAGCTCTCAGCTGAAAACGCCGAGGTTTGGCAGGTAGAGCCTGGGACTGATTCATGAAACCCGCACTGTATGGGCGAGTCCGTGTCTCGCCCTTGCCATCAATATATACGGAAGCCTACTTGGGAACCTGCCGTCAGTCAATACGTAATCACCGAACATTGAGAAGTGGCGCGCGACAATTGAAATGCCCGCCGACCGTTGCTAGAGTGGCTCGAGCGCGACGCCCAATTATGGATGAATGGAAGCTAATTTGATATGAACGGACAAGAAAAAATACAAAATTTCCTGAAAGCCCCGGCTTTCGGCGTTGTGGGAGCCAGCGACAATCCCGACAAGTTCGGTTACAAGGTGTACAAAACATATTTGCGACACGGCATGAAGGCATATCCTGTCGGTCGCGTAAAAGAAATCGAAGGCAATGCGGTGTACGAAAACATCGCTAAGCTTCCGGAAAAGGTGGAATCAATTTCGGTGATAACACCACCGGCGGTGACAGATCAGGTTGTCGATGATGCCATTACAGCTGGTGTCAAGAACATCTGGATGCAACCCGGTGCCGAAAGCGACGCGGCGATCAAAAAAGCGGAAGCAGCCGGGATCAATGTCATCCATGGCGGACCCTGCATTTTGATCGAATTGGGGTAACGAAAATCCATCGGCTCATGCATGGTACGGTCGGTCCGGCTCATGCACGGTAGCGGTCGGTCCGGCTCATGGTAGCGGCGGGCGGCAGCCCGCTTTAGAGGCAGCGCACCGCGCCTCCCTACGAGGCTCTATGCTGCTCGCCCGCGCTCGTGATCGAGAGCACTGCCTCCGATGCTATCAGCCGTTTGAGCTCTAAGCATGCCAGTTTGCGCAGGTGGATGGCGGGTGCGTGTTCGGCGACGTGTGTAAGTTGATGCTTTGCCTTCCAGGGCGCATTGGCCATGCGATAGGCAGAGCCCAAGCAGAGCATCGCTTGCCAGTCATCCGTGCAGACCGCGACAACTTCTTCCAGATAAGCGATAGCGTCATCGTAGCGTTGTGCCTGATAGGCTACAGCGGCGTACGCCAGGATCTGCCGAACCGTGCTGCTCGGTGTTACAGGTAGCATAAACGTCTCTCCCTCAACTGGCTGCACGTTTATTCAGCAAATGAGCATTTACCGATTGTTCTTGCAGATTGTAAATTTCGGCGAGCACGCGATAGATCATTTCGCTGATCAAATTGTCGCTGGCAAATAGCCGATCGTAAATCTCGATCGCGCGACGATAACACTCTTCGGCTTCTTCATAGCGGCCTTTCGAAGTAAGAAAGTCCGCCAGGTTAATGAGCGCTTCACCGATGTTTTCATCGCTGGTGATAGGCGAGTGTTCGGCAAATTTCAGTGAGAGCCGATATTGTTGTTCGGCCTTGTCGAAACTACCGCGAAGCTCCGCTTGCAGAGCTGCGTTGGCGCATTCTTTCCATAAAGGGAGTGCCGGTTGATTGGAGATCATAAGCGCTCTCCCGTTTGCTAAGTCACACTTCCATATTGCCAAACGGCGGAGGTCGGCAGCCCACATTAGAGTGCGGGTTATCCCGAACTCCACTTGGCTATTGTGACCACATATGTATTAACTTGTTCGGACTGTTACGAACGTGTGTGCGATGTATCACCGTTTTCCAACAGGTTTGGTGGAATTGCCATCGCAGGTGGTGCCATGTATTCGAAAGTGCTACATGGCGGGGTTCGCCCGCCGGTACAGTTCACTCTGTTTATCGGGCCTTGAAGTGCAAGATCACGAGTCCGAGCGATCCGATCACAATGTTTGGCAGCCAGGCTGCGACGATAGGATCCAATCGTCCGGATTCGCCCATCGCACCGGAAGTAGAGACAAGCACGTAATACATAAATACGACTCCGGCGCAGTAAATAAGGCCGATGTTGCTGCGCGATCGTCTGGCCAATAGTCCCAGTGGTGCGCCGGCGAGAGCAACGATCAAACAAGCGAGCGGTTGAGAGAATTTCTGGTGGAAACGCACCAGCAGATCATTGCCGAGCGAGTTGGACTGGCGCAAAAGATCCATGTATTGCCACAGTTCAACCATGTTCATGTCTTTTGGCGCGATTTCCTGTTTATCCAGCAAACTCTGCGCATTGGTGATGCCGGGAATCCTCAGCTTGTCGAATTGAACGATGCGTGTGATGTCGCTGTCGCCCGACAGCATGTAGCTGCGTCCTTTTTCCAGCAGCCAGTCGCCGTGGTTCCACGCGCCTCTGGCGGCGCTGATGATTTGCACCATCTTGTTTTGCGTGAAGTCGAGGATGATGGCGTTGTAGATCGTATTGTCTTTGTATTGGCCGATATAGAACACGCGGTTGAGAGTAAGGTCTTTGTTGCGTTCCATATAAGTAAAGTTGGCCGAACCAGTCGGCAGGCTCATGTGATACATGGCGACAAATTCGAGTTTTTTCGATGTCCGGTTGGCTATGGGCACCAGCGATTCGTTGATGGCGAAGCTGGCAACACTGGTCACCAAGCCGAAGAGCAATGGTGCCACCATGATCCGGTAGAAGCTGACTCCGCATGTTCGCAAGGCAATGATTTCGGAATCGCCTGACATGCGATTGAAAACCAGCAATGTTCCGAGCAGCACGCCGATGGGAATTGTAAGCACAATGATTTCAGGCAGGTGCAAGCCGATAATCATCAATGCGAGATTCAGCGGTACGCCTGACCGCATGATCAAGTTGAAAATTTGGCGCAACTGATCAGCGCCGAACCAAACGCCGGTGACGATGCCCACACCAAACAGCAATGGCTGCCAGAATTCGTTGGCGATGTAGCTGTCGATAAGCTTGATGCCGAAAGATATGCCGGACGCCTTAGCGGGCGGCCTGCCATTCGGCTGCTTGGTTGCCTGCGGCTTGACGGCCGGTGATTCGATGGCCGGTGAATTGATCATAGGGAGAAATCCTCACCGAGATAGTGTTTCCTAGCCACTGGGCTATCTGCGACTTCCTGCGAAGTGCCGGCAACCAGAATCTTGCCCGAATCGATGAGATAGGCGCGATCGGTAATTTTGAGTGTGGCGCGCGGGTTGTGGTCTGTCAGCAGGATGCCCAGTCCCCACTCATCGCGCAGGCGGCGAATCAATTTTTGAATGTCACCGATTGAAATAGGGTCGATACCGGTGAAAGGCTCGTCGAGCAGGATGAAGCGCGGCTCGTTGGCGAGGCAGCGGGCGATTTCCAGACGGCGGCGCTCTCCGCCGGACAGTTGCACTGCCATCGTATGCTCGAGGTGATCCATGCTGAATTGTCCGAGCAACTCTTTAATGCGATCGTTTTGCTGGCGGCGATTCATGCCGCGCAGCTCGAGCACCAGTCGGATGTTATCGCGCACGGAAAGCTTGCGGAATATGGATGCTTCCTGAGGCAAATAGCCGATACCCAAGCGCGCGCGCAGGTGAATCGGGAGTTTAGCCATTTCTTTGTCGTCGAGCTTGATGGTGCCTTTTTCCGGCTTGACCAGTCCGAGCACCATATCGAACGAGGTGGTTTTGCCGGCGCCATTTCTGCCCAGCAATCCGACCACTTCGCCCGGGTTGACATCAAAGCTGACGCCGTCGACGACTTTTCTGCCACCATAAGTCTTCTGAAGATTTTGGACTAAGATCGTCATTTTGTTGTTTCACCCTTTCCGGCCAGCTGGCCGCCGCTAGTGGGCGCCGGAGCGCTCTTCGGGGCTTGCAGAATTACGGCTTTGGTGTTGCCGGTGGCAATTATCTTTTTGTCTGCAACTGTCATTTCAATGTGATCCGCTATCCAGCGCTTTGTCGGCTGGCTAACTTGCGAGCGGCCTGAGAACACGATGCGCTCGGGTTTGTTCATCGAGTTTCTAATCATCACGCATGCCGGCCCGGCGCAAATCATGTCCTGATAGTAGACGCGTACGGCGCCATTGGCCGTCATGCGATTGGGGTCGCGGCTCCAGTCCTGAGTCTCGGAGGTGACGATGATTTTGTCTTCTTTAGGAGCCTCTTCCGGCTCGCTGGCATTGGCGGACTGCATGAGGTCGCCGTCAAAGCCGACGGTGTTTTTCTTTTTCGCAGGAGTAGGCTTTGTCTCTTGAATTACCGTTGACTTAACGTGTCCGGTGGCTTGCAGGCGGTGTGACGACAGCGAATATACGATGTTGTCGGCCAGCGTTGTGTTTTTAAACTGGGTGGCCGCTACGTTGCCGGAAAAAAGTGCGGTCTCAGGCCTGTTGTCGACTCCGTAAATTAGCTGCAGCTTGTCGGCTTTCACCATCATGTCGCCATGAATGACGTGCACATGACCCTGCGCGAGAAACTTTCCAGTTGTGCGATCGTACTCCTGGTGATCGGAGTCGGTGACAATCTTGTCCTCAGCCGGCGAACTAGTCTTGGCTGTGGCAGCGGTGCTGTCGCCGGACGCGGACGCGTTGTCCGCCTTCGCTGCCGCGCCGCCATTGCCGTCTGATTTTTTATTGCCACCACCGGCGGAGTCGCCTTTATTTTTGTCCGGCGGTGGGCTGTTTATTACTTCCGAGTGCGCATGCCCGTCAGCTATGACGTGAGAACTCTGCACTTCGAAAATGAGAGTCTCGGCATCAATTTTGTTGTTGCCTTGAATAAGTCTCGGGTGTCCTGTGAAGATCGCTTTTTGCGGGTTGCCCCCGGCGTCGCGGATTAATCTTGCTTGCGGTGCGATTACGAGACTGTCCTTGTACTTGACGTGCACATCGCCCTTGGCGATTACTTCGGGGCCGGCGAATTCCTGCTCCTGCGCCTGAATGTCGATCGGACCTTGCGGCGTCAGCGGCGCGGCGTTAGACTGTTGGGCCCGGGCGGACAGACTGAGCGCCACCACAAGTGGTGCCGCCGTCATTGCCGCTATAATTCTTTTTGCAATGATACTCATGCCCATCCTGTCACCTCACCGCGATCTCGGCGTGCGTGTTTCCCACAATCTTCAAATCTTTGGGGCCTGCTGCCATATTCGTGGTGCCCGAGGCTGAATCGCCGCTCACCTTGGCAATCCCAGGCCAATCGATGATAACACCGCCGGTTGCCACGAAATGGTTTCCTTTAGTTAATTCGACCTGGTCGGCACTAAATTTGCTCTTGCCGCCTTCGCCTACGGCCATCACTTTGCCGGATTTATTACCCTTCAGTTTGACAAATTTGGTGGCCTGGTTGGCGCTGCCCGAGGGCGCCGACAGCCTCATCTTCTGCTCTTTTGTCGTTGGGTCGAAGTATGTGACGTCGACACCTGTGAGCGCGACGTCTTGTCCATTGGCAATGATGGTGCCAGTCTTGGCGCTGAGCAGCCAGCGCACGTGGTTGGAGTCGTCGACTTCCTTCATTGTGTAGTCTTTGATGACGATGTTGTCGCTGGTGGGATTGTTCTTCACCATCTTTTGAGTCTCAAGAATTTCGCGGTTGGCTTCCTGAGCCGAGTACCAGAAGAAAAAGCCGATGCTGGAAGGGATAGACAGCGCCACCACCAGCTTTATCGTGCTTCTGTTGAAAACCATTTCGGTCAGACTCATTTACAAGGATTCCTCGGTTACATCGACCGCAGCATCAGCGCTCTTGAGATACTGTTAATAGAGTCACGGAGGTTGCCCTGTCGCAGGTAACCTTCGCCAAGGAAGAAATAGGGCGCGGGATTATTAGGAAATTTTGATGCGGCAACCCGCCACGTCTTCATTGCCGCTGCGAGGTTACCGGTGTACTCCGCCCGGAGGTGCGCACCATACACCACAGACCATACGTCGTTGGGATCGCGCTCAAGGATTTCGTCAATCTTCTTTATGGCGCGTTCGAAGTAGGCTTTGATTATCGGAACGTCAATAGGATCGACTTTCTCGAGTGCGCCGGGAATGTGCGGAATGCTATCGAGTGCCGGCGGGTTTTTCGTACTCATAGAGCCGGCATTGGCGGCGAGTTGTGAGAGCGCGCCTGCAGCGGCCAGCGGCGAGCCGGACAGCGCCTTCACGACATCCTTGTTGACACCGGGAGCGGTGGCAGCTTGTGCCGCTGGTTTCCCTTTCGCGCTGGTACCGGCGGGCATTAGCCCGCTTTTTTTCGTTCCATCGGTACCGGCGGGCTTCAGCCCGCTTAGTTTTGCGTTTGTAGCGGCGGGCGGAAGCCCGCTTGCGTCGTCGGGCTCGGCCGGCAGCGCTTTTGCAGCGGCTTCGTTCAGCGTCTTTTGCTGTGCTTCTACTTGGGCAACCAACGTCGGATTGGCGGCCTTAAACGTCGCAGTGCGGCGCGACTGGCGTGACAGCAAGTAAGCCTTCATGTAGTACGCCCACGCGAGGCCGTAACGAACGCGATTGTCGTCGGGATAGGACTTGAGCATCGTCTCGTACGTGCCGATCATTTTGTCGAAGTACGCGGGGCCGCCTTTGCTCTCAGCCAGTTTGCGCGCGTGCTGCACTTCTTTGAGAGCTTCTTCAACGCGACTGGTGCGCGTCAATGCGACAGCGAGAATGAACGATGCTTCAGGGCTGTCCGGATACGCCGCTGCTTGTTTTTTCGCGAGTTCGATATCCCAGGTTGGCGCGATGTCTTCCGTGTTGGCGTCGACAGAGAGCGCTTGTCCCGGTTTGAAAATGACTTTGCCGTTATCGTCTGAATTGGTTGGCGCGGCATCTGTTGCGGCGGGCTTCGCATCTGTTGCGGCGGGCGTAGGCGCGCTTTCATCCGCCGCGCTCGCGGGCACCGCACTCGTCACCATGGTGGCAGCAATGAGTGAGCAGGTAATCGCACGGGCGATAAACTTCAACGTCATGCGCATCCTTCCTATTGGATGTTCTAACACTCTTGCCCGGGCTTTGCACGCGTCCGCTTGCCAACGCAGCCAGAGCCAACCAGATGTAGAATCCATCGTAATTGCGAGGTTGCAATTAGATCAGTCCGGCTATGATAGCAGACGATCGGAAGATATCAGGAGTTGCCACTCCGAGTGTTGCGCACGATGAGAAAAATTTCTCTTAGTTTATTTGACCTTTCTCAACTCAATGGCTCCCAATTCTAAATATTGGGTCCGACATGGATTTTTGGACAAGCGCATGGTGCCGCAGCCGGCGTTATATCACCGTTAAATGCAAGTCGCTAAACGCTCACAGGGCGACCATTGAGGATAATCGGCGTCACTTCGCGCAAGCCGCTTACTACGTGTTTCGGCTCGGACTTGCGCAAGATTTCAGCTGTGTGCACGCCCGTGGTGACGCCAATTGCGTCGACGCCGGCGTTGCGCGCCATGTCCAAGTCAAAGCTACTGTCGCCGATCACGACTGCGTCCTTGGGATTCACCTGCAAACTACTTACGGTTACGTGGACGGACTCCGGATGCGGCTTGTGATTCGACACGTCTTGGGCGCCGACAATCATGTTGAAGTACTTGGTCAGGCCAAGATGCACCAACACTTCTTCCACAAGGTGCCGCCGCTTCGATGTGGCGATACTCACCATTACGTTTTTGGAACTAAGCTCGGCAAGCATGTCCTCAAGCCCGGGAAACGGCGGACATATGTCAATGACGCGGCCATCATATTTCTTGCGATACAGATTCGCGATGTCCTCGTGAAATTGCGCGCTTTTCTCGGGAAACAGTATTTCCATCTGCTTCAAAAGCGGCACGCCGACAAGCTGGCTCCACTGTTCCAGCAAGCCCTTCGGATAGCCCAATTCTTCGATCAGCTCGCCCATGCAACTGACGATTCCCGGCGTCGAATCGACGAGCGTTCCATCAAAATCGAAGATTGCCAGTTTGTACAACTCTCGAGACTATCCTTTTTTCGCTGATTCAATCAGCGTTTTGAACCGCTCGAACAGATATCGAGCATCATGTGGGCCGGGACTTGATTCCGGGTGATATTGAACGCAAAAGATAGGCAGCTGTTTGTGCTTGAATCCTTCGACGCTGTTATCGTTGAGATTGATGTGCGTAAGTTCGAGCTCGGCAGGAAGTGTTTTTGAATCGACGGCAAAACCGTGATTTTGACATGTGATTTCGACTTTACCTGTGGTCAGATCCTTGACGGGCTGATTTCCGCCACGGTGCCCGAATTTTAGCTTGTATGTCTTCGCGCCGAAGGACAGCGCGAGCAGTTGGTGCCCGAGGCAGATGCCGAATATCGGCAGTTTCGATGCCACCAAATGCGGTATCTCCTTCAAAGCATCCGTGCATGCGGCAGGATCGCCCGGGCCGTTGGAAAGGAAGATGGCATCAGGCTTGGAAGCAAGAACGGTTTTCGAATCAGAGTTGGCTGGAAAAATGGTCAGCCGGCAGCCCTCGGCCGCCAGATTCTGGAGAATGCTGCGTTTGCACCCGAAGTCCAGCACCGCGATGTGATAGCCCTTATCACCTAGCGTGTATGGCTGCGGCGTGGTGACCTCGCCTGTGAAGTCGGCGCCCGACATTTCCGGCGACTTGCGGGCGATCTCAACCAATTTGTCCGGGTCCAGAACTTCCGTCGACAAAGCGCAACGCAGCGCGCCTTTATCACGGATGTGCCTGGTAATTTCGCGGGTGTCGACGTCGGCGATGCCGATGATTCCTTGCTGCTGCAGGAAAGTGGAAAGCGAAAACTTGGCTCGCCATGAGCTATGCCGACGGCTGAGATGGCGCACAACCATGCCGCGCGCGAAGACTTTGCGAGACTCGAAGTCTTCCTCATTGGCTCCGTAGTTGCCCATTTCCGGATAAGTCATCGTGATAACCTGCCCCGCGTAGCTGGGATCAGTCAGGATTTCCTGATAGCCGAAGAGGCTGGTGTTGAATACCAGCTCGCCTGTCGTGGTGCCGGTGGCGCCGAAAGCCGTGCCGGCAAAGGTTTTGCCGTCCTCCAGCGCGAGCAGGCAGGGCGTGTGACCGTTTAGAAGACTGGGGCGTGTTGAATCAGAACTCATCAGTTAAACAATACAGTAGCTTTGATGCTTGACAAAGACGGTTTCGGCGGGTGAAGCGCCGCCAGGCGTCCGAAACGCCTACTATCTGAAGCTTACGGCTTTCTGTCGCCGTTGTCGAGAATTTGCCTGTTTTAGAGCTTTAAATAATTTGCAGTTCGATACCACGACGAATTACTGAGTCCGCTACTCTGTAGAATGATTCTGATTTTGTACTACGGCAACCAACACTGTAATGAACTATACGCCAGAAATATATCTCCATGCCCTGAAGCTTATGGGACCAGAGATCGTCCTTGTCGTCGCAATTGTTTTCGCGGCGCTGTGGAATATCTGTTCACCCCGCCAACGCGCGATGACTCCGGTGGTCAGCATCGGCTTGATCATCGTGGCAACCTTGATGCTGGCTCAGCAATTCAGTTTGCCGAGGCAAATGCTCTTTCCCACACCCGACGGAGCCGCTGGGTTATTCACCGTCGATAAGCTGACAGCCGCATTCGGACTGATGTCCTGCATCTTCGGCGGCATGGTTGTGCTGATGACCATGGGGTACGAGTTTCACTTCAAACAAAACCGCGGCGAGTATTACGCACTGTTGCTGACCTCGGTGTTGGCCGTCATTTTGGCTGCCGGAAGCACTGACTTGGTCATGCTGTTCGTCAGTTTGGAAACGCTGACGCTAGCTGGGGTTTTGCTGTCAGGCTTCGCCAAACGCGACAGGCGAAGCAACGAGGCATCGCTGAAATATTTGCTGTCGACAGCCGCCACCACAGCCACCTTCCTCTACGGCTTGTCATTCCTCTATGGCTTGGGATATTCCACCAACTATTATGAGATCGCCAGCGCGCTGGCAGTGAAGGCGCAGTCGCCGTCCATCGCCGTGGTGCTCGTTTTGATTTTGATGCTGAGCATTATCGGCTTCAAACTATCACTGGTGCCTTTCCACATGTGGACGCCCGATGTATACGAAGGTGCGCCCACTCCGGTAAGTGCATATCTATCCGTTATCTCGAAGATGGGCGGATTGGTTGTTGCCATCCGAGTTTTGGACGGCATCTTCGGCGCGTCCGTTGCGCAGTGGGCTCCCATCGTTGCCATCCTGGCAATGCTTTCCATGATCGCCGGCAATTTCATCGCGCTTGCGCAAACGTCACTGAAGCGCATGCTGGCCTACTCATCTATAGCGCACGTCGGCTACATGCTCATCGGCTTGGTAGCCAACACCGGCGACGGTCTGGCGGCGATGGTCTTCTACATGATCGTCTATGGGTTCATGAACCTCGGCGCGTTTACCGGCGCGGTTCTGTTTGAAAACGAAACAGGCAGCGACAACATCGAGGACATGGCCGGCTTGATTCGCAAACGTCCATGGCTGGCGGTGGGCTTGTCCATCTGCTTGTTGAACTTGGGCGGATTGCCTGTTCCGCCGGCTGGATTCCTCGCCAAAGTGTTCGTCTTCTGGGCGGGCTTCCAGATGGCGACGCCGCTTGGATATTGGTTGGTGGCAATCGCACTGCTGACTTCGGTGCCGGCGCTGTATTACTACACCCGCGTGGTGATCATGATGGCTGTGCGCGATCCATCCGAGAAGGTGGCGACTCTGCCGGAAGATCGGCACCTCGTCCCCGAATCGGCTGCTCCAACGAATCTCGCTTTGATGATCGCGGTGGCAGGCGTCGTCGTCGGTACTCTTGCCGTCAATCCTTTGATGACTTTCTCGGGTCAATCAGTCGCCGGCATGGGCCGTCCGATGACCAACGTGGGAACGTTGCCGAATTCCGAAGCGCGCTAGAGTTACGCGCATCGTAGCGGCGGGCTGCTAGTGACATGGTAGCGGCGGGCGAAAGCCCGCGGAGCGTGGAAAGTGTTTACCGGCAAGCTGGCAAGAGCATTTTGGCTGTTTTGCCTTTTGCTTTTGGTGGCGCTTGTCTGGTTCTACTACCCGTGGCTGAGCGGCGCGCAGGCGTTTTATCAGTCCGATCTGACTTATTACTTCGAGCCGTTTTGCCGATTCATTTCTGATTCGTTTCGCGAAGGCCGGCTGCGTCTTTGGAATCCATATTTATATTGCGGCATGGCGCAAGTTGCTGTGCCGTCGCCCGGCATATTCTATCCGCCGATCGCGTTTTTCATGCTTCCTTTTTCGCAGGGCATGGCCGCTTTTCTCGTCTTTCACCAACTCATCGCTGGGGCCGGTGCGTTTCTCCTGGCGGCAACCCTAGGCTGGGGACTCATCGCTGCTCTGGTGGCAGGATTCGGCGTTGCCTTGTGCGGTTATATGTTTGCTTTGCAAGCCAACTTCACGCTGGTGGCATCGGTGTCGTGGCTGCCGCTGCTGTTGTTCGCTCTTTTCAAAATAGATGGAACATTCACACGATCGAATGTGGCATGGATGTTTTTGAGTTGTGTGGCAATGTCGATGATGGTCGGTGCCGGGCGTCCCGAGCTCTCCGTGCCCGGTGCGCTCATCGCCGGCGTTTTCGCGGTTCTCTGTAGCGGGCGGCAGCCCGCTTCTTCCGCAGGCGACCGGACTGCGCTCCCTTGTAGCGGCGGGCGGCAGCCCGCTTTTTTGGCAATCCTCCTCCGCCTCGTCTCGATGTTTCTCGGCGTTCTCCTCGCCGCGCCCGTGCTTTTCCCGGCTCTCGAGTGGGCGCGCGTTTCGCCGCGAGCGCACGGACTCGAACTCAAATGGGTGCTCATGTGGAGCGCCAATTGGTACGACATAGTCTGTCTCGTCTGTGCGCAACCCTTCGGCGACCTCACTCGCTTGGGCAACAGCTTCCTGAACATGGTGGCAAGCAGGCACAACTCGATTCCGTATGTCACCTCCAGCTACGTCGGTCCGATTATCTTCACCTTAGCAATCTGGTCGCTATTCAAGCGTGGGGATCGTTGGAATTGGGGAATTCTTGCGGGGGGACTGGCACTACTGGTGATGGCAGCGGGCAGCAATACGCCAATCGCGGCCGCAGTTTGCGGCGTCTCTCCGGTGTTTGCGGCGTTTCGCTATCCGGTCAAGCTGATGATCTTTCCGGCGCTTGCACTGGTCATGCTTGCTTCTTCCGGCGCCTGTCTCGCTGCGACGCGCAATGTTCCGAAGAGCGCGCAGATCACAACGCTAGCCCTGTGGCTTCTTGTTGCTGTGGTTGGTTGTGTGTTCTCTTACGGTCCCTCTTTTGCATCGGTCACTTTGCTCTTTCCGTGGAACGCTGCTGAACATATTGACCTCGTACTCATGCACAAGGCGCAAGTTGTATTCGGCGAGAGTCTAATCGTCGCGGCTGAAATCGGTTTGTTCATGAGTGCGTTGTATTTCCTATACAACGTCGGCAAGATTCAACGAGTGGCGTTCGGCGCAGTTCTTGTCCTCGCTCTCATCGGCAATTTACTCTGGCCCGCGCTCTGGTTCGATCGTCATGGCACTGTTGCCGACTTCTACGATCGGTCGTCTCCACTCACCCAAAAGGTGCTCGACCAGCTGCACGATCATCCAAGCAGAGGAGCGCAGGCTGCCACCCTGCAAATTCCCCACCGTGCCCTCACTCTCTACTTCGACCCGCTCACGCCTGGTCCCTTCTTCATTCCCGGGCAAAAACTCAAATTCCAAGAAGGATTCTATTTATATGCGCGGCATTTGATGTTGCCCAACAACAATGTGGACTTCCGCGTTCCTTATTCATTCGGTTACGAAGCGGCGGAAGTCGGGAATTACAAAACCTGGTTTAGTGCCGCGCTTGGCGTAAGCACGCAAAATCGACAGCTCGACGCCAAAGCGATGCGCAGCGACGCGCCGATCGCGCGCTTCTGCAAGTACACGGCAGCCACCGTCGTGCTCACGCAGCAATATCGGCATGAGCGTTCGAATCTCCTTCCTAGACTCGAACCACAATACTTCGATCTTGTCTCCGATGACGAGACGATGAACGTTCGAATGTACACGCCTAAACAAACGCTGCCGCGTGCCTACTTCGCGCAATCGATCAAGAAAGCCGATTGGGTTGCGTTTTACAAACGGATGCTTGACTTCAAGGATCCCACAATTCCGACGGACACCTTTGTCGAAGACGATGCGCTGGTCAACGCGTTCGGAAACTCTCAAGTGTCGGCGGGCGGCAGCCCCCTTTCCCGGGCGGGTAGTCCGCGCTCCGCTGTAGCGGCGGGCGGCAGCGCGCTGACCGAAGGCATTGCATTTGTCACCGACGACACCGATCGCGTCACCATCAAAACGTCCCGTCCGACTCCCGGGCTTTTCGTCCTCACCGATCAGTTCTATCCCGGCTGGTTTGCCACCATGGACGGTGTTCCCACGAAAATCTATCGGATCAACCACTTCGCACGCGGTGTAATGGTGCCAGCGGGAACGCACCACATCGATTTCCGTTATTCCCCTGCAAGCGTCAACGATGGATTTCTCTGTTCCTTCCTCTCACTTTTCTTGTTTATCGTTGCATTCATCTTCGCTGCAATGCGGCCACGCACCGGTTCGCAGGAAAAGCGGCCACAATCTCTTTCAACACCTATGCTTTAACCTGCATCGATCCTGCAAAGCGTTGACAGTAGACTATCCCATTTCTAGGATTAAATCGCGTACACAAATCGGCATCATGGGAATAGAAATTCTCCTGAAATCGTTGGTGTCGTTGTTACCGGTAAGGAGTTAGAAGATGACAGAGAACTACACACGCCGTGACCTATTAAAAGACGGCTTGGCAGCCGGAGTGACGGCGGTCGGAATCTCGGCGCTATTCGAATTGCCTGGCAATGCTGCTGCAGAACGCGGCGGCAAAGGCGACGTTGCTATCCTCAATGCAGCCCTCGACTTGGAAAACCAAGGAATCTGGGCATACTCAGCCGCCGCGCCGAAATTGTCAACGACCGATGTCGGCAAGACGGTTCTGGCACTCGCCTTGCGCAACCAGGCCGATCACAAAAAGCATCGCGATCTTTTGAAGTCTGCGATTGAGAAACTAGGTGGCACGCCTGCAGCAGCGCGTGAAAGCTACGACCTCTCTCCTTACATCAAGGCTGGGGAAGGCAATCTTGATTCGGACGCGAACATTGCCAAGCTCGCATTGGCTCTCGAAGTAGACGCTGCGTTGGCGTACAACGATGCTTTCTCCAAGCTCAGAGACAAAGGGCTTGTCAGCGCTGCCGCTACCATTGGTGGCAACGAAGCGGCGCACGCCACGGCGATTCGCGCGGTGTTCCGGACACTCATTCCTACCGTAGAATATGTGCCGGCCGCTTTCATCAGCGCAGAAACTCGTCCGGAATGGATTCTGAAGGTTTAGTGGAGTAGGAATATGAAACGACCGCTCATATCACTGGCACTGCTTGCGGTTATTGGTCAAACAGCCGTCTATGCCAAGAGCATTACGGTAACCATCGAAGGTTTCGAATACAAGCCGAAGAAGGTAACCGTCAGCAAAGGCGACGAAGTGACATTCATTAATAAGGATTCGGCACCACATACGGTGACGCCCGAAAAGGAAAGTCATTTCCAGGAAGTTTCGCGCTTGTTGAAAAATCAGCAGGCGACGGTGAAATTTGACGAGGCAGGCGATCAGAAGTACTACTGCGCCATTCATCCGAGCATGAAAGGCGAAGTGGTCGTCAAATGACGATCTGTCGACCATCTCTATCAACGTTGGTCGCAATCGCGGTTGCATTGCTAATCGCTGTGGGAGCGTTCTCCGCATGGAGCGCTCCCTCAGCGTTGGCGCAGACTGATTCATCGACTGCTGCGACGACTGCGACAACTACCAGCACCGCCAGCAGTGCTACGACGGCTGCGACCGCTAGCGAGTCCTCAGCGAAAGAACCCAAGGGCGCTGCTGCCTGGTTCGCACCACTGCTGCCGCGGCCGCACAAATATTGGCATCCGCCGTTGGTGCATTTCCCAATTGTTTTTACTCTCCTCGAGTTTTTGATACTCGCGGCATTCCTTCGGTTCGGCACCGGATGGCTGGATACGGCTGCCCGGTGGTCGCTGTACCTTGCCGGACTGGGAACAATCCCGGCGGTGTTGGCCGGCGTTCACGATGCCGGTGTTGATCTTGGCGGTGCCAACGCATTCACCGATGGACTGAAAGATCGACTGACTAACTATTTCAATTCCGGTGATCAATTGTCCGTGCATGTAGTCTGGGTCAGTGCATTTATCATCGTGCTCATAATTCGTTTGATATGGCGCACAAAGCTTTCAACGCTAACCGACCGCAAGCAAGCGATCGCGTTCTTGTGTTCGTCAGTGGTCGGGTGCATAACTGTTCTCGCCGCAGCGCAAGCCGGCGGAATCCTCAGCCACCCGTAACTCTTATGGTATCGGCGGGCAAAGCCCGCTTCTCGTTGTACCGGCGGGCGGAAGTCCGCTTCTCGTTGTACCGGCGGGCGCAAGCCCGCGTTCCCCGCGATCAATCTTCCGAACGACTAATCCCCAGCTGCTCCAACGCCTTAGGCAAATCAACCGACTTCTTGCAGCAATGATCAAGCACGCTGGCCGCTTGCTCTTCGGTCAGTATTTTTCTATCGATTAGCTTTACGCACGTTTCGGCTATTTCCACCGTCGCATCTGCTGGTTTGTTATTTATACCTGCATCCATGAGCAATTGTCCAAGGCGGTTCGCGGTATTTTCCACATCTATCGGCTTGGCTGCTCCACCTGCAGCATTGGTCGTCGCTCGCAGTTTCACCAGACTAGCGACTGCGTCGTCTAATTCGACCTTTCCGGCTCTCAGCAGAGTCAGTTGACGCATGGCTTCATTCAACTCGTCAGTTGTGACGTAGCCCGAAAACACCAAAGCTTTCCCAAGCGGGAGGTTCAGCGTGTCTTCAGGATTTTTGAAGATGCGATCCAATTGATCCGTCGTGATCAACTGTGAAAGAACCAGCAACTCCGCAATATGCATCGATTAAGCTCCACATTCTCTGACTCGGCATGCGACCGCGATGTGAAACGCCATTTCTCCAATTATAGCGGTCGGTCCGGACGCCCGTCGGTTGACAGCGGCAGTTTACCCGAATCGCGCCATAGGCTTTGATTTTTCGGGTTTGTTTCGGATTTTTCGCGACGATGGTAGACTATGTCAATGGCTATCATGCCCGCGTAGTTCAGCTGGATAGAACACCTCCGTCCTAAGGAGGGTGTCGGGAGTTCGAATCTCTCCGCGGGTGAGGCTTTCAGGGATCGATCAATAGTGCGCCCCCGCATAGCCCCCGCGTAAGGGGGCTCGGGAAAATGAAACTTCGCCATCTCTCAGTTGCAGTTTTCGCTTTGTTGCTCTTCGGCGCGATCGTGTCGTCGGAGGCAATTGGTCGGCCGCTGGAACGGAATCAAATCATCAGGTTCCATGTAACTTCAGTTCCGTCCGGGGATGTGACCTACCTCCACATCAGGGGACTTCCCCTTGATAGTTTTGCCAGCGGTTGCAGCAACTTGGACGTAAAAACAACTGGAGACGAAGTATGGCTGCGTGCAAACATGTTGTTAACGAAAGGCGGCGGACCATTCGATTATGTCGTGACAATACCGTCCGGTATTAAACGGGTTGTATTTGGTGATTCAAGAAAAGAAATCTGGCCGAAAGACGAGGAATCCAGATCCTATTCAGAAGGAGAACAGAAAGCGCTGGAGGCGGCCAAGCGCGAATTTATGAGGAGCAAGCCTGACCTTGGCCCCGACGATTACTATGAGTTTGTGGAGGATAATCCTGTTCCTGCGTTAAAGCCCGAGGCTACAGGACATTACACGGTAGTTTTCTATCAAGATGGGCCAACGCCTTCCAGCGTTCGAGATCTTTATCACTACTGGGTGTCGACGTCTGATGATGCGGTAACCTACAAGGGACGTGCATATGCAGGACAGATGTTGCTCCTTGAGCAGTTGGGCAAGACTGAAGGATTGCCAGCGGGACTGGTAAAGCTAAACTTGCAGCACCCGAATGCGAAAGTTGAATCACGTCAGCTGTAAACCGTACTCATGCGTGAGGATATTCTGAGTCGTTATGTCGAATCCTTTCGATTGGCCTCCATTTGCTTGTCCGTGCTGTCGAGCGCGAACGCTCGGCGAGAAAGGAGGGCATGAGATCTGCTCCGCGTGCGGGTGGGAGGATGATCCCTCACAGGCGAAAGACCCCAATTTGGAAGGCGGTGCCAACAAAATCAGCCTGAATCTTGCACGAATAAAAGTATCCGTCCGGTGAAGGCTATTTAGCCAGCGCCCACTGATCCGGCAGAAGTGAATCGAGGTCT
>DATNQY010000308.1:0-15318 GCA_036703785.1 Candidatus Obscuribacterales bacterium
ATGTGCACAGGCTTTGGGCGCATATCTTGCGACGAGTTGCCATGCTTGTCGGCGTTTCTTTCGTCTGGGCACTATTTTGCGAGCACATGTCTCAGGTAGCGCAACAAGGCGCAAGTCGCCTGCGCGGGCAGTTGCACGCCAATAATATGCTGGTGGTGGAAACAACGGCACAAGCGGCGCGCGAACAAATGATGAACGCAATCGCCTCCGCAATTCGCAGTACTCTCGACATCGATCAGATCCTGGCGACGACAGTGGCGCAACTGATCAGCGCCCTGCGCGCATCGCGTTGCGCCATCATTACGCCCAACGATCACATAGATCAACCGCCTCTTATCTGGGAAGCCTCGCGCCAACGTCTGCAAACACAACATGATACTTTCAGCCGGCGGCTGTGCGAGTTTATGCTGGACAATTTGGCGCACTATGTCAGTCTCGAAGACGGCACGATGAAAAAGACCTTCGTCTATGAAAATCCGCTTTCGGAAACATTCTTCGAGCCTGTGAAGGAAGAACTTGAACGTCTGCGCTTCCGCTCTCTTTTAATTCAACCGATTACTTACGCCGGCGATTCGATAGGCGTGATTTTGATCGGTGAAAGCGACACCGACCGCGAGTGGCTCGAGGCCGAGCGCGAATTGACCAAAGCAGTATCGGCGCAAGTTTCCATCGCCATCGAACACGCGCGCCTTGTCGATCAATTATCCAGAAAAAACCGCGACTTGTTGCAGAAGAACCTTCACCTCGACACCAAAAACCTCGAGCTGCGCACCATGCAATCGCAGCTGGTGCACCAGGAAAAAATGGCGTCGCTCGGTCGCATGGTGGCAGGGATTGCTCATGAACTCAACAATCCGATCAACTTCGTGCACGGCAACTTGCCTTACCTGCGCGAATATTTCGAGGACATGAAGCGAATTATCGCCGCCATCGACAAGCTGTCCGAGGAATCGCGCCAGCCGATTGATGAGTTAAAAAACCAGACCAAGTACGACTTTGTGGTTGCCGACCTCGACAATATCATTGCCGATTTGCAGGAAGGCGCCGATCGCATTCGCCAAATCATCAAAAACCTGCGCAGCTTCAGCCGGCTGGACGAAGCGGAGCTCAAAGAAGCGTCACTTCAAGAAGGCATCGAATCCACCATCAAAATACTCAACCAGTACTACGGACGCGACAAAATTCAGGCCCAGTGCCACTTTGACGAGATTCCGCCGGTGGTTTGCTATCCGGGCAAATTAAATCAGGTCTGGATGAACCTTCTCTCCAACGCCGCCCAGGCCGTGGCCGGGGTTGAGAACCCCGAAGTGCGCATCCGGTCAGAGCTTGACGGCGAATGGGTGTTGGTATTGATTAGCGATAATGGGGCTGGTGTTAAGCCCCAAGATCAGAGTAAAATCTTTGAACCGTTTTATACAACCAAACCGGTCGGTCAAGGTACCGGACTCGGTCTGTCTATCTGCCACTCGATAATTGAGCGACACGGCGGCACTATCTGGTTCGAGAGCAAACCAGGGCAAGGGACTACCTTCAAGGTCAAAATCCCATTGCGCGCCCAGCCGGAAAACCAGGACGAATCCAACCAACCCAGTCTGAATCAGGTTTAATAGCGGAAACACATGAGCGACCCACTGACGAAAATTCTGGTTATAGATGACGAGCCGGCCAACCTTCGTCTTTTGCGGCGCGTGCTTGGCGATGAGTATGAGGTCTTCACTGCCGGCGGCGGTCAGGAAGGACTGGCAGTGCTCAAGCAAGAAGACATTGCGCTGATCATCACCGACCAGCGCATGCCCGGGATGAGCGGCGTGCAGGTGCTGGAAGCATCCATGCGGATTCGTCCGGATGCCATCAAGATTCTGCTCACCGGCTATACGGACATTCAGGCGCTCATCGACGCCATCAACAGCGGCAATGTGTACAAGTACATTCAGAAGCCATGGGACGCCGAAGATCTCAAACTAACGGTAAAACGCGCGGTCGAGACGTACAACTTGCGCCGGCGCAACGAGCAGCTTGTAATTCAACTGAAAGGCGCGCTCGACCAGCTCGAGACTGTTTCGATCGGCACCATTCGCGCACTGGCCGACGCACTCGACGCCAAATGCGACTATACCTCCGGACATAGTTTGCGCGTGAGCCGTTACGCGCTCACCATCGGCAAGCAGGTCGGCATGACCGACCAAGAGCTGCGCGATCTCGAGATCGCAGGCATCTTGCACGACATCGGAAAAATCGGCGTGCCGGAGTCGATCCTGTGGAAGCCGGCGCGACTTGATCCTGAAGAACAGAAAATCATGTCTATTCATCCGGTGCGCAGCGCGCAGATGATCGAAGACATACCTGTGCTCAAGCAATCGCGGCTCTGGGTTTTGCACCACCACGAGTACCTGGATGGTTCCGGCTATCCTGACCATCTGCAAGGAGACGATATTCCAATCGGGGCGCGCATCATTCTCGTCGCCGACGCCTACGATGCAATGACCAGCGATCGTCCATATCGCAAATCAATCGGTTATGAGAAGGCATCCGCAGAGCTGCTCAAATATTCAGGGCGGCAATTCGATCAGCAGCTTGTGAAAGCACTGCTTGATGTCGTCGGCGAGAAAGGCGAAAAGCTGACTAGCGAGGGAATTCCCGAGAGCTTCCTGGGCTTGAAACTGAGCGCAATTGATCCCTTGCAGTCTGGAAAACAGTATTTGGCGGAATCAGCACGTAAGGCGCAGGCTGAAAAGTTGGAGAGTGCTCCGGGCGCTGCGTAAACGTGCGTGTGATATTTTCTTGGCGCGGCAGAGCGCTGAGTCCCTCTAGGCATACTATGAGATCTCAACTATTTTGATGACGCCAAGCGTCCGGGCATAGAATGCTATTTCCGGCGAAAACCCGCTCTCCATCAGGTATTTGAACCTTTGGGGTTTTCCGGGGCGTTTCCGCCATTTATCATCAAAAAAGTTGATCGCCCTACCTCAGCTTTGAAATTGCTCTTTTTGAAATTGCTCCCATTGAAATTGCTCTTTTTGATATTGCTCCCATTGATATTGCTCCCATTGATATTGCTCCTGTTGATATGCTCGGGATGGTGGAAATCCGATGGAAAAAATTTCGCCTGCCTCATGAGCAATCTCGGGCATGGCGGTAAACTTTTTTGATGACGCCAAGGGCTTTACAGTATACTTGCCGGATTCATCGAAACGCCTGACTGGCGAGGGTTCTGGGCGATTCAAACTTTTCGGCGATCAATGCCCTTTATCATCAAAAAAGTTGATCAATCATAGTGCGGAAAAAGGGCAGGTGCCACCGCCCAAAAACAGACAACCGATTCACCCAATAGCCGGCTTGCACGCGCCAGCGAATAGCGGGCTTGCGCCGGGCTAGCGAAGGAATTCCCGAGAGCCGCTTGAGGTTGAGTGCAATTGATCCATTGCAGTCTGGAAAACAGTATCCGGCGGAATCAGCACGTAAGGCGCAGGCGGAGAAGTTGCAGAGTGCTCCGGGCGCTGCGTAAATGGATCGCGGTCGCCGTAAAATGCTGCTGCTTGCGGATCGCGGATGGCAATAAATCGCGGATCGTTCCATAAGAGCTTGCGCGGATCGGTCGGTCCGAACAACGCCACCATCGGTTTGCCGAGGCCGACGCCGATGTGCATCGGGGCGGAATCAACGCAAACCATCAAATCAGAAAGATCAATTAGTGCCACCAGATCTTCGACAGTGGCCGTTTTGCCATAAGCGTTCAGAAAAAGTCCATTGGCACCACCGGCGATATCAGCATGATTGCTCGCCAATGCGGCAATGATCTGTTGGATCGTCGCCTCGTCATCCGGTCCGCCGGCAAGCACCACACGCACGCCGGCCTGCTTTATAAAGTCTGCAATCAGTTGAGCCCAGTTGCGGGGATCCCACACTTTGAAGATCTGTTTCTTCAAAGCGAGGAGGCTGGTTCCAGGATGCAGAAGCACCGTTGCGCCAGTGCCTGCGCGTGAGCTTCCAGCCGGCTCGGCAGCGCCTTGTCCGCGTCCGAGCCAGTCCGACATGCGGGCCACCGCCTCGGAGCGCACCACAACTGCCGGGCGCGCGCATTCCGCCTTTATACCGAGGCCGCAGGTGAGATCGTGATACATCATCGCAGCATGCTGGTTGCGATTGAGGGGAACAGGATCGCTCAAGAGCATGGAGGCCAGCCGATTCGAGCCATAGCCAATCCGACGCCGAATTCCGGACAAAAAGAGCAGCGCCGCCACATTCGGTGAACTTCCCGACGAAAGCACGATATCGAATGCGCCGCCGCGCAGCAATCCAATCAATGCCAGATAATCCCCAGGCAATAATGGGCGTTTCTTAATATCGAAGGTAAGGCTATCATCTATAAGGTCGGTCAGGCGGCTCACGCCTTTGCCTCGAGGCTCGGTAAGCATCACGATCCTGTATGACGGATACTGCGATTTGATAGTCTGTAAGGTAGGCAGGAAAAGTATTTCGTCGCCCAACCCACCAAAGTTGATCGCTAAAAGCTTCTTCGAACTGTCCTGCGGGCTCAAACTTAACACCAAAACCGGGCTGCAGCGATTCCCTGCGTATAATATCCCAGTCGCACGCGAGACACATTTTTGAGATCTTCAGATAACTGGTCATCGACTTTTATTGCCTGCGCGATTATAGGAATCCTGTTCGGCTACGCAGTTACCCTGTTTTTGAAGCCGGGGCTGCTGCCTCCAATGCTGCGCCTGGGCGGCTTGACGACACCGACCACAATCCTGCTTATGGGCACGGATGTCGTTTACAGCAAAGAACATCGCGCCCTCAAAGCCGATCGCGCGTCTTATCAAGGCCGCTCCGACACCATTCTCTTGTGCCGTCTAGATCCGATTCGCAATAGCCTCTCCATTTTGCAAATTCCGCGCGACACTCAGGTCAGAATTCCGGGATACAGGGGTTTGCAGAAAATCAATGGAGCCAATGCGTATGGAGGTCCACATCTTGCCGCTCAAACTATCTGGGAATTCTTGAATGTACCTGTGGACCACTACGTTGTGCTCAACGTGCACGGGTTGGTGGAGCTTGTGGATGAGCTTGGCGGAATCACGGTGGACATCCCGAAATCGATGCATTATCGAGACAATTCAGCAAAGTTGAACATCAATTTGGAGCCCGGACCGCATTTACTCAATGGAACCGAGGCCATGGGTTTCGTTCGTTTCCGCCATGATGCACTCGGCGACATCGGGCGCGTGCAGAGACAAGAACTCTTCTTGAGGGCGGTGGAAGAAAAAGCGCTCGACCCGATGGCTTGGGCTAAGGTGCCGAAGCTGCTGTCCATCGCGCAGAATTATCTGCTCACCGACATGGATACGGGACAACTTACGCAGATGGCTCAATTCGTGCGTGCAGTGCCCAAGGGCAATCAACAAATGATCATGCTGCCCGGAAATTTTTCGGGCACTGGAGATTGGGCCACCAACGAGCAGGAGGTGCGGCTTGTGGTGGCACGCTGGAACGGACAGGCATTGCCCAGCAGCACACGAGAAGCGATAAAAATCACGGTGGAGAACGCCACCGCCGACCCCGAAAACGGACGCAAGCTATCCCGGTATCTAACGGCGCGAGGATATAACGTGGTGGCATACAGATCTAAGTCAGATGTCTATAATGGACCGCAACCAACGACACGCATCATCGCTCAGCGCGGAAATACGGAGGAGGCGATGCTGGTCAAACAGGATCTCTTCAATTGCGGAGATATCGTCAATGCCTCCGTTGGTGACATCCAAAGCGCCATTACCGTGGTGGCAGGCGACGATCTCTCATCGGTGGTAACGCAGAACAACGCTGGCACGGAGCAGCAAACACCCAGGCACCGGCGGCGGCATCACTAGTATTCTCCCCACCAGCGGGCTCACGCCCGCGTTACGGACCTGGAAATATATGTAGCGTTTAATTGCTGAGCCGCCGGATTTCAAGAAGCGCTGTGCGAGCGTGTTTCTCCAGATGGGCTTCGTCCGAGCGTGCACGGTGTCAACTATTTAGTTATTATTACGTTTGAGATGCGCCTTCCACTTTGGATCTATGGTGTATCTTGTAGTTCGCAGCGCGGATTATATTTTCGCTGGCAATCCCCTTTAGACATAAGGCAGGCGGCATGATTCATTACCTATACGCGACAAGAGGCGGTTATCTGTACCATCTAGGACGCTTTGCAAATCGACCCAAGGCAGAAGGCCTCGGCGAATTTGTTGTGTCCGTTCCGGATAAAACCCCTCAAGTCGCGATAGATACGCTTGCCCACAAGCGATTCATGGATCATCTGCGCCGCCCGCGCAAAGTTCAACACGAACGTCATCACAGCAAAGAGAAAGAACTGGTCGCTGTCAACTAAGCGAACTTCCGGCAGCCTTTAATTAACCGATTGTCATCACGGCGATTTATCCGTTTTGACGAAAATTGAAAATGCGTCGTCCCGATACAAGCTCTTCCATCGAGGAGAGAGTGCGACCAGATCCTTCAGCGGACTGTCGTTGGGCACAAGCGCTTCGGCGATACGGTATTTGGCGAATGTTTCTTCCCAGTCTCGCCCCTGGATTACCTTGAGATATGTATCCATAAACGCCGGATCGTATAAATCCACACGGGGATCCACGAATACCTTGATCGAGCTTCTAAATCTATAAATGAGATAACTGCCGGCATGGGCAGAACAGAACAGATTGCCGGCAGGAGGATTTACGCGTAGAAACTCCGCAGCTTGCACTGGCGGAAGCGCAAATCCCGGATACAGGGGCGACAACCAAGCAACCAATATCGCCAGAACTAAGATCGCTACAGGATACAACCTGGAGGTAGCAGCTTCGACAATAGCTGCTTTGATCCTTTCGGTTGGCGCGTCTGCATGCCTTGAGAATGCCATGGTCAGCGCTTGTCCGACAGCCGGGGCTGCCACAATACAGAAATAAATCATAAGCCGAGCATGCAGGCATCCTGCGGCGAAGAGCCCAACAACAAGCAAAAGCGCAGGGGTCGTTATCCTCTTCCATGCTGCAAGGGCCGACAAAAGCATCAGGCAGTAGACCGCAGCATACACACCCAAGGCACTCCAATCCAACGGCCGCCACTCGTAAGCAGCGGCGCCATGGGCGGGCGTCACGGCACTAACATGTAGAGCGAATTTCCATAATTCGATGCCGTACGGATTAACCATGCTGGCCAGAATAAAAACGATAGTAATCAGTCCGAACGTTAGCAAACGTCCGGCATTTTGTTGTTTGCTCAAGAGCGCCGATGCAGCCGCAGATGAGGCGTACAATCCTGCCACACAAGCGCCCAGCGGAAAGGAGACATGACAGTTTGTCCAGACAATCGCGATCGCCGCAGTCTTCAGCACAGCGCTGCCCAAGGATTGCCTGTCTGGGGGGCTTTTCCAGGCTTTGTCTAAAATGCCATACAACAGAAAAAGGCAGACATAAGAAAATAACTGCGGCCGTGCCGAACTTATCTCAGGATGGGTCGCATGAAAAACTATGACCGTGGTGACAAAAGATGCAATTGGATTGCAGCCCTCTGTGATCATGTACCTGAACATAAGTACGCTCAGAAGATAAGTCAGTGTGACAACAACGACGATCTCCACGCCCTTCAATGCCAACCCATTGTGTGCCAAAGCAAAAATAACTTCGGATAACCACTGGTAAACCATCCAGGGAGAGTTCAGCGAATTGGCAGAATAGATGTCGACAGTCGGCAACCGATGGTGTTGCAATATGTTGCGACCGATTTCGATAAGCCAAAAGGTATCCGACTGCCAAAAAACGCCTTTCGGCATCGGTAAGATGACCACCAGCCACGCCAACGCAAGAAGCAGGGCTGTAGCCATCCTCGCCTTCGGCGAGCTGATGTTGGTGTCAACAGTTGGGTTCACTAGCGAAAAAATGCTCAGGCGCGGAATTCATAGATGAGAAAGGCTAAGTCGCAAGATTCCATCTTACCGAAGTCCGGAAATACCGACGAGGATTGCTGCTTCTTCCACGCACGATGCTGATTGCGAGAGATTATTAGTTATTTTTAATACAAAGACCAGTTACCGGAGGTGGTATGCGGGCAATTTTCTTGTGTGCGCAGCATGATTCGCAACTTCGGTTGTGCACGTTATGCCGTGGCCGCAAGCCCGGTTTCCTGGAGAGATTGGAAAGCCTCTCACAGGTTGAAAGCGCCAGATATGGTCAATACTAAGAGGTAGACTAAAATGTTCAAACTCCGTCAAGCCAAGGGCTTCACGCTCATCGAGCTGCTCGTGGTCGTCGTTATTATCGGTATTCTCGCCGCCATCGCGTTGCCTAACTTCATCGGCGCGCAGAAAAAAGCGAAAGTCGCTCAAGTCAAGTCGAACATGCATACTTGCCAGCTTGCCTCTGAGTCGTACGCAACAGACACCGCCGGCGTATATGCCGCCACGGGTACCGCCTTGCAACCGTACTATCCGGGCGGCGGCAACTCGCCTACCGGCGCCGGTGGCAACTGGCCAGCCAACCCGTTCACGGGCGCTCCCGACCCGGTCGGAGTGGCATCCGTCACTAACGTCGCAGCCACGCGTTCGGCTGCTCCAAGCGGCACAGGAACAGCCGGCAACACCGCGTACTGCCCGATTGCCGATTCATCCGGCGTGAACAGCTCGTATGCAGTCATCGGATATGACGATGCCGGCAACCCCGTATCCGGAAACGCAGGCAAAGAACTGGTACTTTCTAACCAGTAGATCGATTCATACAAAAACGTGAAGGGCTGGGCAACCGGCCCTTCATTTTTTGGTTGAGGCGAAGCAGCGGAGGGATCTTTGCAGCAAAGCTGCCAGAGAGGCTCGCCCATACGTGGGACGCTCGTTACAATAAATGCCATGGACTGGAAGACTGTTTTACTCAGCGTTGTCTGTTGCGTGATCGTGGTTGTTAGCCAGATCAAGCTCGACAATTTGATTAGCACCAATGAGCTCGCGCATAGACAGGCGACAGTTTTGCCGAGCCTGCAGTCTGTGAAGCTGGTGAGTGGTGGCTTCACTAAGTTGGCAGCCGATCTCTATTGGCTCGCCTTTATCCAGTACTGTGGCGCGGGCATCCAACACCGCGGCAAACCATACGAGCAATGCTATGACTACGTCAATCTGATTACAGGACTCGATCCGAAATTCACCAAGCCGTATTGGTTTGGCTGCTGGTCAATTGGCTATTGGCAAAAGCGTCCGGATCTAGCCGACCGCATTTTGCAGCGAGGCATGGCCGAAAACCCGGACGCCTGGGATCTGGCTTACCTGGCCGGCATCAATCAATATTTGTTTGCCTCGGACTATAAGCGCGCCGCCCACTATTACCGCATTGGGGCTCAAAAGCCGGGCGCACCTGATTGGCTGTCGCGGCAGGCAGATATTCTGGAATCGAACATACCGGAATTGGTGAAGCGAGTGAAAGTGCTCGAGGACACCTATTACCACACCTCAGATGTTCACCTTAAGATTGACCTCTACGGACAATTGCTGCCGTTGCTGAAGGAGTTACAACGTTCGTCCATTACTGATCAGTCGCGACGGCTCGCAGGCGAGCGTATAAAGCGTCTCAACGACGACTTCGAACACAACGTCGAGTAGGCGTTTTGTCGCAGCTGCTATGGTCGCGGCGGGCGAAAGGCCGCCCTCCCTGATATGATCTGCCAGGGGAGGAATTCTCGTGGATTTTGGAAAGTTCAAACTGCATATAATTCGCGAATGCCATTTCAAACTTGATGGCGGTGCGATGTTCGGCGTGGTACCGAAGGCGATGTGGAACAAAGTCTCGCCCGCCGACGAAGCTAATCGCGTTGACATGGCATGCAATCTTCTGGTGATTGAAACACCGCAAAAGAAAGTGCTTGTGGAAACAGGCATGGGCCCCCGCTGGTCTGCGCAGGAACGAGAGCGTTATGATCTGCGCACGCTGGTAGATCACAGCAAAGCACTTGCCGAGCTGGGAATCAGCAACGATCAAATCGATGCGGTGATCATTTCGCACATGCATTTCGATCACATGGGTGGTGCGGTGATGGAGCAAGGCGGAAAGCTGGTGCCGACATTTCCGAAAGCACTCGTTTACGTGCAGAAGGGCGAATACGACATGGCGCATAAAGCGAATGCGCGCGCAAAAGCCAGCTATCGCACCGAAGATTATCAGGTTTTGGAGCAACAGGGTTTGCTCGAAATGGTGAATGGCGATCGCGAAATCGTACCCGGCGTTTCAGTGCGCATCACCGGTGGACACACAAGCCACCACCAAGTCGTTGTCTTTGAGTCAGAGGGGCAAAAGGGCGTCTTTTTCGCGGACATCGTACCGACAAAAAGCCATCTTAGCCCGCCCTGGGTGATGGGCTACGATCACTATCCGCTTGAAACTTGCGACCGCAAAGATGAGTGGCTTGGTCGGGCAGCGCGCGAGAAATGGCTCGTGGTTTTCGATCACGAAAAGGAAGTGCCCTGGGGGCATGTTGAACAAACGGGCGACGGAAAGTTTTCGTGGAACCCACTGTCGGCAAGCACGTTAGAGTATGGGCTCGTTGTATAGAGAATATCGACATGCCGCCCTCGTTATTCTAATCAGCGCGGCGGCGTTTGTTGCTTACTTCTCGCCTGTGCTTTTTACCGGCAAGTTGCTTGCACCAAGTGATGCACTCACCGCGTATGTGCCCGCATTCATGCACGGCCATTCTGCCTGGGACTTGCTTATTCTATGCGGGTTTCCCTACTTGGCTGATCCACAAGTGCAAGCCTGGTATCCCACCGTCTTGCTGCGTCCCCTTGGTGTGATCGGCTGGAACATGAGCATCCTGATGCCGTATGTGGTGGCAGCCGCCGCAATGTACGGTTATGTGTTTTCCCTCACGAGGTCGCGACTGTCCGGTTGTATCAGCGCTGTCATCTTCAGCATGTCCGGCGTGCTCATCGGCAACATGCGGCACCAAACGATGATCCACACTGTATGTTGGCTGCCTTTGCTGACCTGGGCATTTTGGGAGTTGAAACGCGGATTCACACTCGGATGGTTCACAATCGCAGCGGCAACTACAGCACTGATGACACTAGCCGGGTTTCCTCAATCGTTGGCGTATAACCTGACGCTGGCTGCAGCGTATGTACTAACCCAGGCGTTGTCGCGTCCGCAGACTGGTAGCCTGCGCCCCTCTATACCGTCAGCCCTTGCGGCGGGCGGAAGGCCACTGACCGGCGGCGTACAAATTGATTGGCGATACATGGCGGCTTGCCTGGGCGCCGTGATCATCGGCATCGGGATTTGCGCGATTCAGCTTGTACCCACGGCAGAGCTGGTGAAACTGACACCGCGCCTGGCGATGGGTCGGGCGTTTTATGACTCGTTCCGATTCGATCCATTCCAACTGATCTTGTTTGTCTTCCCATGCCTGGCCGGAATCGACCGCAGCACACTGTACGGCTATGACTATGTCGGCCCGTTCAATTTTGTTTCTTCCAATTGCTACCTCGGACTGCTGCCGTTTTTGCTGATACCGGGGGCGGTGGCGAGCAGTCAAAACAAGAAAGAGATTTATTTCTGGTTGGCCGCCGGCGTGCTCACTTGCATGCTCGCTATGGGCAGCGTAACTCCGATCGGTTGGGCCGCGTACTTCTATCCGTTGTATGGGACGTTTCGCGCGGCTTGCAAGCACCTAGTCGAAGTTTCCTTCGCAGTGGCTGTCCTGGCTGGCATTGCCACCTCCGCGATTCGCACGCAACAAATTACCCTTCGCCGAATGGCGGCGCTCGCTGCAGTTCCAACGGCGATTTTCCTCGGCGCATTGGCTTATGCCGTCAACCTGTTGCCGCGCGTGGCGAGCTTGGTAGCGGCAACACATGCAGGAACGATGTCGCCGGACTTGCAAAACAATCCAACGGTGTTGATCCCTGTAAGTGTCTTTGCCCTTGACCTTGCTGTGCTGTTTATTTTCGTAGCGAAGCCCGAGTGCAAATTCCGACAATCGGCACTAGTGCTCATGCTCGCGGCCGACTTGTGCTCGTTCGGGCAGTTTCTCGAGTGGAAACATGCAAACAGTGTCAAGATTATCGACGTGCCCGCATACGCGAAAAAGATTAAACAGTCCCTGCTTGCTTCGCATCAAAGAGCATTTACTGATCTCGGCAATGGCGCGTCGTATTTCGAATTCCCGTGCAATCTGGCGTCTGTATGGGGAATCCCAATGGCCAATGGAATGGACGCGTTGATCCCGGCGCGCACGCGAAACTTCTTTTCGATTTATGAGGGCGGCTTTGTAAATGCCATCGACATTTCAGCCGCCGACGATCACTCCCTTGACCTGGGCTGCGCGAAGTACGTGGCGCTGCCAAAGCAAAACACAAATTTGCAAGCAGTGAATGCGCAGCCGGAGCGATTTATCAAAATCATTGAGTCGCCTACGGCATTTATATACGAGAACCGCCGGGTGATGCCGCGTGTGTGGCTGGTGCCGGAAGTAAGACAGATGGCGTCCGCAGAGACGCTGCAATTGATCAGGCACAGTGATTTTGAACCGCGGCGGTACGCGGTGGTAGAGGAAGCGGTACCGAACGAATTGACGGAAAAAGCGGGCGGACCACCGCCGGTACAAAATGCAATTTCGCATTTGCCTGATGGAACTGCCAACGTTGTGGAACTCACCGATACGATGATGAAGGTTGCTGTCAAATCAGCAATACCAATGTTTTTAGTGACCAGCGATGCACTCTATGACGGATGGAAGACCGCGGTGGATGGACGTCCGGCAAAACTGTATCGCGCTGATTACATGTTTCGCGGCGTCGTTGTTCCTGCCGGCGAGCACACCGTAGAATTTCGTTTTGTTCCTACAAGTTTGTTCATCGGCGCCGGGATCAGCCTCCTATTCTTGCTGCTGCTTTTTGCTCGCTTTGTTGATCGCGTTTTTCGCAGGCGACCATCCTCTTAGAGGTCACGGCGACGGCTAAACAAATTTGTTGTGGTCAAGAAGGGACGCAAAAATCACTTACTGTGAAACGCTCTGCCTGTCCGGGTTTTAGACGAGTGATTTTCGTGTTCTTCACGAGGGATCAACATTTAAGTTGATCCCCAACCCTAAGCGATAAGGACGTGCCCAACCCGCAGAGCAAAATTGATGATCACCCTCACTTTTGACCGGATTCGAAGGCGTTGTGGAGTTGACCGCAGGCGGCGTCAATGTCTGTTCCTCTCTCCAGGCGAATGGTCACCGTTTTGCCTGTTGCTTCAGCGAGTCGTTTGAATTGTTTCTGCGCCTGCATTGAAGGACGTTCATACAGCACGGCTCCATCGAGACCTTTGGTTGGATTATAGGGAATCAAGTTAATGTTGCAGTGAATGTCCTTGACCAATTGAGCTAATTCGCGCGCTTGCTCGGGCGTGTCGGTGACGCCGGCGAGCATCACATACTCGATTGTGATTCGTCTGCCTGTTGAGTCGTAGTATTTTTCCAAAGCACAGATCAAGTCATCGATAGACCATTTGTTGGTGATCGGGACGATCTCTTCTAGTGTTGCCGGATCCGGCGCGTGCAATGACAGGGCGAGCGTGACTTGCAGCCCTTCCTCGGCAAGGCGTTCGATGCCGGGCACGATTCCGGATGTAGAAACTGTAATGTGCCGCGCCCCGATGCCAACTGATTCGACCATCGAATGGAGTGAACTGATGACTTCCTCGACGTTGAGTAACGGCTCACCTTGACCCATGTATACGACGTTGGCGACGCGTTGACCGGACTCCCTCTGGATTGTCATCACCTGGTCGATGATTTCTTGTGAAGTGAGATTACGCTTAAAACCTAGATAACCCGTGGCGCAAAATGTACACCCGACGGCACAGCCGACCTGACTAGACACGCAAGCAGACAGAGTGGGGCGATCCTCGAATGCCATGAGCACCGACTCGACGAATTTGCCGTCCGGCAGCTCGAAGAGGTACTTGCGTGTTCCATCGGCGCTCACCTGCAGGTGGGCAATCTTCAAAAGCCCAACGGTGGCGCGTTCTTTAAGAAGTTCTCGCACGTCCTTGCCGAGGTCCGTCATCTCATCGAAAGATGATGCATACTTGGCGTAGATCCAGCTGTGGATCTGTCGCGCACGGTACTTCGGCAAGCCGAGTTCTGCGATGAATTGTTCTATTTCAGGCAGGGTCTTGCCGGACAGGGCAATCCGTTGTTGTTCTTGACTCATATGCTGTTCCAAGCTCGGCAACAAATCCTAAGCAAATTCTGTCTTTCTCCCGAGCGGTTGAGTTTTTGCCCCATGATATCAAGTATAGGCAGGCTTACATACACGGAATTCCAGACAGCTTTGCAAAGATTGAATTGCCAAGCTCGCAAACATGCCGGCGGATGTCATGGACGGGCGTGCTAAAATTACCACCTTGCCTGGGTTCCAGGCATTTTGCATATGCATCAGGAGCGGATTTTGGAGCAAGTATTGATGGATACCTGGGAGGAAAAGGCGAGGGACTGGTTTAAGGCACTGTTCGGCGAGTCGCAAGAGAAAAAAATCAAGCACTTGCAAGGTTACGTCGATGCCGCAAATTCCTTTGCCGCCGCTATTGCCAAACTCAGCGATGATGAGCTGAAGGCGAAAACTGTTGAGTTTCGTGCTCGCATCGCAAAAGCGCTGGACGGCGTGCCGAACAAACCGCTCATGCCGGCTGATGCTCCGAAGATGCCGGGACAGATTCGTTTCGAGCACGATCGCATTCTGGCTGAACTGCTCGAGAAAATGCTGCCTGAGGCTTTTGCGGTTTGCCGCGAAGCGTCCACTCGCGTGCTCGGCATGCGCCACTTCGATGTGCAGTTGATGGGCGGCGCCGCGCTGCACTTCAATAAGATTTCGGAGATGCGTACAGGCGAAGGTAAAACGCTGGTCGCCACCTTGCCTGTTTATCTCAACGGCTTAACCGGACGCGGCGTGCACGTCGTCACGGTAAACGATTATCTGGCTCGGCGCGACTCCGAGTGGATGGGACGCCTCTACAAATGGCTCGGGCTGTCGGTGGGACTCGTCTATTCGCACCAGCCCGAAGAAGAAAAATACGCCGCCTATCGCGCCGATGTCACATACGGTACCAACCACGAATTCGGATTCGATTATCTTCGCGATAACATGCGAATCTCGTTGGACCAACTTTCGCAACGACCGTACTACTTCGCCATCGTCGACGAAGTCGACAACATTTTGATTGACGAAGCCCGGACGCCGCTAATCATCTCGGGATTCCCCGCAGAATCGTTTGTGCAGATTTATCAAGCGATGGCGCACGCGGCTCCGATGTT
>DATNQY010000309.1:0-8386 GCA_036703785.1 Candidatus Obscuribacterales bacterium
TGAGCGCGCCGCTGCCCCAACCGACTATCGCCTCGTTGCTTTTCGGATCGATGCGTACGTTGTCTGCGTCATCGTAACCGGAAAGCCGCTTGATCAACTTCAGATTGTCACCGTCGAAAAAATCAACGCTACCGCCTGCTCCTTCAGCCACCACCAACTTCTTGTCCCGCGACAAGTAGCGCATGCCCTGCGGTTCTTTCTCGCCGGTCAAGGTCTTAAGTCTTTTCAGAGCAGCCACATCGATAGCCTCGACCGTGTCGTTGCCCAGAGCGGCCATAAACAATCTTTGCTGGGATGCATCATATGCAAAATGATCGATGCGTCCGTGAACGCCGTCCATCTCTACGGAGCCAACCTGCTCAAGGGACGCCGCCTGCGCGGCCGCTGCCCCGACTGCAAGACAGAAGGCGAAGGACGTGGCCAGCCCCTTTTTAGCAACGGCCCGCGTATATCGTTTCATGCAACCTCCAGGGAATCCAAAATATACCACTGATTTCGTCTATTACCAGAGGTGTAATTTGTCTTGGCCAAAGATCCCGAAGGTGTCTAAACTCGCTCGATCAGTTGCTCAAGCGATCCGCTGGAAAGCGGCGATACAAACAAATAATCACGCCCCTGTTGCGACCATAGCGCATAGTGCAGATTGCCTCGCGAGCCGAGCAAAACCTGCTTACCTGCGATCAGTTTCTTTTGCCCATCGGCGGCGTGAATGGTTCCTGCCGGAGCTTGATAGCAGACTAAATGCTCTGATTGTGCGGCACCCTTTTTCACGAAATCAAATCGGGCAATTGCGGTTACCGAATCGGTGCGGTGTACGGCGGAATGCTCGAGTTTCCAATCAGGCAGCGCGAGATAGACCAGGTTGTATCCCAGTTGCAAGGGCAGTGCAGCGCGTTCCACCAGCGGTTCGCTACGATTGGCAGCCACGGCATCGACCAGAGCTGAGGCTGAGGCAAGGGCAGTTGACCTGCGCACCGACCATGGCGGCTGCAACCACGCGGCGATGGTGAAGAAGCCTATGATTGCCAGCGCCGCAGCCGCGCCGGCGAACGCAAGCAGCGGGCGAGATAAGGGGCTCGTTGGCGACCGTTTTGTGCCTTCGCCATCCAGCGCCCGGCCGATCTTGCGCAACAGATCTTCGGGCACCGGCGTCGCTTTTGAGGCACGGCGGAAGCGCTCTTTGAGCTCTTCCAGCTGTGACCATTGAGACTGGCACTGGGCGCAGCTTTTCAAATGATCGACGATTAGCGCAGTCTCTTTGGTATCGAGAGCTTCGTCGGCAAGCAATTCCAAAAGTGGGCGAACATCAGTGCAAATCATCGTTGGCCACCTCCGTGGCAGCGTCATCGGGGCTACCTGAACGTCCGCTCAGCAAGCGGCGCACAAGTTGGCGAGCGCGAAACAGACGAGACATTACCGTGCCCACCGGCACGTCCAAAACTGCGGCAATATCGTTGTAAGTCATATCTTCGAACTCCCTGAGCAAAAGGGGATGCAGAAGGGCACTCGGCAGCCTCTTCAACGCCTCTAAAAGTTGCGGATCGACTTCGTTTTGAGTGAGCTGCGTTTCCGGATTTTGAAGCGCTGCCGAACTTGATTGAGCAAACTCGATTTCATCAATATGATCGTCGAGAGCCAAAACCTCAGGCTGCTGGCTGCGCCTTTTGAACGTGTCTTTGATGACGTTTATCATGATGCGGGTCATCCAGGCACGGGCGTTAGTGCCGCGCTCAAAGGTGTGAAACGACCGGTAAGCTTTTAAAAACGTTTCTTGCACTACGTCTTCGGCATCCTGGCGGTTGCCCAGCCGCCAATAGGCAAAGCGAAAGAGGTCGCCGGACAAGGGCCAGGTGAGCGTTTCGAACTGTTTTCTGCGGCTATTGAACAAAGTGCCGGCTCCAGCGGTTTCAAGCGTTCAAAGAATACAACTGCCTGCGCGCCGAAAAAATTCCCGGACCAATTGGAATTTTTTGCCTCAACCATTCGTTATTATCTAGGTTGGATACAACAAGGGGGCAAACATGGAACGATCGATGTTGACAATCCTGAGCATGCTGGTTTTGGCTGGAACAGCGCAGGCTGCGCAGGCGGCATCGGAGACGCCGCCTGCCGCAACGAAAAAGCAAGTGGTGGAGATTGTCGCCAAAAAGTTCGCTTACCTCCCCAATCAGATCACCGTGCATAAAGGACAACCGGTAGTTCTAAAGCTGACGACGCAAGACCGCAGTCACGGGTTTAACTTGCCTGACCTGCACGTTCGCACGGACATTCAGCCAGGCAAGGTGACAGAAGTAGAATTCACCCCAACCAAGAGCGGTGAGTTCGACTTCTATTGCGATATCTTTTGCGGCAGCGGACATCCGGACATGGATGGAAAATTGAAGGTCATAGACTAGACTTACATTCGTCCTCCTCGACACTAAGATGGGCCGCTGGCAAAGGTGCAACGCCAATCGAGCCGGCAAGCGATTTGCACCTTGTTCGACCTTCAAAATTTTCAATTCGCTGGTCGGTCTTGAAACCGGTGTACTCTCCGGAAAAGATCATCTGATGCACCGGGATGGCACCAAATACGATATCGACTCCTGGCATCAAGATCAGACACTTCAGTCGGCTTAAGCAATTCAATAGTCTGATACTTTCAACGCGTCGCGGCAATGATCGGTGCACAGCGCATGCAGAAATATCTGGCCGCAGTGTTCGTCGGTTATTGCGAGCAAGCGGATGACGTCTATGTGTTCACCACCAATATTAGCGCCCCGGACGACGCCTTGGGAAAGCGCGCCAGAGCCATTGCAGAAGCGGTCCTCAAGCAAAAGCACATCCTTTAGAGTGAGGGCTGCCCGTCTGGGATTGTGCTAAATTAGGCAGCGGGACGACGCTGTCTGAAAGATCTGAAGCACTGGATTCGTCCTGGAAACCATCACGAATTTCGCTCACCGAGTCCGAGAGGAATGAATCGATGAACTCCCGACGTTTATCATGGCTTTGCGCCGTCAGTTTGAGTGTCTTCAGCGCTATGCCGCTTGCGGCGCAGACACCTTCCGAATGAAGTTGTGGGCACCTCTGGGTTTCCAGGAATTCACGCCGTTTTTGAAAAAACTGGACAAAAAGGCCGATGCCCTCTTTTTGCTCACCTCCAATGTAGCCGCGACGATTATTCCGAAGGAAATTAAGACTCTCGGCATCAAGCTTCCGGTCGTAGCCGGAGGCACCACCCTCGATGAGTCCGTGCTACCGCACCTGGGCGATGAGGTAATCGGCTGGGTCAGTGTTTCACCATATAGCGCGGCGCTCGAAACTCCCGCCAACAAAAGGTTTGTCAGCGCTTTCGAAGCGAAATATCACCGTGTGCCCTCCTTCTTTGCAGAAGGCGGCTATACCTCAGGAATGTGGATTGCCAAGGCAGTAAACGATCTCCATGGCGATGTGAGCAATAACGAAAAGGTGCTTGCCGCCTTGAAGAATGTCGAACTCGCCGATGCGCCGCGCGGCCCGGTGAAGCTGGATGACCGCGCCAACCCGATCGAGAATATGTATGTGCGCAGAGTGGAGAAGGTGCACGGCAAGCTGCAGAATACCGTTATCCACACGTTTAACAATGTCGGGCAGTTCTGGCATTGGAGTCCGAGTGAATTTCTCAAACAGCCGGTTTACTCCAGAGACTATCCGCCCTGCAGATTCTGTGCGAAGACTTAGTGCTGCTTCGCCTGAGCCACAAGTTGCTTCATATCTTTCTCGTTGAGCGGCACCATTTTGCCGTCTTTCATGACCGTAAAGTAAACGGATTTGGCGGCCCATCCGGTGTGATTCGCCGACGAATAAAATAGTTTGCGCTCCGGACCAAGCCCGGTATCAAAATTATTTAGTGACTCCATCGCTTTGATGAAGTTATCGCGAGTGAGATCTCTGCCGGCTCGCTTCAATGCCTCGCACAGCACCATTGCGTTTATGAACGCTTCGAAGGCGGTGAGATTGGGTTGTGCAGTCGGCGTATATTTCTTGCGCAACTTGTTATAGAGATCTGCCGTCGGTAGCTTGGAGTCGGTAAGTGGAACCACCTGCGTTAATACGATGCCGTCAGCGGCCTTGCCCATGGGTTCGAGAAAATCAGTATCAACCGAGAAAGCCATACATACGGATTTCCATTTTTCTTCATCCCGCTTTTTGACGATGGCAGTCAATGCCGCCGAGGTAGCACCAAGAATTACTGCTTCGGGATTGGCTGCCGTCACCCGCTTGACGGCATCTTCGATTTCAGAGGTACTTCTCGAGTACGAAGCCTCGACCACCGGGACCGCCTTAAACAACTTCAGATTTTTGAGCACATTTTCTCGAATGGCGGCGCCGAACGCGTCATTTTGATATATGACCGCTATCTTTCGTATGCCGTGCGTATTCCATAGCTCGTCGATCTGTTTTTCGACTTCATCCTGGTACCCGGCACGGACGACAAATTCCGTCGGGTGCAGTTCGTACACAAGCGGCGTCCCGGTGCAGAAGCCAAACAGAGGCATCCGGCTTGCTTCACCCATGCGCACATACTTCGATATTGGGGCTGACCCGACGAAGAAGCCGCCGGCAAAGACCTTGTCTTTCAAACAACTGCTAAAACAGGAAATTGCCGCCTCCGGATCGTAGTGGTCATCGCAAAAGTTTATCTTGACCTTGCGTCCGTTGATGCCCTTTTCGTTGATATACGAGAAATATGTGGTGGCGCCTATCTTGAGTTGATTTCCGCGTTCGGCAAGCGTGCCTGTGGTCGGCGCGCATGAGCCGATCATCACTTCGGTGTCGGTGACCCCGGTACGTTGTTCGTCAGCCGAAAGGCAAGGTGAGGCCAGAGGCAACGATAGGATTGTCGCGGCAGATATCAGTGCCAGCCGTTGGTATGTGTGCGATCTACCCATGAGATTTTCCCTCTCTCCCGCTGCCTGCCGTTGACAGTCTGAAAAAGTATACCTAATTGGGCTTCTGTGTCGGCTGTTTCTTCTTGAGCGCTTGCTCGATCAACCGATCAATAGATATCGGTCCGGCACCGAAGCCAAATATGAGAAGCGCTGTCAGCAGGAAGAAAAAGGGGTCTGCCTGCACGAAAGCATCTTGATTTTTTATCGGATGCTGGATGAAATCGAGAACCTTGGCGCGATCGTCTGCCACGCTCAAGTAGGCCACGGTCATATTGACCGATAATATGAGTCCCACCGGTCTTGCCGCCAAGCCAAGAATTAGCAACATACCGCCAATGCACTCTACACCGCCGACAAACCAGGCGTTGAAACCCGGAAAGGGAATGTGCAGAGTGGCAAAGAAATCCGCTACCGACTGGTGATCGAGGAGCTTACCTTTGCCGGTGGTGAAAAATTGGTAGCCGAAGTCAAGCCTGAATAGCAGCAGCAGCAACCAGTAGCCAAGGACGTTACCCGCCTTGATGAGCAGGCGGTAAGCGCTTGCTGCCGGCTCGAAGCACGGATTTTCCGTCGAGAACATACAAATCCTTTGCACTAGCCACACCGATGTTGCCCATAGCATACTTTGCCACCATATTTGGTGGAAGGGGGATGACGCTAACCTTTGCTCGGTACTTGCATACTACCGGTCTCGGCGGCCAGTCAGATGTGAAAAGTGGCGTGCCATCGGTGGCCAGTTTGCTACTATGAATAATAGGCTCGAGGAAAAAATAATGAGTGTGCAAATATTGTGCAGACGTAATGGCATCTCGATGGCAGCCGCGCAACTGGCGTGCACAACGATGGCGCTGAGCGCACCGGCAGCATTGGCTGCCCAAGCCGATAATCAACGCCTTGGCGTTACACCGACTGAAATTACCGTTGGCTCCTGCGCTCCGCTGAGCGGACAAATGAAAGAACGCGGCGGACAGGTTGTCAGCGGAGGTCGCGCATATTTTTCATACATCAACGACCAGGGCGGTGTTAATGGTCGCAAGATCAAGCTTGCCAGTTGCGACGATCTTTACACAGGCGACGGTGCCATCAGCTGTTTCAATACATGCCTGAAAGACAAGGTTTTCCTCGGCACTCTATTTCAGGGCACCACCCCTGCTACCAAGTACGTTCCGGCATTTGAAACGCACGGCCTACCGGCGGTGGGATTTTCCACCGGAGGCGAATTCATCGTTCAGCCCGTTCACCGCTACGTCTTTCAGCTGCGCGCGTCGTACGCCGATGAGGCAACCGAGCAAGTTAACACGCTCGTCAAACAATTGAATCGGAAGCGCATCGCTGTCGTTTATCAGATTGACGCCTACGGAGCAGCTTGCCGCGAAGGCGTCGTAAATGCCCTGCAAAATGTTAAATCCGCGCCCGTCACCGAAGTGTCATTTCCGAGGCTGTCACGCGATATCGATCCGATCATCGCCCAATTGAAGGCCGCCAAACCCGATGCGGTCATTCTTGGGGCCGCAGGCGACGCGCTGCCCCTGATCATCAAGCGCAAGAAAGAGCTCGGCGATAACGTGGTGATGGTGGCTTTCGATGTCGGCACCGACTTGCTCATGAAAGAGGCAGGCGGCTCTGCCAACGGAACACTGATTACCCAGATCATTCCGTTTACCCGCTCCGAGCTGCCGACGGTAAAACTGTATAAGCAATGCATGGAAAAATATGAGCACTCGGCACCGAATTGGAGCAGCTTCGAGGGCTTCTTGATTGGCATGGCAACGGCCGAAGGTCTCAAGCGCGCCGGTAAAGATCCGACCCGGGACGGGTTCGTCAAGGGGATGGAATCGATTCACAACTTTGATATGGGACTGGGCCCTTCGTTCAAACTCAATTACAGCCCCACCCAGCATGATGGATTGCGCGGCGGCGTTTACTGGACGGTGATCAAAGACGGTCAGGTGGAAAACGTTCCCAAGATCAGCCTGTACAAGAAGAAGTAGAACGGCGCATCTCGGCTATGTAAGCGGCATCGCCTGCTTTAGCAGTTAATTTGCCGTCGCGCATCAGCCCGTGCTCTTCGAGCCAGGCACTGAACTCCGGTGCCGGACGACAGTTCATCAGCTCGCGCAAGGACGCGATATCGTGATAGCTTGTCGTCTGGTAAGAGAGCATAACGTCGTCGCCCATGGGCACGCCCATGAAATAGTTGACTCCTCCGGCAACCAAAAGCATAGCCAGATTCTCCAGATCGTTCTGGTCGGCATCCATATGATTGGTGTAGCAAGCGTCGATGCCCATCGGCACCGCAAGCAGCTTGCCCATGAAATGATCTTCCAATCCGGCGCGGATCATCTGGCGTCCGTCAGCAAGATATTCAGGACCGATGAATCCGCACACGTCATTCACCAAAAACGGATCAAAGCAACGCGCCAGAGCATAACAACGAGCCTCAAGCGTGACTTGATCCGCGTCGTTGTGAGAGCGCGAAGACAGCTCCGATCCCTGTCCGGTCTCAAAGTACATCGGCTTGCCGCCGGTGTTCTTGCAATGACGCAAGCCAAGCTCTTTTGCCTCTTGCAGCATTTCGATGTTGATACCAAATGCGGTATTGCCCTTCTCGGTGCCGGCGATGCTTTGAAAAATCAATCCTGACGGGGCGCCTGCTTCAATGGCGCGCATCTGCGTCGTAATATGGCTGAGCACGCAGTTTTGCGTGGGAACGCCGAGCTCATCAATCAGCCTGTCTGTAGCATGCAGCAGCCGACTTACCGACTCGGGCGTGTCGTACACAGGATTGATGCCGATGACGGCATCGCCCACGCCGTAGGACAGCCCCTCGTAAATCGAGGCGATGATGCCCTCAGTCGAGTCCGCCGGGTGGTTGGGTTGAAGGCGCGCGCCAAGCACGCCATTTTGTCCGAGCGTCGTATTGGCGGTGGCGACTACGCGCAAGCGCTTGGCGGCGCGCACCAGATCCAGATTGGACATCAATTTGGCGACGGCAGCCGCCATCTCACCGTTTAGCGCGCGCCCAACCGCTTCCGGACTCGGCTCTGAGCAATCGGGCAACTCGCACAGCAAGTATTCCCGGAGATCAGCGACCGTCCAGCTTTGGATTTTCTCCCAAACGACGGCGTCGATCGATTGATCAATCAGCCTGGTAACAGCGTCCTTATCCGCCGGTACCACCGGGTGTTCGCGCAATGTGGTCAGCGACATCTGGCTGAGCACCTGTTTGGCAGCAACTCGCTCGAGCTCGCTTGCCGCGCCGATGCCGGCCAGGTTGTCACCGGCTTTTTCCTCGTTAGCTTTCGCCAGGACGGTTTTAACGCTGGCAAAACGAAAACGCTGCCCGCCGAGATCGCAGGAAAAACTCATGAGCGGCGGATTCTCTCCCAAATGCACAAAATTGAGCCGCCATAGTGTAACCTAAGCGATGCTTTGAATCCAGGAGGCAAGCCATGACCCGCTGGACCACCAAACCG
>DATNQY010000310.1:0-2929 GCA_036703785.1 Candidatus Obscuribacterales bacterium
GAGGCAGAAGCCGGACTCTACAACCGCGGGACGCCTTTCGGCACATGGGCAGGCGTGATGGAAAAGGCGTACGGCGAATACATCCGTCCCCGGACGCGTGACGGTGCTAACGCTGTCACCGCCCAGGAAAGTTTGAACGACGGATCGGAAAAATCCGCCATCAAGCTACTCACCGGGCACGATGCAAGAACTTATCCTAGCCAGCGCAATCTGCATCTTCTGCTCAGCCAGCGAAAGGTGGACAGCAAAACACTCGCGAACACAATTACAGATGCCCTGAGCGAAGGCCGACTGGTTGCCGCCGCTACCACTAGCCGCGATGCAACAACGTTTAACGGCTATAGCACGGATCACGCTCATGCCATTCTGGCATTCGACCGCACGGCTGGAGATGGTGGCACGCTCTTGATTTACAACCCCGATGGCGCACCGAGCACGCTTTCATTTAATAAGTTTATGCAAACCTTCGCAGACGTTACGACCGAATCCCGACAAAGCTTAATCGGACCCTGCAACTTCGACAAAGTCAAAGTGAACTGCGCAGGCTAGCGACTAGTCATGCTGCCGGTGACGAGTTCGTCTACCAGATGCGACCACATACTGCGGTCGGCATCTCCGTTGCTTGGATGGGCGCTGCCGGCAATTTTATCAACCGCTAGCTGTCCTTCCGGCGAATTGAGAAATTTCGTCGCTTCACTGCCCATGGTGGCAAGAGCCCGCGCGTACTCGGCTTGATTGCGGGACGCTTGCACTTGCTGAAGCGCGTTTTGCAACGGCAGCATTGCAGCCGACGGAAGCCCTTTGTTCATGACCGCATTTTCATTGCCGATGATGAAGGCGGCGGTTTGGCTAACCAAATTTTTGAAGCGATATTGTTTTTGATACTCAGGCAATTCGATCAAGCCGAGGTACATACCCGAGTGCAAGCGTGCCATCTGATGACGCGAGTCCTGTGATGTGACAGGCAAAAAGGTCGTCAGTCCGCCGACGCCGCGATAGATGTTTGGATTATTGTGCTGCTTCAACGTCATCGCAGTTTGGTTAGCAATCAACGATTGAGCAGCTCCGCGCACACTGCCATCGTCAGGAAGTTTTCCAGCGTTGATCTGGTCGATTATGCGCTCGGCGAATTGCTTCGTATCGCGCAGCTCGTTGACGGCCGCCGGCAGGTGGCTGGGATAGGATGCGGTGTTGTCCGTCGCCTCAGCAATAGCCGCTAGATCCGCTTTGTTGGTTAAGTGGGTACTCAATGCTTGAGCAAATTTGTCCAGGCTCTCCTCAAAACGGCCGTAGCGCGAAAGATCAAAGGCCGTAAGCGAGTCCGCTCCTGTACGAAGGTGATTCTTCACGTCGGGCACTTTGGTCGGCCGCCCGTTCAAACCGGCATCCGCCTGTGCCACAAAGTCCGTGGCGAACTGTGCCGCTGACTTGTCCGGGTGGGCGATCAAGTCGGATACCGCCGCGCCGATATTTTGCCCGTCGAATTTAGCCGCCACATCCCCAATCTCGTCGTCTGCGGACGCCACCATATATCGCGCAACGTCCTGCATATTATGCGCCGTGTCCGTGGATGCCATCTGGCAAGCGTCGAGATCCAGGACATCGAGTTTGTCTCTATTGCCGAGCCCGCGCTTGATAGCGTCATGCATTTCTTGCTGCGTAGCAGCACCGGCGTCACCTTGCATTGCCAGATCGAGTCCGTAACCGTGGGCAAAAACACTGAGGGCAAGCTGGTCGGATGGAGCTTCTTTGCCAGCAGTGCCAAGCAAATTCTCCAGATCCGAAGCAAAACCCTTCGATAAATGCGACTCAACAAAGCGTGCCTGCCCGTGACTGATCACGAACGTATCGATCAAGGTTTTGTTCGGTGCCGACGTGTTGTCCGGCCTTGCAGCCGAGATGTTATTGAAAGCATTCAGATTGCGGCGCAGATCTTCGCTGCTGCTTGAAGTTACATCCACATGCGGCAGCGACACGACAATCGATACCGGTGCGTCCTTCGTCTTGTCCGCCAGCGATTTCAGCTGTTGCCACTTATGAAACGCTCCGTTACCGGTAGCCTGTCCCTTGTTGTCATAAATGTTCGCGGCCAAATCGACGGCAATTGTCCATTTGGGCTGCTCGTGCTCCGGCTGAGACTGACCGGACTTGGCGTCCGGGGAGCGGCTTGCGGTAGAGCCTATGTCTGACGGGACTTCCATGCCCCAATATTAAGGCTGGGTCGGCGTTCTCGGCTATGGGGAAACTACGCGGCGCCCCGGCAGCGGCGGCAGCCAGCTTACTGCGGGTTCAAAGCCGGGTTGTGGCCCGTAAAGTGAGTAGCCATGAAGCCGACCGTCGGCTTGTGTCCGAGCATGCCGAGCTGGTTGCCGACATCGAACACAGCGTCTGACAATGACTTGAAGAACGGTCGGAAGCCACGATTGAGCATTTCCTGATACGCCTGGTCCGGCGTCCAATGGTCATGCACTTCCCGATAAATCGCCACCATGGCGCCTGTGCGGTCGCGTCCGTGCTGGCAGTGGACAAAGACCGGCTCGTCGTCTTTGCGATTGACGATATCGAGGAACCGCAAAATGTCGGTATCAGAGGGCCGTTTAAACGGACTGAGCGGAATATTGACGAACCTGATGCCCAGAGCCTGTGCATCCTGGCTTTCGGAGGCGATCACGTGCGGATCATTGACCAGGCAGACATCCACTTGCACGCCCGCGTCTTTCAACGCCTTCATGCCGGAATAATCGGGCTGCGCGCCGCGGTAAAAATGAGGTGCTACCTCGACCAGGTTAGTAATATTCTGCCGTGCCTGCGAAAGCGCAGCGGCCGGCTCAATAGGCGCCGCAAATGCGGACGGTTGGAAAGAAAACAAAACCACGCCAAGCGTGTACGACAGCCATCTGGCTGCACGCCATAATCTCTGTATAGACAC
>DATNQY010000311.1:0-3292 GCA_036703785.1 Candidatus Obscuribacterales bacterium
CAGAAACAGGCCTTCAGACCAAAAGACTTTGCTATACCAAGACATTCTTGACCGTGCCGATTCAGTCGAGAAGCTACGCCCCGTCGGTTTTGCGGAGTGGCCAGTGCAGGCCTACCGCAACCTGAGGAACGTCCCTCCGCACACGGCGACGAGACGCCGCCTTCGATTCTCCTATATCATGGTAAGCCTAGCTCCTCACCTCCCGTCCCGGTCATAATACTCGGCAAAATATCGCATAAAAGCCTCGATGGGCTCACCGCCCTGACCGCTGACCTTGGCTTGCCATCGGTTTAAAAAGGCATCCCAAAGCTTCGCCTTCCGCAGAAGACTACTAATGCGGCCGCCTTCGATCTCGCGATCAATTCTTTTTGGATCGAGATCGGCCATGATCATGTTCAATGCATGTTGCATTGCCGAATAAGTCTTCATTTGATGTGATTTTAGATCACCAAATGCTTGGCCGATGGCGCGTTGTGGATCGAGATAACTCGGATTTGCTGTTCCGAACAGGATACGCAGCGCATCCTGGGACGAGGGACTAAACTTCAGCGGGTTATTGTCGAGGGCATCGATGTTGGTGTGGACTGTCGTGCGTGCGAGCCGCTTGGCCTGCTGCCGCGCGTTCAACAGCTGCATCAAGTTCTCGATCAGCAAATGTAGTGCGTTCCCAATTTGTTGCGCGAGCTCGACCGAATCTTTTTGCGCAAGGACGTCCTCTGGGATGCCAGCAGATCTGGCGAGTACTTGGATAAAATCGCTGGACGATAGAGAAGTGCGTCGCGCCGAATCAAGGTAATGTGCTTGAGCTGTGGCTGCAACAGTTGGTGCTACCCCAGCTGAGGCGCCAATCTCGGCCTCGGGTGCTGGTCGCCGGGGGGCCGGATTCGGCGGAGGAGGTGGGGATGGCACTTGCAATCGCGATGGTGGCCCGATAGCCCAATCCATGTCGGGTGGAACCGACGACGAAGCCGTTATCGGCGCTGGTGTGAAATCCCGAGGTAAATCCCGATAGGGGCCAGGAATGTCTGCTGCCCAGTCTAGAAAATCGGGATTGATTGGAGATTCATAGCGTGCAGGTCGGAGTTCTTTAGGATCGATAGGAGGTGGAACCGCTTCGTCGGTTGTCCACCAGTCTTCGTCATCTGAACGAGCAGGTGCTACTGGATTCTTCACGTGAGCGTTATTGCGCGAGTCGTCCTCTTCCACCGTGGCCGACACAATGTACTGACCAATAGCGAACCGATCGCCGTCGCGTAGGCGGTGGGGGGCGTGCATGCGATGGTCGGCACCATTGAGGAACGTACCGTTTGTAGAAACGTCGTGCAGCCAATAGCCTCCATCCTTATAACGGATTTCACAATGCTTGCTTGAAATGTAGCGAGTGGGATCCGGCAGACACCAGTCCAGGTGTGCGGCACGACCGATGTCGATGCCCCGTTTACCGGTGACGTTGACGCTGACAGGCCCGCCGTCTGGCAGGGTGGTTTCGTTAACGAGTTGCAACGTGAGCGGCATAGAGATCGGTTACCAGCCCTGCTTTCCGGAGTATTGCGCCATCGATCATAGCCCACCTTCGGCCAGCTTTACACCGTCAGCGATGCAATCCCGCAAGCGGTCCTGACGTGCTGGCATTCGCAGCTTTTGTAGACTCGTTAGAACCGCAATCCGGGCTGCACGTGGTGTCAAATGTTGCGGCACGGGTATCTGCCGATTTGGACTAAACGCTTGGAATCCGCCTGACCAGCCGGCCGCGAGCGCGAGCCAAGTGGCGGGATTGCTGCTGTCCTCGTTAGTGCCGATGTCCAAAGCCGCCCGCCGGTGCTGGTCGCCAGGGTCCTGGACCCAGGCTTCGGCAGCCAAGAGACCAGGTTCCCGCGCGGCCACTTCACCGGCTAGGACTCTGAAGCATCGACAGGCCCACCAGACCACTTCGCGCCGCGGAAGTAAAAAGGCGCAGAAAGTCACTGCATCAGTCAGCTTGTTCGCCGAAGAGAGCCCTTTAAGGAAATCGATGGGCGGCTGCTCAGTTGGCTGCATCCGGATCTTTTCCCAGAGCTCGGGAAAGGAATCAAACAGCGCCCTGGTGGTGGCAAAACGAAGGACCGTCATTGCGCCAACGATCACAGCGGCGGCGTGCCGTTGAGGAGCGGCGTAACGACATCCAATGCAGTGAGAACTTCGGAGGTGTTGATCACCGGTGCCGTGAGATTGATCGCTGCCTCCGCGTTAAGGTTAATGATGGGAGATTGGAGCGAAATCGCCGCTGGCGTGATTTCGATAGAGCTGGTCCCCATGCAGACGGTAAGTGTGATGCCCTGCATGGCCTCCACTGTTTGTGTGCCCATTTCGATGTTGATACTTTGATTGCCCATTTGGACGTTCAAACTGTCATCGCCCAGTTTGAGCGTCCAGTTGCGCGATGCTGAGCCGTTGTGCCCTGTAAATGATTCTCCAATCGTGCCGGTCTCGGTATCCTTGATCGTGACGTCGTGGTCTTTCTCAGCATGCATGCGGATATCTTCGGAACCTTTCTTGTCCTCGAACATAAATTCGTTGTAGCCGCTGTGGCCCTTGGATGAATCAGACTTGACGCCGGACTGAGTCTTGTTGTCCGGCAACATATACGGATATTTATTGTCGCCGTTGAAGACGCAACCGACCACCAGCGGCCGGTCGGGATCGCCTTCAAGAAAGTCGACAACCACCTCCATGCCGATGCGCGGAATGAATTGGCCGCCCCACTGCTTGAGCGACCACATCTGCGCGACGCGGATCGGGCAGGATTTCTGCGGTTCGCGGTCCCAGAAGAACTGCACCCAAATGTGGCCGTGCTCATCGGTGGAGATTTCCTCGCCATCCTCGCCTTTCTTCGGCACCACTTTGGCCGTCTCGATGCCGAGCACGCGCGGCTTCACGGTTTTTTGCTGCATGCGAAAGGGAATGTCGCTTGGCAGCAATTCGTACCAACCCACATAGATTTCATCCTCTTGCACTGGGCCCATCGCCCGATACTGCTGGACGCCGTAGGTGTGACTGCATTGAACCACCAGGTATTCCTTATTCTCGGAATCGATGGGATGCCTTTCCGCCGTGGTTAGGCTCCCTGGAAACAGGGAAGGCGCGTCACCTTCGCAATGACGCCGGCTATCTTGGCACTGCTCCGCTTCCAACCTGATTTTCGAGAATTTCTTGCCGTTGTCCTCATCCGTGTATTTGCCGGGATAGTCGTAAATCTCCATCTTAGAATGGGCGTATTTTGCTGACGCCTCATTTGGCACCAGAAGTTTTTTCG
>DATNQY010000312.1:0-17581 GCA_036703785.1 Candidatus Obscuribacterales bacterium
GAAGGCACCAACACCACCAATCAAGTCTGGACCGTGATTGGCGAAGGACGCATCGTGCGGCACCAAAAGAAACCGGGGATTACTACCTTCACTGTAGAAATGGCTGGAACCTTCGAGAAGAAGAACAGCAAAGACAACACCATCAAAATTGCTCAGCAAGGCGAAGGTATGGCGGCCGTCTCTAATCGCTGGGGCGAAGTGGCAATGGGCGTGGTGAAATCCGTCGAGTCCGGCGGTAAAGTGGTTAATATCGAAGTCAGCGCCGCTACCAAACTCGATACGCGACACAAAGTGCCTGCCTGGGAAGAAGCTCCGCAAAGTTAAACGTCTTCTTTGTCTGGTATGCTTCATGGTCACGACTCAAGCGAGGTGAACCATGACGACTAGATCCGCTCTCGTTTTGCTGGCAGCCATCGGTGCTCTCCTGTTCCTTCCTCAGCAAGCCCAAGCTGACAGAACAACGCAGATCAACAATCGCCTCGGGGATCAATCGGGTCGCATTCAACGCGGAAAAGGCAAGCACAAGATGACGCCGTCCCAACAAGCGCGAGCAGACGAACGCGACTATCGCATCGAAGCGCAGGAGCAAACGATGCGTGGCAAACATGGTGGACATTTGACGAAGCAAGATCAGCGCCGCCTGAATCATGAGTTGAACCGCAACAGCCGTCGCATTCACAACGACAAGCACGAATGATTGGTTTTTGGTAGCGGCGGGCGGCAAACCGCTTATCTTCTTACAGCCAAGCCGAGCAGAATCAGCACATAAAGAAATCCGACGCCTGCCACTGCCAGTGATATCGGCAACACCAGCGGCATAAATCGAAATTCGACGAGGTGCTCGCCTTCAGGCACGAGCACCGCTCGGAAGCTGGCATTGGCTGTCCAGATTGGTGTCGGATGCGAATCGATCGACGCTTGCCACCCCGGGTAATTTTGATCGAGCAGCACCAAATAATTTTTTACCGGCGTCGACACCTTCAGCTGCACGCGGTCGTCCTCTTGTTGTAAAAATTGTACGTGCGAGGCGCCTACCTGCTCCGGTGTCACCTCGATTCTTTCGCCGATCTCCGCCGGAAAATTATGCTCGAGGATGGTCATCCGATCGATGGGAAAACGGTATTCCTCCGCAATAGTGCGCACGACTTGATCGTGTGGTTTTCCCCAGACGACCTTGGGTGTGAAGTAAGCGCGTGGAAACGGATGAACCAGAGTGTATACGCGATAATTCGCCGCGTTATTTTGCTCCTCTAAATGAAAACGCGCTGGGTTAAGCAACGCCACCGCTCCCATCCCGTGATTGAACGAAACCTTTATTGCTTGTGTGACGGCGATCGGTGTGCCCGTCAACTGGCAATAGTGTTCGAACGGCGCTCCGTTTTCTTCGGGGTCGAAGCGCATCCGCGCGTACAGCATACAGCGATATAAGGGGTCGAGTTGTCCGGGCGATTGCCCGACGATATTTCCAATTTTGAATGCTTGCTGATTTGGATTGACCAGCATTTGGCGAATATGCTGGTAGTTGTTTACTGTCCATTGCCTGAGCTCATTAGAGTTCATGACGCGAGCGGGATCTTGGTAAATCGCGCAAAAGCGAAGCGGTGCTCCAGGATGCGACGTCCCCAGGCGCCGGATGGTGTCTGCCAGTGGCACGGGACGCTCAAAAAAATCAGGCGGTCCAGGATGCCAGGCGAAAAGAAATGCATGCGCGAAATACATCGAGGTTGTCGCCACCAACAGGATGGAAGCACACAATCGGCTGTTGATCTTGCCGGCATCCGATGCTGTGATCAAGCCCAAGATGATCATGCCGACACCGGCTGTGACAAATACTGATTTCGATATTTCCTTCGCTGCTGCCTCAGCCAGGGTTTGAACGCCGCCAACCAGCGACGCGAATTGGGCGGCACCGGAAGGTACAGCGAGCCAGAGTCCTGCAAGTGCGACAAACACCCATGCATATGCGGCGGCTCGATTTCCTCCCTTATGTGACCCTTGAATAAGGCTGCGCGTGCCAACCGCCGCCAATGCACACAAAATGACTAGAACAAAATACAGCAGCTTCACCGGATAGCGAAATGGCATGTGCAGGTGCTGCAAGAGGCGAGGGCCGATAGGCGTGTTGATGCCCAGTGCAGCTACAGTGATGCCGACCAGAGAAATAATCACCAGTGTTCGCCATTGGCGATTTAGTCGTGCCAAGCCACGAATGGCGAGCGTGAATACCACCGGGCCCACGAATAATGATGACAACAACGGCGTAGGCTGTATGGTTGGTAGAAGCTCGAATGGATTGGCTGAGTTGTACAGATCGCCGAGCGGCTGAGGCAGAAGCAACAAAGCGAGGTCGTACCAGGTGGCACTCCAACGCATGATTTCATCGGCAGGCAATCCGCCGGCGCGCGGCGACAAAGGCTCCCATTGCACCAGGGGTAGTATCACCTCCATTGACAACAAAATGCCGGCAGCAATCGCCGAAAGCCGAAAGAGCAGGACTTTGACTGGTCTTCCGCCGCCGGCGACCACAGCCAGCGTAACGCTGACCAAAGTGAGAATTTGCACAACCGGCGCCGCCACTTCAAAGAACGCCGCGGTAATCAGCAGTCCGATGAATACCGCACTCAAAGCCGCGAACAGGTACATCTGTTTCCTTGCCTGTACCAGCCCGCCTGAACTTTGCAGCGGCGCGCCTGAACTTTGTAGCGGCTGGCGTAAGCCCGCTCGTTTGGCATCCACGTTCAACAGCGCCCACGCGCACCATGGTATCCAGGTAGCCGTCGCCTGGTAGGTGTAGTCCACTTGAGTCGAAAAGAAATAGCCGCTCACTGAGTAGACGATTGCGGCCATTAACGCAGGAATTGCACCTAAGCCGCAAGCAGAAGCGACGAGAAAGGTTCCAATCGCAGCCAGGAGCTGGTTAACCACAAAAAGCACCGCCATGCCACGATTGAACGAAAGCAGTGCAAGAATCCAATTAGGGGGATAAAACGCCGAGGGCGCGGGCATAGCTAATTGCGATATGCCGCACATAATGTACGGATTCCACAAAGCAAATCGCCCTTGCCGCAGTTGGTCGGCAATATGCTCGATGTTGGCATGCCAGCCGTATGTAAAATCAAAAATGTAAAACGAAGCTCTTTCCGTCAGCCAGGGCCAATAGAAAGCGATCAAGGCGACCGCCAATGCAATGAAGGCACACATCAATGCAAGGCGCCGAGAAATGTACGTGTTCATCGGCTACCCGGGTTCAGTTAAACCATTGAGTGAACGCAGTGCGCTCCGAGTTATAGCGGACTTTTCCTGTAAGCACGACAACTTTGCCGGGTATGGAACGGTGGACAATCCGTCCGTTGCTGTCAATGATCGCCGACGGTCCCGTGTTTGCAGCAAAGACAAAATATCGCGCATTTTCGACGGCTCGCATTACCGAGAATGCCACCATTTGATCTCCGACCATCGATTCGTGGAACCAGGCCAGATCGCTAAGATTAACAAGCAGATTGCCGCCGTTGCGCACGCTCGATGCACACAGCTCGGGTGACAGCGTTTCAAAGCAAATGAGCGGCGCGATCTTTTGTCCATCGAGATCAAGCACCACCGGCTTTTGTCCGGCGTGAAATCCAGCGCCCGCGGGCGTGTTTGTCAAACGTTGCACCCACTCCGGCAGGTAGTGCGCAAAGTTCGGCATATATTCACCGAATGGAACCAGATATCGTTTGTGATAGACAGCATTGTACAACCGTCCGTCACTGTCGATACCGAAGGCGGAATTGTAGACGCGGCCGTCGAAGTCACGATCGATCGAGCCGACCACCATTGGATGTTTGGCTTCTTTCGATGCGCGGGTGAGATCGCTAAGCAATTGCGTCTCGTTTTTGAGATAGGCGGGCAATGCGCTTTCCGTCCAGATGCAAAGTCCAGGCGGTGCTTTAGCCAGTAAGGTGCCGTACCGGTCCATCAGTTCCGGCAACGTGTAGCGGTGCTTGGTGCGTTCCATATCAATGTTGATGCTTCCTTGCAACACCGAAACAGTGTCAGCCGCGTATTGTGGAACATTCAACCGCGAATAACCCCATGCCACCACCCCGGCGACACAGAGAGCAACCGTCAGTCCTTGAGAAACTGCAGAGCTGCTCGTGTGACACGCCAGCGATTTGAAACTGATGCGTGCCGTGACCGTAGCGATCACCGAGGCAAGAACAGTGTTGAACATGACGATCAGCGCGCCCAGTCCGATGCCTCCGATCCAGCTTGCGATTTGAATTACAGGCAAGACTTGGTATTGCGAATACTCAATCATCGGCCAGGGCACACCAAGAAAGTTGGGCGCGTTGAGTATCTTGTTTTCAGCCAGCACCCACAGTGCTGGTATTACAAGTGGTGCCGGCAGGCATAAGCGCTCCTCGACGACGCGCGGGAAAAATCCGCCGGTCAAGGGCAGGAGTCTTATCGCTGCTGTCACTATGGCAACGATTAAAGCCTGATGTAGTGAAACAATCAGCCACGCCGCGACGGCTAATGCAATGCTCTCCGGCTCGTTGTAGCCCAGCCACGCCAGCGGGTGCAGATGTATGTACCAATTGAGGTAAACCAAATTGTAAGCGGCGCCGAAAACCAGACCGCGCAAAAAAGCATCCTTGATGCCTGAGCTTGATACTGTCAGCAAAAGATAGGGAACCAGAGCAATCCACGCCAGATACCATTGATCGAAGCCGGGTGCCGACAATCCGAAAACGCCACCGCAGACTGCTGCCATAAAAAGTGCCGCCGGTGCGACGGTGGCTGGAGCAGCAGATTTTTTGCCTTTAGGCACGGTGGATCTCTTTTTGGTTCGCGACCTGGTTGCGGGCATGCTTGTTTCCCTTATTGTATTGGCGAGCTCTCTTTAGATTCGCCATTCTCAGGAGAAACGCCTCGCTTCTGCAGGTTGCAGGCGAGGCGTTTCTCATTCTATCCGACTCACATACCGATTACGGGTTTGGTAGCGGCGGGCGAGAGCCCGCTTTTGCAGGCCGTAGCCTGCGCTCCTCTACCGGAGTCTATTTGTCGTCAGGCACGCCTTTGCCCGTTGTCTTCATCGGCACTGGCGCGTTGGCGATGGCCGTGCGCACTTTGGCTTCGATTTCCGCAAGCAGCTTCGGATTTGCTTCGAGGAAAAGGCGCGCTCCATCACGACCTTGTGCGATGCGCTCATCGTTGTAGCTAAACCAGGCGCCTGATTTCTTGACGATCTCAAGCTCTGTCGCCATATCGAGAATGCATCCGGAAGCGCTAATGCCCTTGCCGTAAATGATGTCGAACTCAGCGATTCTAAAGGGCGGAGCCACTTTATTCTTCACGACTTTGACTTTCACACGGTTGCCGTACTCGAGCCCGTCTTTTTTCAGTGTTTCGATTTTGCGAATGTCCAAACGCACCGATGCGTAGAATTTGAGCGCGTTGCCGCCTGGAGTTGTTTCCGGATTGCCGAACATGATGCCAATCTTCATGCGCAGTTGGTTGATGAAGATGACCGACGTCCTTGTTTTGCTGACGACGCCTGTGAGTTTGCGCAGCGCCTGGCTCATCAGACGAGCTTGCAAGCCGGGCAGGCTGTCGCCCATTTCGCCTTCGATTTCAGCTTTCGGCACAAGTGCCGCAACCGAGTCGATAATGACGACATCAACTGCACCCGAACGCACCAATTGCTCAGTAATCTCGAGCGCTTGTTCGCCTGTGTCAGGCTGCGAAATGAGCAGCTCGTCTACATTGACGCCCAGCGCGCGAGCGTATTCGGGATCCATGGCATGCTCGGCATCGACAATTGCTGCGATTCCGCCGCGCTTTTGCACTTCCGCGCAAACGTGCTGGGCGAGAGTCGTTTTTCCTGACGATTCCGGACCAAAGATTTCGATGATTCTGCCTCGGGGCAGTCCACCGATTCCCAGCGCCAGGTCGAGCGACAGGGCGCCTGTCGGGATGCCTTCGATGGCTGTGTGCTTGGAGTCGCCAAGACGCATAATCGAGCCTTCGCCGAATTGCTTCTTGATTGCGTCCATCGTCAGGCCTAGCGCCTTGACGCGCTCGGGCGCAGGCGGAGGCGGCGGTGGTGTTGTTTTCGACTTGTCGGCGTGCGGCGCATCGGGAGCACCCTTTTTGTCCGGCTTGTCGCTTGTCTTGTCGTTCATGGCCTTGTCGCCTGCTGATTTGTCTCTGGTAACTACTGCCATTGTTATCTCCTATTTATAGACAAGTGTGGTGCGATCTTTGCGCCATCCGATATTGAATAGATACACACAGAACCCACTCACCATCAGCGTTTGCGCGATTTTCCGCTGCTGTGTTGCTCGCAAATTATAGCTGCAATCGGTATTTCACAGGAATTAAAAGTGAGGAAGTCTGCATAAATCCAAGCCTGGAGACGGCGATACCGCGTTTCAAAGATCTCACCGAGGGTATAAAAACGTTGCTGGCCAAAAGAATCGGTTACGAGGTTCCATAAGTAGTAACGTCAGAAGTTGCCAAAGGGTTCAACGGAACGCCTGCGGATCTCGTTAAATCTTGGAGGGACAAATGGCCTCGTCGATGCGGCGCACGCCCGACGGCGAAGGGCCAAATCTCATGAATACTCGGACCGAGACGAGATCCGCGCAGCGCCTCTCTGGGCTGCGCCAAAATGAGATTTTTGAGTCGTTTAGCGCCATAGACATGGCTCGTCTGATGGGCGTCGTCGAAGAAGTCGACCTGCCGCGCCATCACGTCATTTTTGCTCCGGGCATGCCTTGCGCCTCCATCTACTTTATAGAGAAGGGTCGAGTCCGCCTGACTCGTTTGTCCCCAGACGGCCGCACGGTGATCCTGGCGCTTTTGGGGCCTGGCGACCTTATCGGGGAAGCTGCCTGGGAGGTCGGCGAGCACGACAGCTATGGCGAAACACTCGACGAAGCGCGCCTATATCAGCTTTCGCGCGAGTCCTTCGAGAGTCTTGTCCGCCAGAATCCTGAGTTCGGATTGCGACTTATTCAGGTAATAGGTGTTCGTCTGAAACAGGCACAGGCGCGGATTGAGGACCTTGTCTTCCGGCAAGTGCCCAGCCGCGTGGCTCGGCTGCTCGTTTCGCTTGCCGAACATCACGGAAAAGTGACGCCAAACGGCATCCGGGTGGAATTTCCGCTTACGCATCAAGAGATAGCCGATATGGTCGGCTCGTCAAGGGTCACCGTGACCCAGGTATTGAACAAGTTTCGTTCCAGCCAGTGGATAGGTATCGAGTCCAAGCGTGTGACTATACACAACCTGGAAGCGTTGGAAAGCCTGGTCAGGCAGCCCTAGTTTAGCCGGCTGACCAAGGAATGGATTTTGCGGGCGGGTGGTGTGTAGGCGCCATCCGTATTTTTCGGAAGAATGCGGGCTGCCCCCCGCCGTTACCTGCAAGTTATAATGAGAGCCCTGTGCTCGTAGCTCAGCTGGATAGAGCGTCGGTCTCCGAAGCCGAAGGTCTTGGGTTCGAATCCCAACGGGCACGTTTATCCGAGGGTTCAGCCTGGCTGGACCCTCGTTTCCTTTGGCGCGATCAGAAAGTTTCGCCTGACGCAACTCGTGTTTCACGTGACAAACGGGACAGGCACAGCGTTTCCGCAATTTTGGGGCTGGCGAGTGCGTTTCGTCCGACGCAATTTCCCGATCGCGTCGGGCAAAGTGGCAGCCACTTCTTGATGGTTCGTTCAGTGACGTAGCGCTGAGGCGATCATAACGCGATCGGGGATCCAGCTCAGGCTGGATCCCCGACTATGCTGAGCGCCCCCTATGCGCCCTAGTGAAAAACCTTTACCTCGTCTCTACCTCGCCCCAATGCAGGCGGCAGACACCTCGTCTTTAGCTCGCACCAATGGCGGTGGCAGACCGTGACCTCAGCTTACCTGCGCGCCGGTGTGGTGCTACTTGCGATTTTCATCATCCGGACAGGGAATCGGCCGGTCGTGGACTTCGTCCTGTGGATCGGGCCCATGAGGGTTATCGCCATGCGGGTTCGGTCCATGCGGGTTATCGGTGATTTCTTTGCCTGGATCATACGGTTCGTCGCAAATCAATATAAGTTTGGTTTGATGATTGGCCAGATTTTCGGGCACGCAAAGAGGATTGCAAACGCGCAGCCCTATGGCGAGTAGAACCGCTAGCGATGTAGCAGATAAGAGAATGCGGATGGGCATGATGACCCTCCTTGAATAAGAGCTGAGAGAGACAACGCTTGCCTGCATGGTATGTCTACGTACCGGTTTCCGCTTATCGAAAATTGCGATTAAGATTTGTGATGGGAGAAACACGGTTGGCAGCCAGTCGCCGTCAGGTGTAACGTCAAATCGTTCGCACTTCTCCTCTCGAAATTGGCAAATGGCAGGGGCAGCAAAACGCACGATCTTTGTGCGTGCAAAGGACGGTCTCTCCCAACGAGGCCGCAGCAAAAGCGATGACCTCGCGGCAAAGCAAGACACGTTTGCGTGTCGTACTTGTCACGCCATCGCAAATTGCGTATGCACCAAGATCAATACTGACTTTACCCGGTCCGTTGTCGATTGGGCGACGATGATGCCCGACGAATGGCCGGCGTTGCTCTCATTCACCCAGGGTGAACCTTCCACCGTCGAATGGCCGGAGCGTTGCGCGCCGCTTACAATCAAGTTCACTGTGAACAGCGCCGCCACCCATGTACTGGGCGGCCGCGAAATCGTGGTAAACCCGGGTTCGTACCTGATCATTAATGAGGGAACCCCTCATGTAAGTCGGATCGACTCGATGACCAGCTTTGGCTTCGGAAGTGTCTTCTTGAATCGAGAAATTTGTTCGCAGGTAGCGGCAAGCTTGAGACAGACTCAGGAGCGCTTGCTGGATGGTGTCCAATCGGTGCAACCGCCGCGATTCGTCGAGCGACTATACCCCGACGATCAGGTGATACTGCCCTTGGTTCGCAGAGCATGTATTTCTCTGTACAATCAGGACGACGCCCAACTCGATGAGCTTCTCTTTTTGATTGCCGAGAATTTGTTCTCGGTTCTTGAGCAGTTGCGTGCGGAGGTTTCCGAGCTGCGTTTTGCAAAAGAGAGCACGAAGGCGGAAATATATCTGCGACTCTCGATAGCTCGCGATTTCATGCTCTCTAACCTGGGTAACAAGATGCGGCTGACTGAAATCGCTGAGGTCGCAGGTTTTTCGCCGCACCATTTCCTGCGCGTGTTTCGCGACGTGTTTGGAGAAACACCGCATCAATATCTAATCAACGCTCGGTTGGAAAGAGCCAGATCGCTCTTGCTGAGCAGTAAAAAGTCAATAATCGATATTTCGGGTGAGCTGGGTTTTGAATCCGCGAGCTCATTCAGCTTGCTGTATAAACGACGATTTGGCGCGTCACCTGCCCTCGATCGAAAGGGAGTCGAACATTCCGGCGAATCTTTGCCTTTGTCCGGCTACAATATGAACCGAGACCTCACGATAAATGGCGACGGCAACGACGGGCATGGCGGAAGTTACTCTCCGAGTTGAACAATTAGCAGTAGGCGATAATGAGAAGACCTTGCTCAAGCAAGCGAGGATCTCGGTCGAATTCAATTTAGAAGGGCTTGTTGGCGATAAGCACGCCGGTTTCATCCGGCCGGCCGACGGGCGCGACGATGGTGTCAAACGCGGAACCCCGGTGCGCAACTGGCGCCAGTGGAGCGCTGTATCAGTTGAAGAACTGCACAAGATCGCAGAACGGCTGCGAATCGACCATCTGGATCCCAGTTTGCTCGGAGCGAATTTAACCTTCTCCGGTTGCGACGATCTTACTCTCATTCCTAAGGGATCAATGATCTGGTTCACTTCCGGGGCCGTGCTCACCGTCGAGGGAGAGAACGGTCCGTGCATTGGTCCCGGCAAAGAGATTGCGAAGAAGTTCGAGCATGTCGAAGCATCCTCCTTTCCGAAAGCAGCGAAGAAATTGCGCGGACTTGTTGGGGTTGTCTATCGCGCCGGCACGGTGAAGGTGGGCGATACTGCCGTCGTCCGAATCTACGAGCCGCATGACGCGCTCGTAAAGCCGCCGCAAGCTCGGTGACTGGCACGGCGTCCGATGCATTTGGGAATTGATTTCACAAGGAACATACCGGTGTTCGAACAGTTGATCATCGCCGGTTGCATAAAGAGATAGGGGCGATAGCAGCGCTATCCGTTCATGGGACTTATACGTGTCGCCAGGAGGGCCACTTTTTGCTTGCATGGGTGAAATTACGGTGGACCTAACGCTCTGCGTTTTTTACTATTCTTGCACCCCGTCCGCACTGTGCCGAGTAATGCCGGTACACGAGCTTCGCTGTATGTGCTGCAGCGACGAAGGAAATATTCCATGGCTGCATTCCCGTTCCTACCTACAAGTACCACAGACGCCAATTCCACTATGACGGTTGGAAATGTTTGGCTCACCGACTTTGCTCCAATACGTCCGGTAATCAATGCTCGGCCGCTCGGCCATGGCGCCATGGCGTCGGCAACCAGATTGCTTGAGATGTCGCTTGCTGAAGGCTTCGTTGAAACCGTCGATTCGTTGTGGCTGAATGGCAAGCAGAATTGCGTTGCTCACTTGGATGGTCTGCAACTATTCGTCCGCCTGAAATCGTTGTCGCTGCAGAATAGCGGAATAAAAAACCGCGACCTGAAGCATGTCGCTCGGCTCTGGCAGCTCGAAGAACTGTTGCTCACTAATAATCTCGATATTAACGACGCCGGCGCCGCCAAATTGGAATCGATGCGAAACGTGAAATATCTAAGTCTGGAATGGACTGGTATCACCGATGCTGCTTTGCGATCAATTGCTAAGCTGGCAAGTTTGCAAGAACTGGCAATCGGCGGACCATGGCTTACCGGTTCGCGAGTCGCTGAGCTGCAGGCTTTGCCTGCGCTGGAAAAGTTGACTCTCATCGGTGATCGAATAGACAGTAATTGTCTCGAGCAGCTGAAAACGTTTCCCGCGCTGACGTGTTTATGCCTGGGACTCACCAGTATCAATGACGATGGTCTTGAACATATTCAGTCCTTGCTGCAATTGCAGACCGTTCAGCTCCCCGCCACCGTGTCGGACCAGGCCGCCGCACAACTGGCACGTGCCTTGCCTGGGTGCATGATTCGCTAAGCACGGTTCGGTAGTGCAAATAATAACGCTCGCGTCTACGCTTCGCGGACTTTTTGCATGGCTAGTTCGGTGAGTGCTTTCTTGACTTGAACACTCGTGAAGATGGTCAGTGCCAGCACCGCAATCCATGCGGCGCAGAAGACAACCTGGTCGCGCATCAGTTGATTGCCGGAACGCTCGCCAACAATTTCGCCGAGTTCGCTGCAATCTTTTCGAATATGGTCAAACCGTTCTGCTTGCATCGCCTCGATTTTCTGGGCCTGATCGGCGCTCGCTGGCGTTTGCAGAGCCGCTTGCTGATCCCAGGCTGAGACCAGCTCACTATTTAGTTTGTCGATATCCGCCAGTGCTGTGGTGATTGATTTGTCGTCGGCAAATTGGGCTTTGAGTTTCTGAACGCGCCGGCCGGTATCGTCAGCGGCGGATTTAATCTCCGGTACAAGCGGAGCGAACACATCTCGTTGGGCGGGCTGCGCATGCTTCATCACCGTCATCACAATGTGTATGCGACTGGTGTTGCTGCGAATTGATGTGATTGACTGGTCGGGCAATGCTGCATCGAACACGTCATTCTTGAGCTTGAATCCCCATACGCCGAGAAGCACAATACCGAGTACAAGAGCAAAGAAACAATAACCAATCTTGCTCTTCGCCGAACGTTTTGACTGAGTCATGATCGCTCCCTTCTATTGAGGCTCGAGCAAGCCTGGAATCGGCTCAATTTCCACGCGCTTCTTGCGCATGTCGACAACCGGAACCAGCGATTTGACGAAAGGGACGAGGATTGTTTTTCCTTTTGGTTGGTTTGCCGGTTCTATTTCGAGCAAATCGGTCGATCCGCCGACGATACTAGATATGGTGCCCACCAATTCGCCTTTGGTCGTATATGCTTGCAAGCCGACGAGATCGCGCACCCAGAATTCTTCGTCTTCGAGCGGCAGCAATTCATCTTCGCGCGCGAAAAGCCGCGCGGCTTCGAGATGCTCGACGGATGTCCGATCGTTGTACCCTTCGAACTTCAGCAACAGCATCTTTCGATCGAGTCTGCAAGTTGATACTTTCAACAGCGGCTCGGGCTGCTCCGGTTGCATACCGGTAGCATACTCCACGCGCACCATTGTCAGATTCGCGAGCAACTCCGGACTATTTGTCGACGGCTTAACCTTCACTTCGCCGGCGAGGGCCTGGAAGCCCACGACCACTCCGACGGCAAACCGGTAGTCGTCTAGGTTGGCGTCTTTTCGCGAATTTGTTTTGCCTTCTTTTTCCATGGACACGAAGTCTAGCATGTACGCTGGCGCACTGTCACGAGTTCTCTACAACCTGGCTGTCATAGGCGTCTGAAACAATGCTGAGCTGCGCCCCGTCGAGTTCCATCTAATTAGACGATGGATTCGAATCGCCATGCAATCTCCTGAGAGAGCTTCCGAAACCGCACGGCTTTCTATAAAGAGCCTCATATATCACCTCAATTGGATGGGTCCTATGACCCTGCCGATGATTGTGTTTCAGGCTATCTTTGTTTCGCTTGCTCTGTTGGTGCAAGTGGTTTTGCAGCTGGATCAATTTCGCGCGCAGGACTTATCGGGGCCATTGATCGCGATTGGCCTTTTGCGCGAGCTGGGACCTCTGACAGTCGGACTTGCGTGGATAGCAGTTGTGGCAGCTTTCATCAGCCAAGAACAAGAAGAGTTCACTAAAACTAGTCTGCCGGAATTCTTTGTGGTGCGCTATCTAGCCGGAGCCATAGTGACAGGCCCGCTTGTTGCCATTGCCACAACCATCGGTTTTATGGCAGCAGCTCTTTTTGCGCCTGTGCTAGGAGTGACATCGACAGCAGACTTCATGGAAATGAGCCGGCAAGCGATAGCCGACAAAGACATAATCGTGTTTCTGTTTAAAGTCGGCTTGGTAAATCCGGCGATCGCCGTGATTACAGGAACGATCTATGCATCGCGTATGAATCGGCCGCCGTCATTTTTGGCCGCGCAATCTGTGATATTCGGTTTGGTTGCCGGGACGGTAGCTAATTGCCTCGTTACTATGGCTTTTTATTTGTGAACCAGCGTATGAATGAGACGGTGACAAACAATGATCGCAAATCGGTGGCTGCAATAATCCTCCTTGTTTTGGCCGGCGTCGCTCTATGGGTCGCGTCGTGGCTTTGGCTGAAGGGCTATCCGATAAGGAGATCTCCGCAACGCTTTCGAATTGTGTTTCACAACGCTGCGGGTCTCACTAATCATGCCGCCGTGTACAGCGATGGCGTGCGCGTAGGCAGCATAGAAAGTATTGTTTTGCAGCAACCGCATCAAGTCGTTGTTTCAGTGCGAGTCGACGAACAGAACATTGCGGTGCCCAAAGATGCTCAGTTTTTCATTCACGCTAATGGACTTATCGGTGCGCGCTATATAGATATTGTGTTACCGAACAGCCCGGGTACTGCGGCTGTATTGAACGAGCAATCTCTGGTCAGCGGCGTCGACCCTATCAACTTGGATAAAGTGACGGAAGATGCGGCTGCAAAAATCGAGAGCTTCGATGTGGCCGAACTTCGGCGCAGCACCAGGCACTTAGCGATCGCTGCCGACAATGTGTCTAGCTTGACCCGCAAGTTTGAGTCAGTCGGGGACAGTACGATACGAGTAGAACGGCAGGTCGGTTTGTTGACGAGGAATTTAAACGGTACTGCAGGAAAGATCAACAGGATAATGCGCGATCCGAAATTTTCAGCCACACTCGCTTCCGTAGCGCACGACGCCCGCGATGCCGCCAGTATGGCCGATGATGCCATGTGTAAGTTGCAAACTGTCGCGGCAGATCCTGCTTTGCGAGCGGACATCAAGGAAATGCTAACCACTGCATGCGATGCTGCGCACGACATTCGGCTGACGGCGTCTGAGGTGGAGAAGCTAGGCAGCGATCGCGATCTACGCGATGACGCGAAGAAGATAATTTCTGATGCTCGTCGAGGCGTTGAGACTCTCGATGCATTGATGCGCGATCCATCCGCGGCTGGAGACGTCAAGTCGACTCTTACCGAAGCAAGACGAGCTTTCGCTCGCATCGACACGGTCGGGGCTCAACTTGGACAGGTGCTGGATAAACGGGCACCGGTAATGCAAATGATGTTTGGACGTCCGGGGCATTTAAAACCTGAGACAATGTGCGCACCGCAGTCGCAATACGAATGAACCGCAGCGTGGACGTCTAAATCGCAGTTTTGCCGTGGATCGGTTTTGCCTCTTCCTTCCACCGTTTGAAAAGGCTATGGTCGAAGCCGAATTGATCGAGTACGCGCCCGACCACGAAATCGATCAGATCTTGTATGGACTGCGGCTTGTGATAAAAGCCGGGCGAAGCACATGCTACCGTCGCACCGGCGTCCGACAACGCCAACATCTGTTTCAGCTGAATTTGGCCGAAAGGCATTTCGCGCAATAACACCACGAGCGGACGCTTTTCTTTGAGTGTCACCGCTGCGGCGCGATAAATCAAACTTTCGGTGAGTCCCGAGGCGATGGAACCTAGCGTCCCGATGCTGCAAGGTGCAACAGCCATGCCGATCGTTCGGAACGACCCGCTGGCAACAGAGGCGCCATAGTCATCGAGGCGATGCAAATGCAGTGGCGATTCTGCCGGCAGACTGAGATAACTAATCAATTCCGTCTTCAGGTTCTCGCCGAACTCCAGTCCCATTTCTTCCTTCATCACCTGGCGTGCGCCACGTGAAATGAGCAGCTCGACAGGCTGCTCGATCTCGAGAAGATACTGCAACATCCGCAGTCCGTATACCGAGCCGCTGGCTCCTGTAATGGCAAGGACGAATGGCAGCTTGCGGTCCACGGGCACCTCTTAGAATGAATCAGGCGGCACCGCGTTTTGGCCCTGGGGCGGAGCAGTTCTTTGCGGCGTGCTGTTGTAACCGGCAGGCGGGGCATCGTAGGAAGTTTGCGCACCGCCGTTGGTGCGGGAAGGGCTCGGTGGCGGCAGCTGCGGATCGCGCGGCTCTTCGCCGACGCTGCCCACACTCACGCCCTGTCCGGGATTGGACATCCCAATTTTGAATGGCGCCGTGACTTTCACCGTGAGCGGCGAACCGCTGTAGATGTAATAATCGCGACCTTTCAAAACGAGCGATCTCACCGAGCTGAAATCCATGTTCGCCATCATACCGCTAGGCTGGTAGCCCATACCCAATACTTCATCTTTCATGAAGTCGTTTTTGCCCATTACCGTCGGTGCGCCGCGGTGCTGAAAGCGGGCTGCCTCAGCGTTTTGCCGGTTGGCATTAGTAGCTTCAAATGAAGTTCCTGTGCCGACATAGCCGACGTTGGTGCCAAGCGGATTCTTGTACATGTTCATGTATTCATGGTTCTTGTCCCAGATTTCTCCCTGCAGTTGGGCCACCAAAGGGTACATTGCTCCGTCGGGGGTTTCCAAGCCGCTGATTTGCACTCGCAGTTTGCCATGGATAAGCCGCTTGTCCTGCCACTTTTGTTTGGGCACGTTGGACGCCGGCACCGCCTCGACTACTTCGCCGATTATTTTGGAGCCTGTGGGAATGATCACATCTCTTCCGTTGACGATCACGGGACTGTCGACGACGATATTAAAGCGAGTGCCTGGACGGCTATGAGCCGAGCTGATGGTTTGGTCGACGCGGCCTTCAAATGTCGTGTTGATGGGCAGCACCACCGTCTTGCCGTGCATGCTGTTCTCTGCATGATAATAAGTATCCGGATCTTGCGTGCGTTTTGGACGCTCTGGCGGCTCTGAGCTCTGCGCGAAGGCGGCACCATATGTGGTGGCAAGCGTCGCGGCGATGAGGATGAAGGCGGATGGTAATTTTGGTTGGAACATATTGTCAGTCCGTAGTCGGTTCCCTATGAGTGCGTTCTAGTCTATAAGTCCGTAGCGGTGGGCGGAAGCGCGCTTGATTCGGTGCTGCTACAGGCGGGCTTTCGCCCGCTGTTTTCGCCTGCTTTCAATCGAGCGAGGCGCCGGGTGGCATAAGCAATCGCCAGAGAGCTGCCACCAACGACAAGAAGGATCAAGAAAATTCTCCACAGTCCCCACGCTAAACTGAGGAAGCCGGGAAACATAATGGCTGCCGCGGCCAGGACAATTATCGCCCCGCCGACAAATTTCAATTTCTCGGAAGTAGCGGCAGAAAGTTTCATTGTAGTGTCGCGTCTTCGTCAGGCTGCTCGTACGGATTGAGCAGTCCGCTCAGTCTGTCCAGCACCACGGGGGTGACTATCTTTTTGGCAGCCCACCAGGCGCCGACAATGGCGGCAGGCACCAGGAAAACACGCACCGTTCTGTTGATCAAGCTGTAGAACAAAAGCAGCGCCAGGCCGGTGACTCCGATTGTGACAATCAAGCACATCCGTTCTACCAGTTGCTCCTGCTGGTAGCGCGTCATTCTGCTAAATGAGCTGGACAGGTGCCCGCGGTAGTTGTTCCATGCCTTGTTCACGCCGGCTCGGCCGTTCTTCCAAGGCTCCGGCTTCGAATTGCCCATTTGCATATCCTTATTGCTGCGTGCGAGGTTTTTCGGCGGGCGAGGAATATCGCCGGCATTCGGCGCGTCGTCGTCCCCAGGTGCCACGTTCAGCACTCTGTCATCAACTCTTCCTCTGCGCTTTTTGGAGTCCATCATTTCTCCTTTTCTTGCTAATCCGGCTTCGCCTCTTGCCCGTCTTTTCTTAGATTAACTGTTTTCTTTCCCGCTACCATTTTGGCTTGTCAAATCAGGTTTGCCTATCTATTTCTTTCCCGCTCGCTTCCTCAAATTTTCAACCGCGTTTTCAACCTCTTTCCGGGCCGGGTTGCTGTCGTCGGACGCCTCCAGGAAGCAAGTGGCGTAATTCATGGCCTGCTCGGGGTCCAGCGACCTCTTATTTTTGCCGAAAAGGGTGAAGAGCCCATAATAGGCATTGGGAAACTGCGGATCGGCCATCAGAGCCTGTTTGTAATGGTCTTCGGCTACCTCGGGCAGGCTATGGGTAGCGTCCCCCAGTTTTACCTGGCGCGCGGCCTCATTGCGCTGGGTGGCGATTTTACTTATCTGTTGCTCGGCGCGGGTGGCGACTTCAGGAATTTCCTTGGCGTAAGTGAAGGCCTGCTCGGCGGACTTGAGGTCGCCGTCAAAATAGCACTGGTCGCCCAGGGTCAGCAGCTCGTAAGGATTGTCTTTGTGGTTGTTGATCACGCCCTGAAAATGACGGCGGGCCTCACGGAAATGATTGGCGGCAAGCGCCTTGGCGCCTTCGTTGAGCTCCATCTCTTCCTGCAAGTTAGCGGCTCCGCCGCGGATAATCTTGCCCTTCACGTTTTCTTGAGTGACGACGTTTTGCACCTGCTCCAGCAATTGCTGGAAGCCCGGTGGATACGATCCTTCTTTGCGATATTTGCGGAAGTAAGTGCGGGCAAGAC
>DATNQY010000313.1:0-8117 GCA_036703785.1 Candidatus Obscuribacterales bacterium
GCTCCTTGATTTTGTCCGCGATACGGACGTGCCTGACGTAATCAGGCATCGAGTCACAGTCTCTGTGTCGATGTTCGAACCGGGAAAGGTGGATCATCTCACCTATGAAGCAGCGCCTACCGTGGTGGACAAACGCCCACCGATTGTAATTGCTGCACCGCTCTCAGGCGGCAACTGGCTGGCCGGCGGCGGGTGGGATGGACTTGAAGGACACCGCAGAGCGCTCTTTGCCGTCGGTAACCGGTTGAAATCCGCACAGTGCTACGCGATCGATTGGATACGCCTTGATGATTCCAATCGTTCGTCCAGAGGCGATAGCACCAAAAACGAAAGCGATCTTGCCTATGGACAGCCGGTGTTTGCGGTGGCGGATGGCACCATATCCGGTGCCCTAGATCGCTTCCCGGACCAAATCCCTAATCAGGCCGCCGGAAATGATCGGTTTGATTATCCGGAGGGCAACTCGGTGGTGCAGGACATCGGCAACGATCTGTTTGTTCTGTATGCCCATTTCAAGCCCGGCACCCTGAAAGTGAAGGCGGGGCAGCGTGTCAAGCGCGGGCAGTTGCTGGGGCTGGTTGGCAACAGCGGCAATTCCAGCGGCGCTCACCTGCACATGCAGGTGATGGATGCTGCTCACCCGATTGCTGCCGACGGCGTGCCTTATGTCTTCGACAGTTTCAAGATTGTCGGCGAAGTTACGGACATGAACAAAGCTTACGAAAACGCCTCAGCCGGACTGCCGCAGCAAGTCGAGCAAACCGCCGCCTGTGGCGATCACAAGCATGAGCTGCCCCGTGAAGGCTCGATAATTGTTTTCCCCGAGCTTCAAACCCATTAACCTGTGCGCCTCATGGCTGCGCCGTTTGCTAGAATGACTGATCCTTGAGGAGAGGTACCGAAGCGGTCATAACGGCGCCGCCTCGAAAGCGGATGGGCGCAAGCCACGTGGGTTCGAATCCCACCCTCTCCGAGTTTTGAGAGAAGCGAGAGCGGAGCGCCTATGAAGGTCGGAGTTATTGGTTTGCCTGCGTCAGGCAAGACAACCGTTTTCAACGCCATTACGGGATCAAATGCGAGCACAGGCACATTCGGCGCCGGCGCGGAAGCCAACATTGGAATAGTGCCCGTGCCGGACATGCGCCAGGATTGGCTGTCTGAGCTGTACAAGCCCAAGAAGACCACCTATGCCAACATCGAAGTTGTCGATGTGGCAGGGCTTGTCCCGGGCTCGGCGAAGAAAGATGGCTTCAGCCCGCAGCTTATTCAGAATTTGCGCCAGGTTGAAGCTCTGGTGCACGTCGTGAGAGCCTTCACGGATCCGTCGGTTCCACACCCCGATGGCAGCGTTGATGCCTTGCGTGATGCCGAACTTGTCGAACTCGAATTGATTCTCGCCGATCTCGCCGTCGTTCAAAAACGGCTTGAAAAACTGGATCAAGAGATTCAACGCAAGAAGGGCCCCGAGCGGACGACTGCCGAGCAAGAGAAAGAAATACTGAAACGCTTTGAAGATCTGCTCACAAAAGAGCAGCCACTGCGACAGATACAAATCAGTGAAGATGACACAAAAGTTGTGCGCGGCTACACGTTTCTCTCGCAGAAGCCTTTGCTCCTCGTCGCCAACATCGACGAAGCTGAGATTGGAAAAGCAGACACCGAGACGCTGAAAAAACTGAAACCGTTCGCTGAATCAAAGGCCGCTCCGTTGCTTTCCTTCTGCGGCAAGACTGAAATGGAAATTGCACAAATGGAGCCGGCCGAACGCGACGAATTTCTAAGCGCGCTGGGCATCACCGAGTCTGGTCGGGACAAGCTGATCAAGGCTTCGTATTCGCTGCTCAACGTCATCCCATTTTTCACGGTTGGCGAAGACGAAGTCAGGGCCTGGACTATCACAGCAGGTACCATTGCGCAGGAAGCGGCGCGAAAGATTCACTCGGACATCGCGCGAGGATTCATTCGCGCGGAAGTCGCCGCATTCAAGGCCTTGCAGGACTGCGGATCTTGGAACGCGGCCAAAGATAAGGGGCTGGTACGGCTCGAGGGCAAGGAATACATAGTCCAGAACGGGGACTGTATAAACTTCCGTTTCGCGGTCTAGGAGCAGACCTCATTCACAAACGGATACATATATGGATACTTTTCAAGAGTTTGTGATTAAGGCCAAATAGGCATTGAGTTGCGATCACTTAAGTCCGATTCACCAGCCTATCCTGCAGGCGTTTCCCCCGTTTTTGCCGTCTAAACGAAAAAGGTTATGGGAATTTGCCCATAGCCCGAAAGTATTAAAACGCGGACATGGCGCGCCAGTGGCGCGATTGCAGCATCGTCTGGTCGTCACGGAGGTACTGAAGTTAATTTGAACTTACCAAGAGGTTCGTCTACAGTTATCCCAAGGTTGCATCCGGTCCTCAGGCATTTCCGACATGCCTCGGGTGAACCATGTGGTAGGCGTTGGTTACCAGCCTCCCTGGTATGCCACTACATTTGGTATCATTGGCTGGCGCGCGAATACCGCGATGTTTCTATAAGGAGTTGGGAATGAGCATATCGATCCAAGCACTCGCTACCGCTTACACCGTGCTGCTGAAGAAGCTGCGCGCGATGAGCCAAAACTACCGTAAAGACGGTAGAGCGGGTGAGTTTTGGGCGACTGCTCGCATGAAGGTTTGCGGAGCCGCTTGGACCAAATCTCATGCTCACTGGTTTGAAGGCGGCGAGCCAAGCACCGCGCTGCCGCAACCGATCGAATTCAATATCTCCCGCCGTTACCTCCCCAGCACTCAGCTTGCTGAAAGCTTCGCACCTCCGGCCATTGGCGCCACCAATCTCGTTCAAGCCGTCGAAGTCGCCTAGCAATAACCACACATGCATTCTTTCGAAAATCAATTGAATATGCCAAGCAATGGCACATCCGGTAAGTCTTTGGAGAAGAGCGGGCTTCCGCCCGCCGCTACGATAGCTTCAGACTCGTCGCGAGCCGAAGCCGTCCAGCATGGCAAAACCGTACCGATAAACGGTTGGGATACCCAGGGTAGACGCGCACTGTGGGTCGGCAGCGATCGCCAGGCGCGCAAACTGCGTTATGACTCGCCGAGCAAACAGCGCGAGAAGGCTGAACAAGCGAAGTTCATCATCGAAGGTGGTTTTGAGCCGCCGGTGCGTTCCGGCAAGAAGATGGGCATCGTCGGCAAGATTGGCTGCGTGATCTTCCTGGCGCTGTTGTTGATGTTAGGAAATGTTTGCTTTCAAGCTCTCGCATACCGCAATCATATAAACATCGCCAAAAAGCTCTATGCCGATGGCAAATACGATCATGCTCAAGTTGAGTTCAGCTTGGCTATTACCGCTGATCCCGGCAATTCCGATGCCTACTACTATCGCGGTCTTACCGAAGCTAGACGCGGTTCACTCGGCAATGCTCTCAATGATTATCAGAAAGCGCTCGCTCTCGATTCGAAAAACTATGCTGCCTTAATGGCGCAAGCCTCATTGCACATGAGAATGCACAAGTACGAAGAAGCCACGAAAGATTCCACTGCTTTGATCAAAGCCAACGCCGGCTACGTGCAAGCGTATCGCGTGCGTGCCGCCGCTAACGACTATCTCGGCAAATACGACGAAGCGATTGCTGATTCAACAGCATACTTGAACAAGCACAACGACAAGGATGCACATGCCGCCGATGCACTGGCGAAGCGCGCGTTTGCCTTCGATCAAAAGCAAGATTACGCATCTGCTCTGCGCGATTATAGCGATGCGATCGCCATGAATCCGCGTGTCGCCGCATCCTACTCCGGACGTGCGATGGTTTACATGCACATGAAAAACTTCAAGCAAGGAATTGAAGATTGCAAAGCCGCTCTCGAACTGAAAGCCAACGATCCGTTCGTCTTCAAAATCGAAGGACTTTGCTACGCCGGTCTCAAAGACGGTAGCGATTCGTTAGCCCAACTCGATAAGCTCGTCGCGGCTTATCCGACAATAGAAACGCACCGCATTCGTGGCGACGAGCGTTTCAATGTTCATGATTATCTGGGCACCATGGAAGACATGGGTTTTGTTCTCGGTGCAGAGCCGGATAACAAAGTGGCTCATACCAAATATCAGAAAGCCAAAGTTGCGTTGCAAGCGAACGCGCCGAAAACCAGTGTTATTGCCGATCAAGTGGCGCATGCCAATATGCCGACCGCTGCGCAACTCAATCAACCGGCCAATGTTCTCGTCATTCAAGGCTACAAGCTTATGGTTGCCGGCGACATCGATCCTGCGATCGAATATTTGCATGCTGCCGTGAAAGCCATGCCGACAAACGCCAATGCTCGTCGTTATCTAGCTCACGCTTATCTGGCACGCGAGATGAACGCAGACGCAGCTTCGCAATTTAACGCACTATCAGCGATGCAAGCTTTGACCGCCGCCGACCAACTTGCCTACGCTAAAGCGCTCGCTGGAGACAACCGAACACAAGAAGCGATCGGCGTGTATACCAACTTGCTTGCTTGCAATCCGAAGATCGACGTTGCTCGCACGAAGTTGATCGACATGTTGCTCGCCGACGGATCGAGCCACCTGGCCGCCAAATACGCTGCCGAAGGCATCGAGCAATCGCCTGCGCTGCAAGACAAGTACAGCAAGCTGTTCGAGCAAGCAGTCGCCACCAAGAGCACCAAAGGCGTGATGTAAGTTCTGTCTTTGTAACGGCGGGCATCAGCCCGCTTGTGCGTCGCTATAAAAACTTGCATCAAATGCAAATTTCCGCTTGAGTACCGGCGGCCTTTGTCCCGCTGATTGGGAATACGGAACGTGTGTTGCCTCTGATATCGACTGGAACGACCGATGCGTATTCACGATTCAACGCTAGCAAGCAAAGGACAGACGACGATCCGTAATGCCATTCGCAAAGTTCTGGCGATGAAACCTGGTGATAAGCTCGAATTCGCTTTCGAAGGAGATCACGCCACCATCCGCGTCCATCCGGGTATCCGATCACTAAGAGGTGTGCTTGCGAGCAACAAGGGTTATGGAACGCCCTTTGCTCAAATACGACGAACTGCCATGCGGATGGCAACCGGTACAGGCGCTTCCTGATTGCTATATATACTCGCGGGCCTAAGCCCGCTTATCGGTCGCTATAAAAAATTGGTTCAGATGCAATTCTCTATATGGTATCGGCGGGCGTCCGTCTGTTGTGCGAGCGTGCCAAACTCAAAAAAAGAACCCGGGCGAAGCCACGCGTTCTCACTGCACCAGCCGGACCAAAAACGGCCCCGTGTTTGATGTCGGCCCGCCGGTGAAGCCACCACCGACTATGCCGAGGGGAACCAGGGTGCCGGTCACATTTGTCTTGCCGGTGCTACCCGTCACCTTTAACCCGATAAAACCGGTCACCGGATAGGAGGCTTTACCACTACCAGGTACCGTGTCCTGGTTGGTTACGACCAGAACTATTGTGTACCCGATCAGATTAGCAAACTGAGTTCCGGCGTTTTTTATCCCATGGTCAGTTGTTATGGTGCTGCCGATCGTTATGGGTGGCAAATTCACAGGCGGGTATTTGGACGGATCCCAAATATGACCTAGAAGGTCGTCGTCCTGGACGTTAGGGTTCGAGACCCAGACGGAGTTCGTATGGAGATCGACGGTATAGTTAGTCCCGAAACTCGGGTTGTTTCCGAGCGGTGAGCCATTCGGGGCCGGGTTCAAATCGATTGAGCTAACTACAAGGTACCCATTGTCGCCGTTGATTTGATTGAGTCCAGTGTATGCCGCGGATCCCGAAGCACTTACGTTTTGTCCGAAGTTGCCGAATATCTTTGCGAACAGGCTGTTTATGTAAATTTGCGACGACACGTCACAGCGATTCGGGGAGTTGGCCGTCCCTGGAAAATTTGAATCATAACGAATAGTGGCTTTTATTGAGCGGTTGCTGCTGCTCCATAGTCCGAACGGCCCGTCAACTGCATTTAGTTCCGCGACTTGCAAGGCGAACTTGAGAGGTTCTTGGTCGGCGCTGGCGACGGACGTGGCCGAGTCCGGTATAGTGCCCGGCACGTATTTTGATAGATCTTCTGCTCCGGCGAGAGCGGCTGCGTCGACTGCCCGTTGCAGCTCGCCTTTTGCATCATTGACGTGCATGCAGTCCACGGCGAAGCCGCCGATAGCGGCCACCAATGGTACGAGCGCTATGAAGGCAATTCCGGCGACGGAACCTCGGGCGCGGACGTGAGCATATTTGCGCTTCATAACTACTGCCTCTCTATTGCACTGGTAAAGTAAAAGTGCCTCGAACGGTAAAAGTACCAAGATCGAAACTAGCATTGCTCAAGTAACGCAGCGGTCCTGCCGGAAACGGTGCCAGTCCATTGCCACCACCGGAGGGATAAGCGCAGCTGACGGTTACATACTGGGGTGGAGTGTTAGCAGTGTCCCAGATGTAAGTAAATTGCGTGGCACTATTGATGTAATTGGGGATGAAAAAGTCGGAAAAAAAAGTTGCGCTGCTCGCTGGGGTCGTGCTGTGATTTACGTTGTAATAGACCACGAGTGCGCGCGCTGCGTTGCGAGCCCCAAGTTCCATCGCGGATTTGATCGTGTAGAAGTGACCGCACTCGAGGGCGACAAAGACGAGCAACGTCAATAACGGTAGGCCGATCACGAGTGCCGCAGCGAATTCGGCTATGTGCGTCGCACCGCGTTGATTGCGTTTGTTTGTTTTGATCTTCATAAATTTGGCACCGCGAACGTACCGGAGGTAAGGATTGTGAAACTGCTGCCTACTCCCAATGGATCCGGACTAGGAAAGGGAAGCAATCCATTATTTTTGTTCGTCGGATATGTGACAGTTACTGTGACCGTATTGGGTTTGTTCGTCAAATCAAAAGTCCAAGTGAATTGGTTGGCACCGCCGCTCGTAGCGTTATTGTTTATGAAATAGTGCTTTCCATCGGCAGTTGGAACGTTGAATTGCAGTGCTGGCGGCAAGTTAGAACCACTGCCATCCGACTTATAGCCGTTATTGAGGTAGTCATCTATCAGTAACTGCGCCGCGCGACGCGTTGCAACGTCGAGGTTGGTGCGGATCGTGAAGAGCAGGTTCGCTTCGAGCGTCGCATACAGCATTAGCATAATTGGAGGCAAGCCAAAAACCATAGCGGCTGTCAGTTCCACCAAGCTAATACCGGACTGATTGCGCGTACTGCCTCTACGCATTGCATGTCCTCTGAGCTGAGCCGACCGGGGCGTGGTTGTTGTCAACAGGCCGTGAAAATTATACATCGTTTGAGTGACATCTCCGTGATAATTGACGCCTCAATCGGTTTGGCATTGGCTTAAAAGCTGCCAAAGGGCGGCTAGTTCCTTCGGATCGCTCGCGCGCTTTATTGCTTTGATGCAAAGTTTGCGCGCCTTATATCGCTGGCGCGTACCGATGTAGGCGTTGATTAGCTCGATCCGGGTTTCATTGGATTCCGGGTCTAGGGTCAGGTATCGCTCGTAATAAGGAATTGCCGCCTCGATTTTGCCCTTAACGATCAGATGCCTGCCGAAGCGGAGATCTTCAGTATCGGGCGAAAATGCGAAGTTGCCGGTGAAGGTGTGATTGGCTGTGCCCGGGTTAGTTACAGCGGGCGGATTGCTCTTGGTGCTCTCCATCTCTTTGTCTTCCTGGGGAGACTCCGAGGCGAGATCTTCATGCACGCTGTCGCTCAAGCGTTGGCGAGCCAGCGCTGCAGAATTCTGGTCGTCTGCATCTTTGATCGCCGCCGGGATGAGGAAGATCCCCAAGCACATCGCAAACAAACAGAAGATGCCGAGGATGGTTTCCGGGCCCGTGCGCAGCTTCTTTTGTGAATGGAGGAAGTTGTAGCCGCCCCACTTGTCGCGCCATGGCTTCGTGTAGCCGACATAATCGCCTACGTGTACCAGGCGCCCGATGATGCTCCACGGTTTGTCCGGGCGCTTCATGGTGCGAGCTGCCGGCGCCATCGTCTTGTGTGGAACGCGATCTTGCTGTTCCACTTCCGGCGCGGCGATCGCGTCGAGCGCTTCTGTGGTGGTTTCCGATTTTTCTTCTTGCTCTTTTTGTAAGAGCTCTTTCATTTCCGCGGTTGGAT
>DATNQY010000314.1:0-10572 GCA_036703785.1 Candidatus Obscuribacterales bacterium
GCATTTCCTCAGCTTGCAACAAGTGCGCATCCAATTTGGCGGCCGGAACCTTGACACTCTCCATGGTGGACGGACGCTCGGTGACTGTACTGGCTGCCGCGACATGTTGATGCTCTACCACCGGAGCCGGCTCTGGTGCCGTCGCAGCCACTGGATGGGCTGCAGCCGCGACAACCGGCGCGCCGGCAACCGGTGTGGCAGCCAAAGGTACGGCAGCGGCCGGAGGTACGGCAGCGGACGGAGCTTCGGCTGCCGGTTTGGCCGCAGGAGCGCTGGCGGTGCCGCCGATAATCACCGACAGTTGATCCTTGAGAACGTTCATGTCGGGCATCAAGCCGTCGATTTTCTTGGGATCTTCTTCGCAAAGAAGTTTTTCCAGCATGGCGACGCTGCGGTGAAACATGTCGATGGCATCGATGGTGACCAGAGTGTGGTCTTTCTTCATCGCGGAAAAAACGCTTTCCAACGTCTGCAAGAGCCCTTCCACGTGCGTCATGTTGACGGCGCGCGCCGAGCCTTTCAGGTTGTGCGCCTGGCGAAACATGACCTCGACCAGCTCTTTACGCCCGGCTTCGGCCGTTGCCGCCTCAAGCTCGAGCAAGGCATTGGATATCGTCTGCAGCTGCTCTTTGGCCTCAAAGGCAAATGCCTGGCGAAGTTTTTTCAAAAACTCTTGATCAGGACTCGGCACCGTTATTTCCCCTCATTGCACGCGGCAAAAAAATGTGTTGCCACCACTTTTAGTCAAAGACTTCCTCTTCCACAAGTATTCTCGGGTCGTTCATCAGCGCATCCACGTCGATGAGAACCAGCGGGTCGCCTGTCAGTCCGGCGATGCGTCTGGCCTGCTCGGCAGGCATGGTGGGCAAAGCCGGCTGCAATTCTTTAATCGACACGGGCGCCACCCCGATCACATCGTCAATCAAAAAGGCCATTTGCGCCTCTTTATTGCGCACGATGATCAGCTTGTGGCTGTACCGCTCTTCGCGCGGCAAGCCCAGCAATAGCTTGGTATCAAGGACGGTGACAATCTCACCGCGCAAGTTGACAACCCCGGCCACAAACGCCGGCGTACAGGGAATGGGCGTGACGTCCATGGCCACTCGCACTTCGCGCACCAATTTCGCTTCGAAAGCGTAGATTTCTCCGGAAAGCAGAAATTGCAAAATCTGGATGTGCTCGCTTTCGGAAAGCTCCTCTTGCTGCTCTTCCTGCGCCAGGGTTTTGGCCCTTTGTTTGAGCACGGCGCGAAACTGGTCGACGGTAAGCGCGCTTGACGATCGTCCCAGGCGCAAGCCGAAATCGCTCAGGCTCTCCGGCCCGTCGGAAGATAAGTTGTCCTGTTCTCTTGTCACTGAGTGGCCTCCGCCAGCAACGCTTCAACGATCTTGGTAAGCCGTCCTGCAGTTATCCCTTCGGACTCCGGCAGTATGTCATTTCCATTATATTGTTTCAAAAGCCTCAAGGTATTACGAAAGCGTTTCGCCGCCTCGGCAGTTTTTCCGGTTTGGAACAAGAGGCTGGCTAAGTTGAATTCCGCGACGACGAAATCCGGGGTTAGAAACAGCGCCTGGTTCAAAGCAGCGATCGCTTCTGAAATCTTACCCTGCGCCTGCAAAATGGTGGCTTTCACGTAATAAAGACAATGGTTGAGCTTGTCGTGCCCAATCGCCTTGTCGATCCAACTTAAGGCTGCCGGCAGGTCGCCGTCATTCGAATAGGCAAGCGCCAACATGGTTACGCGCGCAGGCTCAGCCATTTGACTGGGATTGACGTTAAGAAGTTGAGCGACGCATTCCTTATATCTGCCTTGATCGAAAAAACGCTGGGCAATTTTGGCCAGCTCGCTGTCCGGAATGGTTTCGGCAGCCGGAGGCGTTTCGACCACAGGCGCCGGCTGCGCCGCCATAGTGGCAGGCGGGAATGCCGGCATTTCTCTGCTCGTCATGTCGAAGGGATTAGTCGGCATGGCAAGCTCGACATTGGTGCCGGCAAGGGCCGGGACGTGATAGGGGCTGGTCGTGGGCAACTCGATACCGGGCGTATCTACAGCCAGACTCAACGCATTGTGGTGCACGGCCGCTTGAGCACCGGCGATGGTGAAAGGACCGGGGCGTTTCGCCTTCTTGAGAACGGCCACTCCCGGATAATTCAAGCGCTCGAACAGCTTATCGGCGATGCCGAGCAGCTCGATGGGAGTGACGACAAGCAGCCCTTCATCGGTTAATGCCGAATTCAACTTGGAGAGCACCTTGGTGATTTGATCCTGGTGGAAGTAAATGAGAACGTTGCGACAGAGAATGACATCGATCGAACCCGGCACAATCCCTTGCGGCATCTTCGGCTCGGCCAGATTACCGACGGTGAATTGCACCATATTTCGGATCTCATCGCTGATTTCATATTTGCCGCCGCCTATATCGCGAAAAAATTTGTCGCGCACGGCTGAAGGCGTTATCCGGAAAGACCAGCCGGTGTATATGCCTTTTTTCGCCTTCTTGAGAAATTCCGGATTGATATCGGTTCCGATGATCGAGATGTGCCATGTGTCGATATCAGGCAAGATGCGCCTGAGCATCATGGCGATCGAATAGGGCTCTTCTCCGGTGCAGCAGCCGGCGCTCCAGAAATGGAGAAACTTATTGTTGTTGCGGCGGCGACGGCTGATAAGCCACCGCAATTCGTCTTCGAGAACTTCGAAGACTTTTGGGTCGCGGAAGAAGTATGTCTCGCCAATCGTATAGTGGAAGGCAATGACATTGATTTGATCTTGCGTCAAAGGACCATTCAAAAGCCAGATTGCGCAGTTGGTCGGCTCCATGCCGAACTCTTTGGCAACTTGTTTGAAGTTCCTCTTGAACTCTGCAATACGATTATGCGGGAAATGCAGACCAAGCTGATCTGCAAAGTGTTCGTTCAGCCGCAGCAGAAGCGCATTGTCAATGTCCTTTTGCATGCAACTCCAACTTGAACAAACTCAGATGCTTGCGCCCCCAAGACAGTTTATTACGAAACCGCGGCTATAAGATTCATACCCACGGTCCGATAACGAACAACTTCTTGATTTGTATCGTCGCCAAGATCAAATTCGCCTCCATCGGCGGTATCACATAACAGGTTGACATCATCTGTTCAAAATTTGTCGGCAATTTGCGCAAATCGTGTTCGCATCCATATCTGATCGCCATGCGATCGCATTTGATGTAGCTCAACCGTTTCATCTTGCCAACGAAAATCTGCAAATTTAACAAATACCTCTTTAGTAACATCACTCAAAGGTGTATTCTATTTGCTGCTCCTCGATGATGTTTAACAGGCAAAACAAGCTGCCAGTCAGGCTTGGGGCACTGCCGTGTCTTCACATATCCAAGCACTGAGGGTTCGGCGATGGCAACCAATAAGGCGGTAGGAAATCTGGTGGTAAGGAAAAATGCGCACACTCAGTAAAAACACCTCATTCAACAAGGCGACATCAGCATTGCTCGCCCTCGGATTCGCAGTTTCACAGACAGCAGCACTGGCGCAGGTTGTTCCGGCCACTGCCGCATTGCCCAGCACGCCACCGACCGAAGCAAACCAGCAGGTGGATAACAATCAGCCTCTGATCGCCCAAACGGCGGGCACCACAGTGCTGCAGGGTCGCATCAGCAATGTGGATAGCCTCAGCCGCGATATTCTTCGCTCGGAGATCAAACTGGAAAAGTTCAATCTCAACTATCGCCTTAATGCAGCAAAGCAGGGTCGTTGGAAAGGTTGGCGCTATTTCTTCTTCCAGGAAAGCAAGCTCGCTTTGGCGGAGGCGGGACTGATCAAGTCCGTCGAATATCGTGGACGTCACCTGCACAGCGGTCCGCTATCGCCGGCACTGTACGGCCCGGCGGTGGCTAAATTCACCGGCAACCGCCACACCAACCGCGCACCAATCATCGTCAACGGCACGATTGTGCCAGGGATCATTTCCTTTTTTATGGGCGACACGGGCGATGCCATCGAACTTGGAATCAATATGTGGCATTCCTGGCAAGCTTCCCGCCACGGATTTTCGCAAACTCAATCAAGGAAATACGTAGCCGGACTGATTGCTGATATCGACAAAAAACTGGCCGATCGTGAAGCAGCAATCCGCCAGGAGCCGACTTCCGACGCCGAACTTGCCCAGTTGCAGCAGATGGAAGGGAAAGTTCTTACCGACTTCCGCGACGTCTCCGTCAGCGAGTTTGAGCGGTTCCACATCGGTGCCAGCCGAGTGCTGGCCAGAGAAAATAGTTTCTATCTACTGGATATGGCCAGGACCTCGCTGGGAATTTACAACAACTGGATGGCAGCCAGCTTCGTCATACGCAAGCACAATCGCGGAATCGGTGTCTTCTCGATCACAAGTACAATCATCTCGTCGATGATTATGCTCGATCCGATCCTAGCCCGCGTGGCTGGCTCGGCGGCAGCACGGATGGACCGCCGTAGTCTGGAGAGCAGCGGCTTGCCGAGACTAGTTGAAAGTCCGGCCAAGTTGAAGTCCGATTACTCGGCACTATCGGGATTTGCCGCTTCGCACCGTACGTCAGATAAGCCGGCAGTGGCCGCCGCCATTTCCAGACTTGACACTTACGATGCCAACCACAACTATTACACCAATGAGATCCAGAAGAATGCCTCCGCTTTGAGAAGAGGACAACGAGCGGCGATCCAGAACATGGGCATGGGTGTGGCCATCGGCGGCACTCGTCTGGTGCAAGGCGTAATCGGCGATTACATCACGCAATATCATCAGCATGTCCGCGGACCAGCCACGTGGCTCGACCTGACCACACACAAGTCAGTGACCAGTGTCCTGCCGCCCAATGGTCACAGCGTTCTGATTGCCAACGGCAGTCCCAAGCAAAACCCGAACGGCACTGCCGGCGGTGCCGGTGTATGGCAAGGACGTCAGACCAACGAATGGTTGTATACATCAGCCGTCGTATACTTGGCGGGCATTTCGACAGCAATCATCGACTCCTGGCGCATTCGCCTGAGCAGCGAACTTGCTTACCAGCGCCAGAAGAGCCACCATTCGCTGCCTGGACAAGTTATCCGCGCCCGCCTTGCCCAGCTCGATCAAATGGAGGCCAAAATCTAACCAGCTAGGTGTCGCCTGGCAACGCTCTCAAGGGCGCCGGACTTTGTCCGGCGCCCTTTTACTCACCGGAAATGTCCGGCACCAAATACGGTGCCAAGTTTGACCTAGCCGATAAAATCGACACAATCCCCTGACTACCACCTCGGTACCTATCGACAATCAGCCCGGAACACAAATTTAACAATCGCTCGGCTTTAGCAAAATCACGCGGCAGTGTATTCTAATCTGCGGCTCTCACATGATTTTTCCCCGGGTGCATAACCCGCTGGTTCCAATCATGCATTTCGAGACGCCATGTCCGGCCTCAAGTGGGATAGCTCCAGCAGGTTCGGAAAACGTACTAGATTGGTGGTAGGGAAAAATGCATAGATTCACTCACAACACTACGTTCCAAAAAACGGCGGCTTTACTACTTACTTTTGGAATCGGACTATCGCAGACGGCGGCATATGCCCAGGCGCTGCCGGCGACGGCACTGCCTGCGACCTCTCCGGCCCAAGCAGAAGAGCAAGTTGACCTCAAGGCACCGCTTATCGCTCAAACCCCAGGCACCACGGTGCTGCAAGGGCGCGTAAGCAACGTCGACAGCCTCAGCCGCGATATTCTGCGCTCCGAAATCAAACTGGAAAAGTTCAACCTCAATTATCGTCTTAATGCTGCAAAGCAAGGGCGGTGGAAGGGCTGGCGCTATTTCTTCTTCCAGGAAGCCAACTTAGGTTTGACGGAAGCAGCGCTGATCAAGGCTGTTGAATACCGTGGCCGGCACTTGCACAACACGGCAGTCTCGCCCCAAGAATTTGGCCCGGTAGCGGCGAAATTCACCGGCAACCGCCACACCAACCGTCCGCCGATCATCGTCAACGGCACGATCGTCCCCGGTATCATCGCCTTCTTCATGGGCGGCAGCGGTGACGCCATCGAACTCGGCATCAACATGTGGCACGCCTATCAGGCTTCGCGTTGCGGTTTTTCGCAATCTCAATCGAGAAAATACGTAGCCGGACTGGTTGGTGAAATCGACAAAAAGCTCGCCGAGCGCGAAGCAGCCGTCCGCCAAGAGCCGGCGTCCGATGCCGAGTTGGCGCAGCTCCAAGATATGGAAGGCAAAGTTCTCTCTGACTTCCGTGATGTATCGGTCGCCGAGTTCGAGCGGTTCCACATCGGAGCCAGCCGCGTGCTCGCCAGAGAAAATTCGTTCTACGTCCTCGACATCGGCAAGAGCGCGCTTGGCATTTACAACCAGTGGATGGCCGCCAGCTTCGTTATGCGCAAGCACAACCGTGGCATCGGCGTGTTTTCGATCACAAGCACGATCGTCTCCTCGATGATCATGATCGACCCTATCCTCAGCCGTATGATTGGCTCAGCCGCTGCCAGAATGGATCGCAAGTCCCTGGAAGCGGCCGGCTTGCCCAAGTTGGTGGAAAGCCCGGCCAAGTTGAAGTCTGACTACTCGGCGTTGTCCGGGTTCGCCGCTGCACATCGCAGCTCCGACAAGCCGGAAGTGGCAGCCGCGATTTCCAGACTTGACACCTACGATGCCAACCACAACTACTACACCAACGAGATCCAAAAGAATGCTTCCGCCCTTAGAAGAGGTCAAAAAGCAGCCATTCAAAACATGGGCATGGGTCTTGCCGTAGGCGGAACACGTCTTGTGCAAGGGGTAGTCGGTGATTACATTACCCAATATCACCAGCACGTACGCGGACCAGCCACCTGGCTGGATCTGACAACGCACAAGTCGATAACATCAATCCTGCCGCCAAACACTCACAGTGTTCTGATTGCCAATGGCAGTCCGAAACAGAACCCGAACGGAACCGTGGGCGGAGCCGGAGTATGGAACGGACGGGAAACCAACGAGTGGTTGTACACCGGAGCCGTCGTATACCTTGCCGGTATCTCGACAGCGATCGTCGACTCCTGGCGCATTCGCCTCACAGGCGAGCTTGCTTATCAGCGCCAGAAAAACCACCACACGTTGCCGGGTCAAGTTATCCGCGCACGTTTGGCCCAACTCGACCAGATGGAAGCCAAAATTTAGGCTGCCTGAGTCTGACTGGTTAACTAAAGAGCATCGGCACCAGCCGGTGCTCTTTTCTTTGGATGATTGAAAAATGAAACAATGCGAGCATGCCACCACGAACGGTGGCATCTGTTAACTCACCAAAATAGAACGCACACAAGATCTTTACAGAGGCCGCCTAAAATGGCCATCGGATAGGTGTCGGCAGCATGAACTTTCAACTCGTTGCCTCTGAGGTCCAAGTGCGGGACTCCCAAACGCCAATAAGGGTGCTGATCGCCGAGCGAAGCGAACTGTTGCGAGCCGGGCTGAGCGGGCTGGTCCAACAAATGTCGACGTGCGAATTGGCGTCAGCGATCAGTTTCACAGGCGGCATCTCGGACTTGCACGTCGAAGCTGCTCGCGCCTCGGCCGACGTCATTCTCCTTGGGGATCATACTTACCAAGTAGCGGCTGCAAACCATGATGGCGGCGGCGTTTCAAGCCTTAAACGCCGCCCGATGATTATTCTGCTCAGCCAGCCGGACACGTTCTGGCTGACGATTGAATCGCGAGCCGACGGCTACTGTCTCACGGAGACCACGAGCTCGGTGCTGGAATCTGCAATTAAGTCCGTGTCCAATGGCGGTGCGTTCATCGGACGAGATCTAGCCCGATATTTATTGCACGATGATGGCTGGTCGAAGTTGTGCCGGTTGCGCCCGGTAGGCGATAAGCTAAGCAGCTTTTCCATGCTCAGCGCTCGTGAGCGCGAGATACTGCTGCTGGCCTCCGAAGGACGCAACAACTCTCAAATCGCCTCGCGCTTGGGACTGAAACCGCAAACAGTGAAAGCGCACATGAATCGGGTGTTGAAAAAACTTTCTGTGCGCGACCGCACGCAAGCGGTGATTAAAGCTCTGCGCTCGATATGAATGGCGCGGCCGTTTTGTCCAGTGCCTGCAATTGCACGATCAGTACGCGCGCTCGCTCGTCGCCGGGCATCTTCGCAGCCAGCGCCGCCGCCAGCACCCGCGGCAAATTGAGAGCCCGCCCGGCTTCTGCGCGTTCTGCATAAACTTCCTGGAAGTTGCCGGGCACGCTCAGCATCCAGTTGGTATCATCGACGATACCAGGCTGGTTATACGTTTCTTTGATTCCGAACAAATCAGCGAAGAACACGGAGATGTTGCGTGCCGGTCCGAGAAACAGGTCCACAAATAAGGCTTCGATCAGCGCCTCGCGATTCTCAGCTAATCGCGCGCACGTTGCCTGCCGTTGCTCCGGATCGCTCTCCAGCCGTTGCGCCAGATATTGTGCCCATGATAATTTCTCCGCGGCCGTCCAATCATCGACGACGGCCCAGATTGGTTTGGTGTCATGCGTGCCGACCATTATCCAGTCGGCGGGCTTGGCATTGAGGCTGCGATAAACATCATCTTGAAGGTCGGGCTTCGCCTTTTGTGTAACCCGAAAACGTCCCAAGCCATGCCGTTCCATGACGCGCTTCAGTGGATACGGGCAGCTGCTCAAGACTTCGCAGATAATGTCAGAGCTGTCAAAACCGCGTTTGCTCATCAACTCTTTAATCAAGGCGATAAGAACGCCGTATTGCTCGACCTGCTCGTCGCTGAGCTCCCGCACCCAGCCGTCTCCATAGGGCGGGTCGCCGAGCATGCTCAGTTGATCGGTTCGAACAATAGCGTATCGCCATAAGTCCGTGTGCGACTCGGCATGAGGCGATTCGAATAAGCGAGCGCCGTTTTGCACCGCATGCATTGGATCTGTATCTGTTGATTTGTACACCCAGGGACAGACTATCCCGTGAGGATGATCGATTCTCAGACCGTCGAAATCAATGAGCAATTTCTCAATGCGGCGCGTGAAATAAGCGATCGCGAGCCCCGGCTGAGAGCGCGTTTTCGGATCGTGGAAGTAATGCCCTGGTTCCAATACCGGATAGCCCCAGGGCTGTCCGTCGGGATTAGTGCGACTTGGCGGCGCGCCGAGCAGATAGTCACGCAAAAATAAATGGCGCAGCGACCAGTAGTCCCTCTGAGATACACCTATTTGCAGATCCGCATAGAGCTTTATCCCGAGGCCATTGGCGAACTGCCGAAACCGCAGATGCTGCTGATGAACAAGAAACTGCTGAAACTTGTACCGCTCCATCAAGTCGCGATGTTTGGCCATCACCTCGACCATCGGTTTGGTAAGTTCGTCACCGCATTTGATACCACCTTCTCGATATGGCTCATCCCATTTTCGCCAATCGTCGGTACCTGTCTCTGCAGTTATAGCCTCGAAAAGAGCATCGCGCTCCAGCCAATCCCGGTGCTCTCTGCACCACAGCACATAAGCCAATTCCAGGTGCTGCAAGGAAGCGCGTTTGCTTTCGAAGTTCTTAAATGCTCTATCCAGTGCTTGATGTTGCGCTCGGTAAGCGTGCTCATAAGAGGCGCGATCGCGCCCCGTTCCCCGGCGATTTTCGACCAGATCCTTCAAAAACTGCCGATCCAGCAGCTGCCCCCAGTGCGGATCGTCCACCAGCGCCTTCAATCCAATCGCTAACTCGTTTCGCGAGAAAAGAGTGCTGTCGTAGGGCGAGGGGTTGCCGAAAGAAGTTTTCCCCTGCGGTCCAAGTTGTATGGCATTAAACCCGAGTTTAGCGACGAACTGCAGGAGATTGCGCGCCCCGTCGGAATAGGGGCTTCCACAGCCCAGCTCTTCTTCGTCCGTGCTGGGAAAACTGAGGTCGTGGATGGCCAAAACGAGGCGATCGATGCCAAGCAAGGCAAGGGCGTTTTGAACCGGGTGCCTATTGGGGTGCATGGGCTCGAACTCATGGGCTACTCAGCAGATTGTACCAATCTCAACCGTTTTGGGCGAGAGATATCAAGCCCGCGCCGGCGCAGACTTTTTGCTACATGGTTTTGAAGACGCGCACTTCGCAGCGTTGCTTGCCTCGGTGCGGCACAGCCAGAAACAGCCTGTGTAACTCGGGAACATAATAACTCGTACGTGCACCGCCTGCGGTGGCAATTGACTCAATGCGCTTCAGTCCGCCATGACCGTCGTGCTGAAATACATCTATGAAACCGGCGCCGCACGACTCGTACATCAGTCGGGTGTCGGGGTCGTAAAAAATGTCATCCGCATCGCCGTCGGTGGAAACGCGCCCGATCTCTTTTCCATCGTCCATTTTCAACACGAGTATTGTTGCCGGTTGCCTACACGCGACAAAGAGAAAACCGCCGCTTTCATCAATTGCCATCGGATAGTTTGCCCCGGCCTTCAGCGGCCAACTTTCTGTCAGTTTATGCGAATCGGCGTCGACAACGCAGACTTTGCCTGCGCCGGGAACGTTGACATACACCCGCCTGCGGCTGGGGCTGAATTGGAACGATTCCGGATGCGCCGGCAACTTTGTAGCGGCCATGACGGC
>DATNQY010000315.1:0-8722 GCA_036703785.1 Candidatus Obscuribacterales bacterium
GGGGCACCTAAGATAGAATGTACGCTTTGTTATCCGAATTGTGCGCCCTGTGAGCGATTCGGATATAAGAACCGGTTAATCTTCCCGAAGCCGGACCGGATTTTGGGGCGAATCTTTTGTTCGCTACACGACTAGGAGAAAACACCTGATGGCTGGTGCCACCAAAACAAACAAACCCGAAGGTGCAGGCGGCGCAAAGGTGCAACGCATTCGCATCCGCCTGAAGTCGTACGACCATCGTTTGCTCGACAAGTCGGCCGAGCAGATTGTGGACACAGCCAAGCGCACCGGCGCTGCCGTGCTGGGTCCCGTACCGTTGCCGACTAGAAAGCGCGTCTATTGCGTGCTGCGTTCTCCTCACGTCGACAAAAAATCGCGTGAACATTTCGAAGTGCGCATTCATAAGCGTTTGATCGATATCAACGATCCCACCCCGACCACAGCCGATGCGCTCATGCGCCTCGACCTGCCCGCCGGCGTGGACATCGAGGTCAAGCTCTAAAAAGCTCGACTGCGAATGTCTGTCCTGGTCACTCAAAGATCGGCACTGCCTGTGATACCAAGCTGTACCCAGCAACGGTGCCGGAAAAGAGAAAAGACGGTTGACCTCCGTCATTTGGAGAGAAGGTAATGCAAAAAGTAGTTGGATTAATGGGACGAAAAATCGGCATGACGCAAGTCTTCGATAAAGAAGGCGCGGCAGTGCCTGTCACCGTCATTGAGCTCGGCGACAACATCGTCACCAACAAACTGACCGCAGATAAGCATGGCTACGTCGCCATTCAAATCGGCGGTTTTGTCGTTAAAGAGAAGAAGCTCAACAAGCCTGAGTTCGGCGGTTTGAAAAAACAAAACCTGCCGCCTCTCAAGCCGCTCAAAGAATATCGCCTCGACGATCACGGCAGCCTGCCCAACGTCGGCGAGCCTTTGAAAGCGGACGATCATATTAAAGAAGGCATGCTGGTCGATGTCCAGGGACGTTCGATCGGTAAAGGATTTCAAGGCACGATCAAGCGTTTCCATGCCGGTCGCGGACCGATGAGCCACGGCTCGAAGTTCCACCGCTCCATGGGCTCGATTGGTGCCGGCACCACTCCCGGTCGCGTTTTCAAAGGCGTGATTATGCCGGGACAGATGGGCAATGAAACCGCCACCACCACACACCTGACAGTGGTGAAAGTGGATGCGCAGAAGAAGATCGTTCTCATTAAGGGCGCTGTGCCCGGTTGCGACGGCGGCATGGTCACAATCAGACCATCCATCACCAAATGGAACCCGCCGAAACCCACGAAGAAGTAGAGGCGAAATCTAATTAGGTTTCGCCTTTGCGGCGTATGCACTAGCTCAGGCACAGCAAACGATAAGTAAGGATTTTGAAAATGACTTCCGTCCAACTCAAAGATTTAAAAGGAAAGGCCGTCGGCGAAGCCAGCTTCGACGATGAGGTATTCGGCATCGAGCCCAATATCCATGTGATGCATTCGGCATTGCACCGCCAACTCGTAAACGCCCGCCGCGGCACAGCCTCCACCAAGACGCGCTCTGAAGTGCGCGGGGGCGGTCGCAAGCCCTGGCGTCAAAAAGGGACTGGACGCGCTCGCGCCGGTTCTACCCGCTCGCCATTGTGGGCAGGCGGCGGCGTCACCTTCGGACCGCAACCTCGCGATTATTCGCAGAGCCTGCCGAAGAAAGTGCGTCAATTGGCTTTGCGCTCGGCATTGGCCGCTCGCCGCGATCAGTTCGTCGTGCTGAAGAATTTCGACGGACTCTTCAAAAACCCGCCCAGCGAAGGACACAAAGGTCCTTTCGAGCAACCGAAGACCAAGCAGGTCGCCTCTGCTCTCAAAGATCTGGGACTGGCTGAAAAATCTGTTCTGCTCGTTCTCGATAGCGGAGTGCCCGGTGCCCAGCAGATCGAGCGCGCTGCGCGCAACCTCGACAATGTTTGCGTCTGCCACGCCAGCAACCTCAACGTCAAGCAATTGATCGGTTGCGAAGCCGTGCTCACAAGCGAGCGCACGCTCGTGCTGCTCAACAATCGTTTTAAAGGCCATGCAGCGGCTACTGAAGCCAAGCCGGCCAAGGCCGCCAAGAAAGCTGAATCCTCTAAAAAGGCGGCAGAAAAAGCCGAAAAGGCACCGGCAAAGGCCAAGTCCACAACGACTAAATCTTCGGATAAAGCGGATTCTTCCGCCCAGTCCGAGAAGAAGTCCAAGTAAGTAGGGGAGCGCAAGAATCATCATGAACGGTCGCCAATCACACGTAATTCTTCGGCCAATCATCAACGAGAAGAGCGTCCTTCTTGCCGAACAGCAGAAGTACACCTTCGAAGTGGCCAAAGATGCCAACAAAACGGAGATTGCTCAAGCTCTCCAACATATCCTCAACGAGCTCTATCCCAAGAGCAAATCGAAAGTGGTGAAGGTCAACACCTCCGCCATTCGCGCTCGCTTCCGTCGCTCCAAGCGCCACGGAAGACAGCCGGTGGACAGCAAGAAGGCGATCGTCACCATCGAAGGTGAAGCGCTCGAGCTATTCAACGCCTAGTAGGAAAGACGAAAAGAGATCCAAAACTTGTACCGGCGGGTGAGCCCGCTAATGCGAAAAATAAGCAGTAAGGTACGCAATATCGTGAAGGTAACGGAAAAATGCCTCTGAGAAAAGTAAATCCCACATCGCCTGGTCGTCGCGGCATGACCATGAACGACTTCTCGGATATCACCAAATCCAAACCCGAGAAGAGCCTGGTACGCTCGCTGCGTAAAACCGGCGGCCGCAACAACCAGGGCCGCTTGACGGTGCGCCACATCGGCGGCGGTCACAAGCGCAATTACCGCATTGTCGACTTCAAACGCGACAAGTTCAACATTCCATGCGTCGTTAAGGCGATCGAATACGATCCCAACCGCAACGCGCGCATCATGCTTCTGCAATATGCAGACGGCGAGAAGCGCTACAGCCTGGCTCCGATCAACATTCAAGTAGGCGCCACGCTGATGTCTGGTCCGACTGCAGAAGTGAAAGACGGCAACGCTCTTCCGCTTCGCGTGGTGCCGCTGGGTACTATCGTCCACAACGTGGAAATGTATCCCGGTCGCGGCGGTCAGCTCGGCCGCGCTGCCGGCACCCAGATTCAAGTGTTGGCGAAAGAAGGCAAAATGTGCACGCTGCGTTTGCCCTCGGGCGAAATGCGCATGGTACACATCGATTGCATGGCCACTGTCGGTCAGTTGAGCAACCCGGACGCTAAGAACGTGTCGATCGGCAAAGCCGGACGCACTCGCTGGATGGGCGTCAAACCGACCAACCGCGGTGTGGTCATGAATGCTGTCGATCACCCGCACGGCGGCGGCGAAGGCAAATCGCCAATCGGCGGCAAGCCGCAGACTCCCTGGGGCAAGCCGGCAATGGGTTACAAGACTCGCCGCGGCAAGCACAAAATTTCTTCCAAGTACATCGTCAAGCGTCGTAAGTAGTAGGAGTGCCTAAATGAGTCGTTCGCTTAAAAAAGGTCCGTTTGTTCATCACTCGCTCAGCAAAAAGATCGAAGAGATGAACAGAAAAGGCGAAAAGAAGGTCATCAAGGCCTGGTCTCGCGCGTCGATGATCATTCCCGACATGATCGGCCACACAATCGCCATCTATAACGGCAAAAAACACGTTCCTGTATACATCACAGAGCAAATGATCGGGCACCGTCTCGGAGAATTCGCTCCCACCCGCCTGTTCAAAGGACATGCCGGTGGCGACAAAACAGCTAAGAGGGCACCAGCGTAATCATGCACACCAGAGCACAAGCGAAATGGATAAGAATGTCGCCGCTTAAAGTGCGACGCGTTATGAACCTCGTCCGCGGCAAGACCGTCGGCGAAGCCATGACTCAGCTCAAGTTCATGCCCCATGCGGCGGCACGCGAAATTGAGAAAGTGCTGTGGTCGGCCAGATCCAATTTGGTCAATCACCAGCAAAACCCTGTCTCCGAGAAGGATGTGGAAACCTTCCGCATCAGCAAATTATTTGCCGATCAAGGTCCGACCCTGAAGCGTTTCCAACCGCACGCCAGAGGCCGCGCCTTCCCGATCAAGAAGAAAATGTCGCACATCACCATCGAATTAGACGATCTGACATAAGAGGACAAAATGGGTCAAAAAGTAAATCCACACGGTTTTCGTCTCGGCATCCATAAAGGATGGTCGTCTAACTGGTTTGTGTCCACGAAAGACCTGCCGTCGTTGATCGAAGAGGATCATCGCATTCGCAACTTCCTCAAAAAGGAATTGCAAAATGCCGGACTCTCCCGTGCTGACATCGGACGCAAAGCCGACCACATCCAGATCGACATTTACACCGCTCGTCCTGGGGTGGTTGTCGGTAAGGGTGGCGAAGGCATCGAGCGCTTGCATGCCAAAGTGAAGAGCATGATCAACCGCCCGGGCATCGACATCAAGATCAACATTCTGGAGATCAACCGTGTCGATCTCGAATCGAATCTGGTCGCCGATTCCATTGCCCAGCAATTGGAAAAGCGCGTCGCTTTCCGCCGGGCCATGAAGCAAGCCGTGCAGCGCTGTATGCGTGCCGGCGCCGTCGGTGTGAAGATCATGGTTGCTGGTCGCCTCGGCGGTGCCGAAATTGCCCGCACCGAGTGGACCAAAGAAGGACGTATCCCGCTGCAGACCTTGCGCGCCGACATCGACTACGGTACCGCTGAAGCGCACACAATGATGGGCTTAATCGGCATCAAAGTGTGGATCTTCAGAGGCGAGCTCGAGCCCGGTGTCTGGTCACCGCCCAACGTCAAAGCAGCCAGCGAAAGACCTCAAGACGCAGCCAACCGCGCTGAGCGTCAGGGTCGGGAAAGAACCGGTCGCAGACCGAAAAGGAACGGTTAATTGCCATGTTAATGCCTAAAAGAAGTAAGTTCCGTAAGCATCAGCGCGGCCGCATGAACGGCACGGAAACCCGCGGTGCATCCGTGCAGTTCGGTGACTTCGGGCTGCAAGTGCTCGAGCCGGCCTGGATTACCTCCAGACAAATCGAGTCTGCTCGTAAAGCGATGAGCCGTTCGGTTCGCCGCGGCGGACAAATGTGGATTCGCGTTTTCCCGGATAAATCGGTGTCCAAGAAGCCGGCCGAAACTCGTATGGGATCCGGCAAAGGCAACCCCGAATGGTGGGTGGCTGTGGTCAAGCCCGGCCGCGTGCTGTTCGAGCTGTCCGGTGTCGAGCGCAATGAAGCCCGCAAATCCATGGCGTTGGCCGCTCAAAAGCTGCCGGTCAAGTGCCGTGTTGTGGAGAAACATGCTGGAGGTGCCCAATGAGAGTGCACGAGATAAAAGAACTGGCCCTCGAAGATTTCGCCGGACACATAAGCGACACTCGCAAACAGATAGTTGAGCTGCGCTTCCAAATGGCCGCCCGCAAGCTGGACAACCCCGGCAAAATGGCCGAAGCCAAACGCCGCCTGGCTCGCCTGCTCACCGTCCAGGCCGAAAAGCAAAACAAAAACTACAAGCCGACCCCCAAGAAAAACCCAACCAAAACCAAGTGATGTAGCGGCGGGCGGGAGCCTGCTATGACTCGGCACCAAGCTGGGAGTCGGAATTAAAAAGGAACGAAAAGGTAAAAGCCAATGCCTAAGAAGGAACTAATCGGAAAGGTCGTGTCCAACAAAATGGACAAGACAGTGGTGGTCGCGGTAGAAGCCTACCGGCCCCACACCAAGTACGAAAAACAAATCATCAGAACCAACAAGTTCAAAGCGCATGATGCTGAGAACAAGTGCGAAATTGGTGATCGCGTGCGCATTCAAGAGTGCCGCCCGCTTTCCAAAGACAAGCACTTCACGGTAGTGGCCAATCTGGGCAAAGAGAAGGACGCCACCGTCCCCACTGAGGAGATTCAAGCATGATCCAGCCACAAACAAGACTCACTTGCGCCGACAACACTGGCGCGCGCGAGCTGCTGTGCATCCGTGTCATGGGCGGCTCCAACAAAAGATATGCCACCGTCGGTGATGTAATCACGGCCGCCGTCAAAGACGCGCTGCCCAACATGCCGGTGAAGAAATCCGAAGTCGTCAAAGCTGTGGTCGTTCGCGTGCGCAACAACGTGAAGCGCCAGGATGGCACCACCATCCGCTTCGACGACAATGCCGCCGTCATCATTCAAAAGGACGGCAACCCGAAAGGGACTCGTGTGTTCGGTCCAATTGCTCGCGAGCTCAGGGACAAGAACTTCGCCAAAATCATGTCGCTCGCGCCGGAGGTCGTCTAGAAATGGCTGTCGCGCATAAAAAAGAAACTCGATATACCAAATCGCCGATTTCCCGCAAGGTGAAGCGCGGCGGCCGCCGGGTGGTCTCGGAGGCGCTGGTCAAGCATGGCGTCACCAACCTGGTGCCTAATGTGCACGTCAAGCGCGGTGATACCGTGATCCTGATTAGCGGTCCGAAGAAGGACGGCAAATACGAGGCGGATCTTAAGAAGCGCCTGGACGAGCGTAATGCTTACAAAGGACAGATCGGCAAAGTGCTGTCTGTTTCGCCTGAAGAAGGAAAAATCACCGTCGAAGGCGTCAACATGATCACTCGCCATCAGAAGCAGCGCGGCGTCGGACAACAAGCCGGCATGATGCGCAAAGAAGGTCCGCTGTTTGCTTCCCGCGTCATGCTCTACTGCAATGCTTGCAAAAAGCCCACACGCGTCAAGCACAAGATTGAAAACGGCAAGAAGAGCCGCGTTTGCCGCCACTGCGCAGAAGGATTCTAAGAAATCTACCGGGACGACAAAGACCGTCCCAACTGGAGAATAAACGATGAAGCTGAAAGAGAAATACACCAAAAACGCCGTACCGGCTCTTACCAAAGAGTTCGGCTACCAGAACGTCATGCAAGTGCCGCGTCTGGAAAAGGTCGTGGTCAACATGGGCTTGGGCGAAGCTACCGCCAACGCCAAAGCGATCGATAGCGGCGTCAAAGACTTGAGCACGATTACCGGACAAAAGCCGGTGGTCAACCGCGCCCGCAAATCAATCGCCACCTTCAAGGTCCGCAAAGGACAGCCGGTTGGCGCATCAGTGACTCTGCGCGGCGAGCGCATGTTCGACTTCCTTTCGAAGTTGATCAATATTGCGCTGCCCCGTATCCGCGACTTCCGCGGCGTGTCTCCGAAATCGTTTGACGGACGCGGCAACTTCTCGATCGGCGTCAAAGAGCAGATTATTTTCCCGGAAATCAATTACGAGTCGGTAGACGCTATTCGCGGCATGGATATCTCCATCGTCACGACGGCACCTTCCGATCAAGAAGCACGCGCGTTGCTTTCGCATCTGGGAATGCCGTTCAAAAAGTAACCCTCAACGAGCCAAAGAATCTTAAGTAGATAAGGAGAATTCATTCGTGGCCAAAACATCCATGATTGACAAAGAGAACAAGCGGAGAGTGCGTGCCGAACGCGGCAAGTATCCGGCGGTTCGCTTGCACAATCGCTGCCGAATTTGCGGCAGACCCAGAGGGTATTACCGTGACTTCGGCCTTTGTCGCTGCTGCTTGCGCAAAATGGCTCATCAAGGTCTTATCCCTGGTCTCACTAAGTCGAGTTGGTAGGAGTAGTAAATAAACATGCCCGTCACAGATCCAATTTCCGACATGTTCACACGCATCCGCAACGGTGCGCGCACGTCAGCGCCATCGGTGGAGATGCCCGCGTCGAAGCTGAAGCTGAAGGTGGCCGAAGTGCTGCGCAATGAAGGCTTCATCTCCTCCTTCGAGACGAAGGCGTTGGGTAGCCCCGAGCAAAAGCTGAGAATCGTGCTCAAGTACGGACCCAAAGGTGAGCAAGTCATCCAGGGACTGAAGCGCGTTTCGCGTCCCGGATTGAGAATCTATCGCCCCGCCAAAAAAGTGCCCCGTGTCTACGGCGGCCTGGGCGTGGCTATCGTCAGCACCAGCCAGGGACTGATGACCGACCGTCAAGCTCGCAAGAGCAACCTGGGCGGCGAAGTCCTGGCGTACATTTGGTAAATAAGAGGAGCACATCATGTCTCGTATCGGCAAAGCACCGATTACCGTGCCCGGAGGCGTTACCGTCACCATCAATGGTGCCGACGTCAAGGTCAAGGGACCGAAAGGCGAGTTGTCCCGACACCTGCGCCCGGAAATCACCATCAAGCAGGAAGACGGCAAGCTGGTAGTCGGACGCAAATCCGACGATCGCTATGTGCGCAGCCTGCACGGCTTGAGCCGCACGCTGGTGGCCAATATGGTCAAAGGCGTCACCGACGGCTTCACCCGTAACCTGGAAATCGTCGGAGTCGGCTATCGTGCCGCCGTCGAGGGCAAGAAGCTGATCATGCAATTGGGCTACAGCCATCCGGTGGAAATTCCTTTCCCCCAGGGCATTGATATCGCCGTGGACAAGAAAGCGACAACCATCACCATCACCGGTGCCGACAAACAAGCACTGGGCGACCTGGCTGCCGACATTCGCGGCCGCCGTCCGCCGGAAGTTTATAAAGGCAAAGGCATCAAGTATCAAGGTGAGCACATCCGTCGCAAAGCCGGTAAAGCCGCTACTAAGAAGAAATAGACCCATTAACCATGGGGCGCCGTCAAAGAACGTCGCCTAGCCAGATAGAGGAAAAGCAAATGATCAAGAAGCAAGACAAAAACGTAGCGAGAGTGAAGCGCCACCAGCGCATTCGCCGCCAGCTCGTCGGCACCA
>DATNQY010000316.1:0-5477 GCA_036703785.1 Candidatus Obscuribacterales bacterium
ATTGATTGCGGCGCCACCGTGACGTTCGAACAGCGAGCCGAAGCTGTGCATGGCACGTAATGTTTGCGGATACCACTGGTGAATCCATTTCATGATTGTTTCCGTAGATGTGCTCCCGTCACCGCAGGCGAGCCGCCTGCGCTCCTCTGTACCGGCGGGCGGAAGCCCGCTTTCGGAGCGAAGCACGACGTTCACCAACGCCTGACTCCACTGCCTTTGCCACAAGCAATCTTGGTGCAGCGAGCCGAGCATTTGATCGAGCAAATAATCGCCATTGCACTTGGCGAGATGTCCGAAATGAACCATCATCAATTCATCGAACAATGGCTTGACGACAAGGTTGCAAACCACAAATGACTGACCCCAGTCGTAAACCACGAGCAATCTCTCGATAATCTCGCGCAACGGCTGCCACATGGGATCGTTCTCCCACACGCTCTGGCTATTGTGCGCGAACTTTGGATGAGTGAGCTGCAGCAAGCGCGTTCGGTAAGCCAATCGCTGGATACGGCGCACTTCGTCAAGCGACTGAAACATCGAGGCGATTGTTATTCTTCCCTCCGGTGCCATGTGCGCAAAGTAAGATGCCACCATTTGCAGTCCATGGACGGGATAGCGCATCGGAGCAATCACCTTTTCGAGCAACTCTACATGCGCAGCATTCAAGCCCGCGTCATAATCGCTCGAGCCCATAAGTTCAAGAAGCGCATCGACGAAAGTTTCCTTGTCGGACTGCATTTCGGTATAAGAAGTATAGGTGGTGGCACGCGGATCGGAAAAACGGTCCCACTGCTGGCACTGAAGCTCGGAATTCAATTGGTGTTGCTCGTACCACTGGTCGAGCGGCATCGTCAATTCAAAACCGCGATGCGTCTTGTAATACAAAAGTTTTGAAGAGGCGAGCTCGTACTCGGTGGGAATCCGCCGCTCGTGTTCCAAGTGCCAGTAAGTCTTTTGCGTCATGCTTTGGATATCCACGATGCTGTTTCACTTGAAACCTCGAACTGCCCCTTGAACGCCGTCATAATCATCTCGAGATCGCCAGGCAGCATGAATGCTCGTCCAAGATTTGCTTCGATTGCTTGCCGAGTCACCGTGCAACGCTCCGGCACCAAAACACGCAAGTAGGCGCCGCGATCGATAACCGTCACTTGCTGATTTGATTGCTGAATCGCTCTTACAACCGCATCGGCGGCGTAGCCGGACTGCAAAATCGGCCCGACTGTGGGCGCTTCGTTTTGAATGTGACCGCTTAGATCGATGAGTACGTCGTCGCCTGCGACTTTCACTGGAAATTTCTTAAGTTGCGAGGTGCACGGGTTTACTCCCTTTCCACTGCAAACATCAAACTGCCAATGGTGCGCCGCACAAGTAAGCGTTTCACCCTCGAGCTTGCCATGGCTCAGCGGCACGCCTTTATGCGGACATCGATCTTCATACGCACAAATGCGCCCATCGAGATTCGTCAGGACAACGGTGGTATCACCGACTGAAATAGCTTTCAGCTCGCCCTGCCACACATCGTCTCTGTTAGCAATCTTCTGGTACGCCATAGCTTCAATCCGGTATGACATCGAATCGTTGGAGCGCCCGCATGCCCGCTTGCGCCACCGTCGCCTCGGCAGGCAAAGCGCGCCCTGCGAAGACCAATCGCGCGGATTGCGATGGCTTCACCCGCACGCTAGCCGCTTCCTGCAAACGCGCCGCCAATTGCTGCATTGTTTCCGTCTCATCAGCGAGCAGAAGCAAGCCAATCGTGTCGCCCTTCAGAAACCCATACAACGGTATCGGCATGAGCCTTTATGTACTCCAGCGCTGCAATCGCGACATACTTACATCATACCTTTATTGTCACGGGTAGCCTACGGACGATAGATTTGTTTTCACTAATCGTGACGGCCGCCGCGCGCCGTCACGTCCTTGCCCCATGTATCCGGGGTGAGCTGAAAGTATTCGGTGAGTAGTTGCGGAAGCGCGCCCGGCGCCGCGCCGCAAAGAATGCGCTTGACCAAACCCTTGTGCGCCGCATACCTCTGCGGTTCTTGCTGGAAAATCCAACGGCAGGGCTCCGAACAGAATATATAGCTTTCGCCGTTGAACTCCACCGTCTCAGCCGTGTTGTGCGATGGGGTGCCCCCGCAGAGAACTAATTGGCAGAGATCGCAGAAAGAAACCATCGCCGAGCCAATCGCTTTCTCCTGCTCACCCGGCGCGCCTTCCCATTGCGCGCTTATCTGCTGCCACACCGCATCGAGCTCATCCCAATGTTCGGGATACTTCTCGCGCAACCACTTCCGCTCGTCCACACCGGGCACCACAAAGTTGAACCAGACGGTGGGGCGGTACGTATAAGCACTGGCGTAAACCATGTGGTGGTAGATGCTCAAACTCTCAATAAACGTCTCCCAGTACCATGGTTTTTTCAGTCCGTATTGTTGCAACGATTCCAAATACTGATCGATTATCCATTCCTGCATGAACTCCTTGAAGGAAGTGGTGCGTTTTTCCAGAGGCATCAAGTAATCCATGCTGAAGCCGGTGACGACGGCAAACAACAACCAGCTTCGCCAAAACCATTTGTCGAGCAAGTATTGCGCGTAATCGCGGTCATGCTCGACCAGCGTCCTCAACACTGCCGGACCGATTTGTGCGTGGCGAGCTTCGTCAGTTTGAATGCTGGTGAGCATCTTCTCGAACATGTGGTCGCCGACTTGATCGGCAAGCGCAGCTAAACCGATGAATTGCAAATTGGTGAATCCGGTTTCGAAGACGAAGTTAGTGCCCACCGCAAATTCAATCGGATTGGCTGCGAGCAAAAGCTCATCGAACACGTGACGAGCAGCAATCGCTACCCAATTGTTGGTGTGGTAAAAACGATGCGTCCAATCAAACTGCGGATCCAGGCGAATCAACTCATGCATGATCAGCAGGGGAATTTGCGTGTGCCGGTATTCATCCATGGCACCAAAGGCTGACATTGTTCGCCATGCCGAATCCCTGCCGAAGCGCGCGGCACGCAAGTTGCCAACCGTAGCGGCGAACTCTGCCAGCGGCAATGCTGCGGCGTGTAATTTAAGAGCGTTGGACCACTGACTCGGCAGCTTCTCGAAATCCTTCAAACGCCCAACCGCATCGCGAACTGCATAGACGGAATCGTCTTTGGCATGCTGATTGTGTACGTACTCAGCATACGAAGTCTTGAACGGCTCGTCCCAACTCGCCCATTGCTCATGTGGAAGCCACGGCGTGCCACTCGCGACGGCAGGAAACACATCTTCTTCGGAGACGTACTTGTAATTCCAATCCAGCTTCCGGGCGAGGTCGAGCCAATCGTCACGCTTGAGCAAATTCGTCACCTTGAGCAGAGACCGCCGGGACGCCAGGAATGGCGATTATATCAGGACTTGTCGTCCGCGCCCAAAAGTATTCGTTTGGCTTTTTTGAGCTCTTCTAACTGCGTCTTGCCGAGGCTCGGATAGTGTGGATTCAGCTTATGCAATCTTTCGACAATAGCTGCTGCCACCACTAGCCGAGTAAACCACTTGTTGTCCGCCGGCACCACATACCAGGGCGCATGCGGAGTCGCCGTGTGCCTGATCGCATCTTCATAAGCCGCCATATAGTCATCGAAAAATCCGCGCTCTATGGCGTCGGCGCTGGAAAACTTCCAATTTTTGTCGGGGTCATCAAGGCGGGCGAGAAAACGTGTCTTCTGTTCTTTCTTTGAGAGATGCAAGAAGAACTTCAACACGACAATGCCATTGTGGTGCAAGTATTCTTCGAAGTTAGCAATATCCTTCAATCTATCGCGCCAGATGTGCTTGCCAATCACTTCGGCAGGCAATTTTTGTTTGGCCAGAATCTCCTTGTGCACTCTTACGACTAAAACTTCTTCGTAGTAAGAACGATTGAAAATACCGATGCATCCGCGATCGGGCATGTCCTTCACGTAGCGCCACATATAGTCGTGATTGAGCTCTTCGGCTGATGGTTGCTTGAACGAATATACTTGAACGCCCTGCGGGTTGACGCCCGACATAACGTGTTTGATGGTGCCATCTTTGCCGGCCGCATCCATTGCCTGAAAGATGCACAAAACACCCCAACGATCCTGCGCGTATAATCTGTCCTGAAGCTCAGACAGCCACACAACGCCTTGCTCGAGCAACTCTTTAGCTTCATCTTTCTGTTCTGACTTAAACCAGAGAGTATCGTCAGGCTTGATGTCTTTCAGACGGAAGTCTTTGCCGTCGGTGATCTTGTACGGCTTGATTGCCTTCTCTATGCGCTTGATTTGCTCTTTTTCGTTCACGACGGTGAATCCCCTTCCTCGCCCGAACAGATTAGCAGGCTAGTGGGCGAAATTGATCGTGTGATTCTCGTTGTCGATGGTAAATTTGCGGTCGCTGAAGAAAGGCTGACCAAGAAGCGGCGGCGTTATACCCATCAACAATGTCACGGGGACGTGCGTCTTGATGATCGGCCCGAGCTCAATTCGATCGACGTAAAACTTGACACCGCCGATTCTGCCGCCGATTCCACCGGAGACGACCTGTTGGGCGTCATTTGGCACCTGTATGCCAAGGGATGCGGCCATGAAATAAGAGAGCGAAATGGACTGAGCTCCGGTATCAAAATACATTGCGGTGGGGCGGCCGTTGATTTTGACCTGCACCATCATGTCATTGCCGTGCGGCTGGAAGGGAATTCTCACGACGTCCGTCGATTCATACACGTGAAACTTCATGCCCGGTCTCGGTTTTTTGGTTAACTGAATGAACCCTGTGCTCACGTCGATGTCATATTTGAAATCTTTGAAAAACGACTGCCCGAGCAGAGATACGCCAAGCGGAGACTCAGAAACGACCGCCGGAACGCGCCGCTCGAAATCGCCAAGCTCAATGTCCGCCATCATCACCTGCGCATCGGTGGAACCGGCGACACCGCCGATTCTAGTATGGGGTGCATTTTTGTCGATCTTTATACCGGCCGCATCCATCGTTCTGCGATCGAACATGCAAATCGATGCGCCGGTATCAAACATCATCCGCATCGGGCGCCCGTTTACGATTGCGTTGACAAAAGGGTGATTCGAAGTCGCTCGCTGAAATGGGATCTTTGTCTGCTCCGGCAAATGCTCCCACTCCTCATCGCTGAGCTTATATTCGGTAAGAAACTTGTCGACCTGGTCACCACCGGCGGTGGCCCCCGGCAAGCTCTGCGTGTCCGGCGCCGGAGTGCCATTCTTCGTGCCGCCAGCGATCGTTCCAGCCTTCGCGGCTCCAGCCGCGGCGTTTCCCGCTGCGGCGGCTCCAGCCGTAGCGGCGGGCGGAAGCCCGCTTTGCGGAGCCTTTTCCAGCAGCTTCAGTCCTTGCGCCGCAAGTTTTGCTTCCGGCGTCGCACCAAAGTTATCGCACACAAGCTTGTAGCAACTTTTAGCATGCGTCATATCGCCAAGCTGTTGGTAACACAGCGCG
>DATNQY010000317.1:0-54542 GCA_036703785.1 Candidatus Obscuribacterales bacterium
AGCCGCTGCCGAAAAGGCTGCTGCTGAACGGGCCGCTGCTGAGAAAGCCGCTGCTGAGAAAGCCGCTGCGGAGAAAGCTGCTGCGGAGAAAGCCGCTGCCGAAAAGGCTGCTGCTGAAAAGGCCGCTGCCGAGAAAGCTGCTGCCGAAAAGGCCGCTGCTGAAAAAGCGGCGGCTGAAAAAGCCACCGCCGAAAAGGCCACCGCCGAAAAGGCTGCCGCCGAAAAAGCGGCCGCTGAAAAAGCCGCCGCCGAGAAAGCTGCTGCTGAAAAAGCTGCTGCTGAAAAAGCTGCTGCTGAAAAAGCCGCTGCCGAAAAGGCCGCTGCCGAGAAAGCTGCTGCCGAAAAGGCCGCTGCTGAGAAAGCTGCTGCCGAGAAAGCCGCTGTCGAGAAAGCCGCCGCCGAGAAAGCCGCTGCGGAGAAAGCCGCTGCCGAGAAAGCTGCCGCCGAGAAAGCTGCCGCCGAGAAAGCGGCCGCCGAGAAAGCCGCCGTCGAGAAAGCCGCTGCCGAGAAAGCGGCCGCCGAAAAAGCCGCCGCCGAAAAAGCCGCTGCCGAAAAAGCGGCTGCTGAAAAAGCTGCCGCCGCTGAGAAGGCCGCTGCCGAGAAAGCCGCTGCCGAAAAAGTCGGCACAGAACAAGTGGGCGGTCGAGCGGTAGCTGGGGCTGCCACCGAAACCGCCGTGGCGGACGCGCGTGTAATTCAGGCGGGCGGTCTTGCTGCACGGAACGTTCTTGACCGCGCTGGTACAGTCGCTGCAATCGGAGCGGTGGAACAAGCACCGGCATTAGCCGCTCCTCCGGTAGCACCACCGCCGGTGTCGAAAGAGGAAATGATTCAGAAGAAATTCGAAGAGGATCACCCCGACTTAGCAAAAGTATTGAAGCAATTGGTACCGGGTGGCCTACCGAGCGAGCTGTTGATGTCTCTGGCGACGGTGAGATTGGGTGAAGGTCCTTATCAATCGGCAGAAAGAGTTCTCCATGCGGCGATGGGACACAAAGCCAGCCATCCCGACGTTATGCTCCTAACTCGAGCATTGCAACGAGAGTACAAGCACGAACACAACGGCAATGGCGACATGAGTGGTTTGAAGGTACGTTATCACTTCTTTACCGAGGAAAATTTCTCGAGAACAGTAAATGACGTGAACGCGGAGGGCATCAAACATGATGTTTTCACGCTCGCCTCTAAAGGACACGAGGAGCCACAACATCTCGCTGCCAGGCGCATAACAAAGACCAAGCGCCGTTCCCACCGCTAGCGCGCGTTCGAGGTCGCTTGTCCCGTGAGCTTCCTGGCAAAATCTTTGAGCTGCTTATCGGTCATGCAGTCTTGTTCGGAGTTGTAGCCCAGTCTCGAGGCTATTGCCTTGTCTCTTGCGGCTAAGTCTGTCTTGCCTAGTCTTACATAGCCCTGGGCGCGAAAGAAATATTGCTCGCCCTCGCACACATCCTCGGGATCCAGCGCGATGGATTTGCTCAAATCGTTAATTCCGGATTGAGTTTGCCCGGATTTGATCTCCGCGCTGCCGCGGACATCAAATGCCTCCGGCTTCTGTGCATTGTTTGCGATAGCTTTGTCGCAATCCGCCTGTGCTTGTTGGAACTGTTTGCGATGAGAATAAACCTGAGCTCGGATCACGTAAGCATAATAATCCGGACCGTGTGCCAGTTTTAAATTTACCGCGCTGAACAGTCCAGACCTATCACATAGCGCGATGTTCGCATTGATCTTAGAATCAAGATCGGCCTCTCTGCTGCAGGCTACTTGTTTGAAGTCTTCCATTGCGCCCTTCTTATCGTCCAGTAGCAGGCGCAGTCCTGCGCGCATCAAATAATTGGATACCTTTGGCTGAATTTGGATTGCTTTGCTAATATCGCCAACTGCAAGTTGCGTTTTTCTCAAATTGCTGTAAGCGAGTGCACGATCATAGTAATACTCGCCGGAGTTGGGATCCAGTTGGATCGCTTGCGTGTAGTCCTCGATTGCGCCAAGCACGTCATCGGCGTAAAGACGCGCTGATCCGCGAAGGGAATACAGTAATTTGTCCTTTGGCTTTAGCGCTATAGCCCGCGAATAATCCTCTGTGGCGCTCGCGAACTTTGCTTCGCCGAACTCCGCTGCCGCGCGTTGGATGTAGCCGTCAGTCCAGTTGGGGTCTGCTTGCAGCGAGTCATTCAAGACTACAATTGCGTCGGCATACTTGCCGGCCTTGATATATCCTTGGGCTAATTCCGAGGCGACCTTCGGGGGCCACTTAGCAGCGAGTACCGGCGGACAGCTGAGGAACGTTATGGCACACAAGAGGCAGACGATAGTCTTGACGGTGATTGAAGCCAGGGGGGTCATGGTTAAATATACTTGTGAACCATCTGCTTCTGCGCCTGCTTCTTTGTCTGTCGGCCTTCATTGTTGCCGGTGGCAACGTCGATGCGATGAGCCTGCAGACGGCAGGCCAATATTATAGCGAAGGAGCGCGTTTACGCGGCATTGGACTCTTCAACAGGTCTCGGGGCTGCATGAACATGGCCATCCGACTTGACCCTGATGGACCGGTCGGCAAGGCGGCAGAACAATACATAGTAACTTATTTACCCAAATTTCCGGTGCCAGATGAAGCTCAGGATCTCAACAACAGGGCGTACCGGCTGGACCACGAAAACAAACGGGAGGCCGCCAAGGCACTCTATGAGCAGTGCATTCGATTGCACCCGTTTTTCGAACGGCCATACAACAACCTGGCCTTGATTTACTGGCACGAAAATGATTTCAATCATGCGGAGAAATTGCTGCGGAAAGCGATTGATATTACACCAACGTACGTTAATGCATGGATCACGCTTGGATACATAAAGTGGAAACAGAACGACATAAAGGAAGCGCGCAGGTGCTATGGGCGGGCGTTGACTCTAGATCCGGGCAACGAGGAAGCAAAAGAGCAGCTCAGACTTCATCGGTGATGCTTGTCTGCGTGCTGGCGCTGGCTGCCGGCAGTGTGCTTCCTGTGCGCGCCAATGATGCGGAGGACTTTACTCGCCGAGGAATCTATTTTTGGCGGCATGGCGATTTGCCTCAGGCCAAGCAATGGTTCGATAAGGCGTGTCAAACAGGTCCACCGATTGCAGCAGCGTTCTATGGCTCGGGGTTGGTGGCGATGAAGACGCGCGACTATAAAAAGGCAATCCAGTATTTGGATAGAGCAATACAGCTCGACCCGAGACTTGGCAGCGCCTACATGGATCGTGGAGCAACGCTGTGTAGTTTGCATGAATATGAACGAGCCATCAAAGACTTTAATAAGGGCATTGAGATTACCCCGACGAATAAAGACAATTATCGTCATAGAGCCGAGGCTTACAGGGCACTCAAGCAATTCAAACCGGCCGTTGCTGACTACGACAAGGCGCTGTCACTGGATCCGAACTATGCCGTCGGGTACAACAATCGTGCTGTTATAGAGAGCCAGACTGGCGATTTGCGTTCTGCTCTTGCGGACCACGACCGAGCAATTAGTCTGGGTCTGCGCAACGCAATTTCGTATGCGTCTCGGGGCTGGGTTTACTACAGACTCAAAGACTATTCACACGCGATGAGTGATTTCACTCAGGCGCTTCAGATTGATAAAAAGTTTCCCTCTGCCCATGGCGGAGTTGGTGCTGTGCATCTGGAGCAAGGCAAGCGCGAAGAGGCGCTCGCTGAATTTAGCAAAGCAATTACTCTGGATCCATCGAACCAGTGGTACTACAAACAACGTGCGAAATGCTATTACCACATGCATAAGTTTACCGAAGCGCTGCAAGATTACTCGACAGCGGTCAAATTGGATCCGAAAGACAATGACGCGCTCACGGGGCGAGCGGAAAGTTATGAGGCGCTACACAAGTACGATCAGGCAAAACGGGATTTCGATAACCTGGTGATAATGGATTCGGGCAACGCAGTTGATCTTCTGCGCCATGCCGATCTCTTAGCCAAAACCGGGCACTATGCCGAAGCAGTGAAGGATTACGATCGAATCATTCAGTCTGAGCAGCGAAAGCATAAAGGTCAGTGGACCGGGCAGATGGTTGGTGCCACCATATATCGAGCGGACGCAAAGATGCATCTCGGTATGTATCGAGAGGCGCAGGCAGATCTGACTAGCGTTCTCAAATTACCGAATTCTATCGTGGATGAAGGTGATCGAGCGTACGCGACTACAACGCTCGACGAGTGCAATCATGCGCTGGCGATGGAGCCTTCTAATCCGACCGGCGGCGCAACCAAGGTCGGCGTTGCCGGCGATTATATGATGATGAACGACAAGCGGGTCGATGAACTCGATGGCCTTTTCGCCCACCGGCTGGTAACCAAGCATTTCTTGTTTCTCTCGGATCTCCCTGAGGACAAACTGAAGTTCTACGCAACGTTCGCCGAAGGCTTCTGGCAAATGTTGAATGACAAATACTTTCACCTGGCTGATTCTCCTGTTTCCCGAGTTTACGTTCTAAAGACTCATAGCCAGTTCATTGATTTCGTGAAGAGCTATTTTCCAAAAAGTAGTGACCCTGATGGCGTATTTTGGCACGCGAAGGAAACCATCGCTATCTCAGGCGATCGCAACATTGGTGAGTTCGCGCACGAACTTGTGCACAAAGCCGTCTATGAGAACCTACCTCATATTGAGTCCTGGGCGATAGAGGGCTTGCCGTGTTTCTTCGAGAAGTTCTATGGATATTTGAATGGCAAGGAACTAATCGCCAAATGCGGATTTCAGAGCGAATCGCGGATCCGGTATTTTGGGCCGAGAACCCTCAGGTTGAGGTTGGCACGGTTGATCGCGGTTACTAATGATCCTGCAGATTGGGAAGGTGAGGAGCGACTTCTAGCCATGTTTGTGTTCGACCGGGGCAGGTTTCTGCACTACATAGAGCTAACCAAAGCGAACAACAGAAAAGGTTATTCGTCATTTATTGAGGCAGCGTTCGATAAGCCGCTTCCTCAACTACAACATGATTGGGCATCTTATCTTGAAGAACTGCAGTCTAAGAAGCAGGAGTTCGAAAAGTTACCCCCGACGGCCGTATTCACCAGCAAAAGCGCGTATGATGCATTTGTACGCCAGCAGCCTATTCTGGCGCGCATGTTGCAATCAACACAACGCCCCTAACCGAAGGCTCCGCACAGCGGGCTTCCGCCCGCCGCTACCAGGACAGGTAGCAATGGGGAAATTTGCATCTGATGCAATTTTTTGTAGCGCGCGCAAAGGGGGTTCCTAGCCCCACTTCTCCAGGCGGTCTTTGATCACTTCAATGGTCGCGGGCGAGTACAAATGAAACCCGTGCACCGGCACTTTGCCCGCCAGCTTCTTGGTCGCCTCGTAGCTGGGACCATCGGCGATGACCACTTTCGCATACTGCATCATATATTTGAGCTCTTCTTTGTCGTTAAACAGCACGCTGCGGATGGCCACTTCCTCGCCGCGCAGAGCGGCGGCGACGTTGCGCGCCATGCGCAGCAAAGTTTCGCTCACCGAGACGAGAACCACTATGCTACCCTCGGGCAGCGCGACGATAGCGTCCATTTGCTCGCGGCCGGGTTCGATATTACAAACCACCAATCGCGTCGGATCAATCGGCATATCTTGCAACGGAAACACATGATAAAGACTGGTGACCACCAGCGAATCTTCTAGCAATGCTACTTTTTTATCGAGCTCTTCGTGCGTCACTGGTTGCACCGGCAAGGAAAAATGCGGTTGAAGTTCCGCGATGAGCAACGGATGAAAATCCTTGTTGCGATCGATTACGAGCAGACGTTTCACTGGTTTCTTGTCGATAATTTGCTTGAATCTTTCACGCAGATCGCCGCGCGAAAAACCGTTTTCCGCCGCCTGCGACAGAAAAGCGCGCAGCAGCGAATCGACGCTGCGCGAATTGATCACCGCCCCTCGAGCGGCGTTGGTGCTGGCCACGCGCACGCCGCTGCCCTGCCGCACATCGAGCAAACCGACGTCGGCCAGATGATTGTAAGCGGAGGTGACGGTGCTGTGATGAATGCCCAGACGTTGCGCCAACGCGCGTATGCTCGGAAGCTTGTCTTTTTCCTTGAGAATTCCCGAAGCTATCTGCAGCCCGATCTGCTCTACGAGCTGATCTCTCACAGGCACCTGGCTGTCTTTATTGATTGTTATCTTCACTGACGGCCGGCTTTCTGCTTATGCCGGTGCAACCTAAGAGGCTGCTACCGTGCTTTGCTCGATTTCGAATCCCTTGAGCAATCCTGAGGCACCCAGGATATCGGACTTCATTGATTCTACATCAGCATGGCGCAGCGTTGATTCTCTATAGATTGCCAGTAGCTGCACCGAGTTCATCAAGCAAACGTTTTTCTTAGCTGCGTAGTCCGCTAGATCTTTGGTGAGCTCCGGGCGGCTTTGCAGCGGACCGTCGACGCAGAATGCGACCAACAGAATCCCTTTGGGTTCGACGCCGTGCTCAGACCAATAATTCGACAACGAACTCACCAGATGCGCCAGAACGTTAGGTTTGGGCGGGGCTTCGGTGCAAACTACTTTGGCGATCGCCACGGCGGTGCCGTCGGCGGAAAGCACCAGCTCGTCGGTTGTGCCGGCGTTGAGTTCTGCCTGCCAGCCGAGGCTGCGCAAAACCTGAGAGCAAGACTCGACCATCTCGTTGTCGCGTGTAGCCAACAGCCGATTCTTCATGCCTTCGGCGTCTGATAGCGCATCGCTTAGTTGATCTAGTTCGACTTGTTTGGCGGCAATTTCGCCCTCTATAGTTTTGACCTTCTCGCGAAGATCATCTAATTCGCTAAAGGTAAATTCCGTGCACCAGTCCGGCCACGAGCGGTTGTCCCGTTGCTTGCCTTTTGTGGCGGCGGCTTCCTGCTCGTTGAGCGGATGCGGAACTCCTTCCGGCCACAAGTTTTCATTGGCGTTTTGGGCCATTTTGAGGAAGCGACTCGCGGTATCGGTGAGTTCGTCCTCTTTAGTGGGAATGAGCGCGTCCAGCGAGGAGGAGGCGGCATCCGTCACCGGCTGGTTGCCGTGTGGAATGTGCGGCTTGCGGTGCTCGCTTGTATTCTCGGGCTGAGGCGCGCGAGCTTCTTCGGCGGACGGCGGCTCAAAAGTAGCCACCGGTGCATCATACGCGGTAGTCGGTGTGTCTTGCGCCGGCGGCGCCGGAGTGGATCGGATTTCGGCTGCCAGCTCGGGCATTGCCTCGTGGGCGCCGGTATCGACTGCTTCTGATGATGCGGCGGCTGCTGGACCCCCGTTGTCTTCATCGTGCAAGGTATTGGCGAGCGAGACTTCTGCGACCGGCTCTGGTGCGGGCTTTGCTGCTTTTTCGGTGGCGTGCGAAACATCCATCGTCTGCGCCAGCCCAGGATGTGAGTCGCCATTGAGAGGAATCTCGTCCTCGGAGCCAACCAGCCGATAGCGCGACATGCCGGCGCTGATGATGTCGCCGTTGAGAACTTTGCGCGGCGAGGTCACCGGGCTGCCGTTGAGGAACGTACCATTGCGGCTGCCGGCATCTTCAACGTAGAATTCGCCATTATTGTGCGTAATTTGAAAGTGAAAGCGGGACAGCGATTTGTCGCCCGTGAGCACGATGTCGTTGGAGATATCGCGGCCAAAACGGCACACCGGCGCTGATACCGGGAAAGTGCGGTTGGAAACCACGTCCACGAGCAGCGCTTGCGCGCGCTCGGTGCTGGTTTGCCCCGCTTCCGCAGGCGCCGGCATCGTCAACCCTTCGGAAGCCAACAGCGCGTTGACGTCTAGTCCGGTGATTGTGCAAAACGGGCAAATCTGCCCATGGTACTGGCTGCCGCATCGCTGGCATTTATGGTCTAGGCTGCTACTCATAACAAAATCGCCCATAGGGTTGTCATTAGGACATATACAAACCGAATCTTCTAGGTACACCCTGCCCATAGAAAACTAAAAATAAACCTGAAACGGCGGGGCTCGCAAACGCCCTTTATCAGCCGTGGCTCAGCTTCTTGGGTTAGATTAATTGTCAAGCGGAAGCGTCGAAAAAAGACTTGCGCTCGGATAGAACCACACAGCAACCGAAACGTGCTGAGCGAGAATACGACTCGGTTGATAAATACGCCAAGGAAGGACCTTCCCTGCTGGTCCTTCCTTGTGCGGCTTTTTGCACATGCTTGGGCGCGATGCCGTGCGTTCATTACTAACTGAAAAACAATAAACCCGCTGAGAAACGCCGAAACTGGCTGTTTATGCGACAATCCGCCGTGTAGAGCAAAACACTGGGATCGCAGGCTTCCAGCCTGCATTCGTGTGGAGGCGCGCAGGCGGCTCGCCTGCGGAAGCGGGCTCCAGCCCGCCGGTGCCAATAGAAAAAATTGCATCTGATGCAATTTTTCATAGCGGGCTATTGCCCGCCGCTACCGACGCAAAAACCGGAGAAACGCGGGCTGCCGCCCGCCGCTACGATGAGCAAAAACAAATTCGGTATCTATGGGAAACGCGTGCTGACACCGCAGGGTGTGCAGGAGGGCGTGGTCGTAGTCGAGAACGGCACCATATCCGGTGTCATGCCGCGTGGCGACGTCCCATCTGGAATCGAGATAATCGACGCCGGCAATCATGTCGTGATGCCCGGACTTGTAGACAGCCATGTTCACGTCAACGAACCCGGGCGCACTCACTGGGAAGGTTTCACCACTGCAACGCAAGCGGCCGCCGCCGGTGGCATTACGACGATCGCCGACATGCCGCTCAATTCCGATCCAGTCACCACCACGCTTGATGCCTTCAAGATCAAGCGCGAGTCCACGGACGGCAAGCTATTTGTCGATTGTGCTTTTTTCGGCGGCGTGGTGCCGGGCAATTGTGATCAACTTGTTCCGCTTATCGACGCCGGCGTGGTCGGCTTCAAATGCTTTTTGATTCATTCGGGCATAGATGATTTCCCGAATGTGACCGAAGCTGATCTTCATATAGCGATGCCCATCTTGGCGCGGCATAAGATTCCTTTGTTGGTGCACGCGGAGCTGGAGCACATGCATGAAAGCGGGCTTGCGCCCGCCGGTACCAGTGGCACTGTAGCGGCGGGCGCAAGCCCGCTTCCGCAATGGACAGACCCGCGCTCATACGCATCGTTTCTGCAATCGCGGCCGCGCCGGTGGGAAGATGACGCTATCAACCTGATGATCGGGTTGTGCAAACAATATGAATGCCCCGTGCATATCGTCCATTTGTCTTCGGCCGATTGTGTCAACGAAATTAAGCAAGCGGCGTTGAAACTGCCATTCACCGTGGAAACTTGCCCGCATTATTTGACCTTTGCCGCTGAGGAAATTCCTGACGGCGACACCCGATTCAAGTGCGCGCCGCCGATCCGCGAGCGCGAAAATCGAGAAAAGTTGTGGGCTGCTTTGAAGGACGGCACCATAAAAATTGTCGTGTCGGATCATTCGCCGTGTGCGCCGGATCTCAAACACATTCCGGAAGGCGATCTCAAAAATGCATGGGGCGGTGTTTCCTCGCTGCAGTTCCGCCTGAGTGCGGTGTGGACGGAAGCATCGAAGCGCGGTTTTAGTTTGTCCCAGATAAGCGATTGGTTGTCTGTGCAACCGGCGCAGTTTCTCGGGTTGGGCGATCGCAAAGGAAAGCTGGCTGCCGGCTATGATGCCGACATCATCTTATTTGATCCGGATGCGCCCGCCGTTTTTAAAGGCGACAATATATTGCACCGTCACAAAGTCACGCCGTACGAAGGCCGCCAGATGCGCGGTGTGATTCATTCGACGTATCTGCGCGGTCAAAAGATTTACGAGACGGGCAAAGTTGCGGAGCAGCCGCTTGGTGCGGCGATACTTCGCAAGCCCGCGCGCATACAAGTTTAGGGGAGAAACCAATGGAAAGAAACTTCAATTTAGATGCTGCTGCCTTCACTGGAAGCATTGATCTTGCTCAAGAGAAACTTGGCGGCAGGGCGCTTCTTGCCAGTGACGAATTCTTCGCTGAAAAAGAGAATTTGCTCAAACCGGGGCGTGGCCTTTTCATACCGGATAAATATACTGAGCAGGGCAAATGGATGGACGGTTGGGAGTCGCGACGCAAACGCGTGCCCGGATACGACTGGTGCATCATCAAGCTCGGCGTGCCTGGCATCATCCGCGGTGTCGACATTGATTGCAACCATTTCCTCGGTAACAGCCCGGCTTATGCTTCGGTGGATGGTCTTTGTGCTGATGAGGAAATTTCCGATCACGCCGTGCTGGCTGAGAGCAACAAATGGGTCGAAATTTTGCCTCGCGTCGCTTTGAAGCAGGCATCGCAAAATATTTTCGCGGTGGCAAGCGAACAGCGCTGGACTCATATTCGGCTGAACATTTATCCGGATGGTGGCGTGGCGCGCTTCCGCGTTTATGGTGCAGCGACGACTGATTGGTCGCATGCCAAACCGGACGAAATGTTCGATTTGGCTGCCATCGAGAATGGTGGCACAGTGGCGGCCTGCAATGACATGTTCTTCGGCAATAAGGACAATTTGATCATGCCCGGTCGTGGAGTGAACATGGGCGACGGCTGGGAGACTCGCCGCAGACGTGGACAGGGTTATGACTGGATTATTGTGCGTCTGGGACATGCCGGGTTGATCACAAAGATAGAAGTCGATACTTGCCACTATAAGGGTAATTACCCGGACGTCTGCTGGATTGACGGCTGCTATGCACCCGGTGCCAATATTGATCTTCTTACGTGGCCGGATTACGAATGGACGGAGATTCTGTCCAAAACGAAGTTGAAAGCCGACAACAGGCACTTTTACGAGAAGGAAATCAAGCAAGCCGGACCATGGACGCACGTGCGACTGAACATTGCGCCCGATGGTGGCATCAGCCGTCTGCGCGTGCACGGTATATTGGTGGACGCCGGCCAGGGTGCATTGACCAAAGGCGGAGCCGGTGCAAGTAAAGCTCATAAATGAGTGGAGCAAGGCGCAAGCCGTAAGCGAGCTGCAGCGCTGCTGCGGCTCGCGTGCCTGGGCGAGTGCTATGGCTGCGCGGCGGCCGTTCGAGGACGCCGCGCAGTTGCTGAAGGCCGCCGAGGATATTTGGTGGAATCTTTCAGGCGATGATTGGCTGGAGGCCTTTTCTCACCATCCGAAAATCGGCAATGTGGATAACCTGCGCAAGAAATTTGCGAGCACGGCATCGTGGTCTGAAGGCGAGCAAAAAGGCGTCGATCAGGCGTCTGAGAAAGCTCTGGAGCAGCTGGCTGCAGGCAACAATGACTACGAAAGTAGATTCGGATATATCTTCATTGTGTGCGCTACCGGAAAATCTGCTGAGGAAATGCTGGCTATTTTGCAGCGACGATTGCATAATAAGCCGGCAGAAGAGCTGAAGGTTGCAGCCGCGGAGCAGAGCAAAATCACCGCCCTCAGGTTAGAGAAGCTATGCCAAGAAGTCCAATCACAACCCACGTCTTAGACATCGCTCGCGGGCGACCAGCTGCGGGCGTGAAGGTTAAACTCGAGGGGCAGTTCAATGGTGGCTATAAAGAGCTTGCCAACGGCACCACCGATGTCGACGGACGGATTACGGATTGGTTGCCCGAGGGCAAACTGGAGCTTGGCGTCTACAGAATCACTTTCAACACCCAGGGTTACCAATGGGAGCATGTTGAAAAGAGTTTTTATCCATACGTCTCGATCGTCTTCGAAGTGAATGACAACAACCAGCATTATCACGTGCCGCTGTTGCTCAGCCCCTTCGGCTACTCAACCTACAGGGGTAGCTGATGTCAGTAAAGACGATGCTCGCCGACCACGACGTGACGGCGATAATAGACCAGGTACTCAACGCTCACACGGTTTACTCTGCCACGTACGCGGGCGAAGGCACGCTGCATCAACCGATCCACACCGTATACGGTGGCGCCCATTTATTCACCGCGGATACGCCGAAGAAATTAGCGTCTCTGGCATTGAAATCGTTTGAAACATACGCCCACGATCGGGCTGCGTTTTCCAATGCAATGGATTTGCACCAGCAGCCTCTAGCGACACAGGTATACGAAAGACTCTCGCGCAAGTTGGCTGCTATGCCGATTGAAGATTTGCGCATTGATTTTGAAGACGGCTACGGATACCGCTCGGACGGCGAAGAGGATCAGCACGCCATAAACACTGGTGAAGCGGTGGCAAAGGCCAGGGCGTCGGGAACATTACCTACGTACTGCGGCATTCGCATTAAGCCTTTGGATCGCCACGCGGCTAAACGCGCGATTCGTACTCTTGATCTTTTCATCGGCTCGATGCGACAGGCGATTGGCTCACCCCGCCTGCCGACAAACTTCGTCGTCACATTGCCGAAGGTAATGTTGCCTCAGCAGGTGAAGGCTTTATCGAAGGTGCTGGGCACACTGGAAGAACGCCACCGTTTGGAACGCAACTCGATAAAAATCGAACTGATGATCGAGCAGCCCCAGGCGATCATCGATAAGACGGGGAAGTGCGCATTGCTCGACCTCGTGAACGCCGGCGAGGGACGCTGCCGCGGCGTGCACTTCGGTGCGTACGATTACACGGCCGCGTGCGGCGTAGTGGCAGCCGATCAAAGACTCGATCATCCGGCATGCGATTTTGCTCGTAACGTTATGCAAATCGCGCTCGCCCAAACCGGGATATGGCTTTCCGATGGTGCCACCACAATATTGCCGACGCCGCCTTACGAAAACACGACGACGACCTCGGCGTTGCAAAAGGAAGAGAATGCGCGTGTCGTGCACAATGCCTGGCGCGCCCATTACAAAAATGTTTATCGAGCTTTGCAAAACGGCTATTACCAAGGCTGGGATTTGCACCCCGCGCAAATTCCTGCGCGCTATGCCGCCTTGTATGCATTTTTCCTGACCAGCTTGCCGGAAATGTCGAAGCGCTTGCGCGTATTTATGGAGCGCGCTGGTCGCGCCAGTCTGGTTGGTGACAAATTCGACGACGCCGCCACCGGGCAGGGCTTGCTCAACTACTTCCTGCGAGCGGCCGATTGTGGTGCCATATCGCAGGGCGACTTGATTGAAACCGGACTCACCATCGAGGACATGCGCATTCGTAGCTTCAGTCAAATTTTGGAAAACCGGCGCAAGCGCTGAACCCCGCCCCTAATAAATCCCGCCCTAATGGTACCGGCGGGCTTTAGCCCGCTTCTTGAGGAACGACTTCTATGGCATCCGAAGGCACTATCGTCAGACCTAAATGGTTGTTTGGACAATTTGTCCAGCCGACGCATGACTTTTTCGACATGCTCAATCGCCAGGCAGCCAAAACGCTTGAGGGGATGCGGGCGCTCGGTGACTGGATAAACGATCAGGATTGCGAGGGACGTTGCCAGACGGTTCGCGATCTCGAAAACCAGGCTGATGAACTCAAACTCGACCTCGGGAAAAAACTTACCGAGTCATTCATCACTCCTTTCGATCGCGAGGACATTTATGATCTGTCGCAGCTGCTCGACGAAGTGATCAATAGCGCGAAGAACATTGTTCGCGAAATCGAGGCTTACGATGTAAAACCGAGCAATAAAGCCACGGCTCTAACCGAGCTGATTGCCATCTTAACCGAAGGCACGCAATGCCTGGTGCTGTCATTTGCCGCCTTGAAGAACGGTCCAAAGGAAGCTTACAATCAGGCGGTGCTCGCCAGGAAGTCGGAAAACCGACTCACCAAAGCATATCGACAGGCCGTGCGTGATTTGTTGCAAGAAGACGATCTGAAGCTGATTATGCGCGTCACGGAAGTTTATCGCTCGTTTCTCGACGGTGGGGAAAAAATCGACCGTGTCGCTGAAAAACTTTTGCATGCGATTATCAAGATGGGCTAGGCGGATTTGATAATACCAATACTGGTCATCCTGGTAATTCTTCTGGCGCTGTTTTTCACTTATACAAACGGCTTCCAGGATGGTAGCTCAGTCACGGCCTGTGCATTGGCGAGCCGGGCAATGTCTCCGCACCAGGCGGTGATTCTGGTGGCAATTTGCGAACTGGCTGGCGCCTTGTTCGGTGGCTCGGCAGTGTGCGGAACAATTCAGGCGATCACCAATTGGCCGGCGCAGCCGAGTCTGCTGCCGGTGCTAATCAGCGGACTGGTGGCCGCCATTGCGTGGAACTATATAACTCGCTATTTAAAAGTTCCGTCCAGCTCCACGCACGCATTGGTCGGCGGAGTGTTGGGCGCCCTCTACGCCGCGGGCGGCCTGAAATATATCGTCTGGGGACGAGCTGATCTTATTCATCCGACGGGCGTGATGAAGGTCGTGATCACCCTGTTTGTTTCACCGCTGGTCGGATTCGTGGCCGGATTTCTGGTGCTACTCTTCGGAGTGGTTGCGTTATCGCGAGCGACGATGCGGATTGCACCCGGGGTGCGCTGGTTGCAGTGGGTGGCAACGGCGGTTCTTGGATTTGCACATGGTGCCAACGATCCGCAGAAGTCGATGGGCATCATCATGCTGTGTTTGTATGCCGTCGGCCATAGTTTTCCCGAGGGCATTCCGATTTATGTTCGGCTCGCTTCCGGATTGAGCATTGCACTGGGAGTAGCATCTTTGGCACCGGGCATCGTCAAGCGAGTCGGCAGCGGGATTTTCAAAATGCGAAGTCTGAGTGCTTTGTCGGCGGAGGCCGCATCTGCCGCCGTCGTCTTGTTCGGTTCACTCACGGGCGGGCCGGTGGCCGCATCGCAAGTCATTTCTTCGTCTGTGATGGGTGTCGGCAGTGCTGTGCATGTGAAGAATGTCCATTGGATGGTGGCCAAAGACATGCTTCTCGCCTGGTTCCTCACGATCCCCTGCTCCGCCGTCCTCAGCTACGGACTGCACGGTTTGGTTCTTCATTGGCTGGAGAAATTACTCTAGCGTCGTAGCGGTGGGCTTGGCTTCGCTTACGATCAGCTTCGCTCACTATTTTGCGATCTCCCTGCGGAATTTTACTTCGAGATGGATCTCGCTAACCTGCGAGCCGCCAGGATATGGTGCGCGCATCGAACGAGCGTAGGTAATGGCTTGCTCGGCAAAGTCATCCGACGGTGTGTTGTGCAGAAGGGAGATGTCGACGACTTGTCCGCTGCGCATCACGACATGCAAATCGGCCCAGCCGTATCCCTTGATGCGCGGCGGCCAGCTATTGTTGGTACTGGCGCGCAACGCGGTGAGCCAATCATTCCACGGATCTTTGAGGGTGCCGCCTCGTTCTCGCCCCAGCAATTCCCATTGTCCTTTGCCGAAGGAGTCTGTCGGTTCGGGCATGCACAGAGCAAGATTGATTTCAGTAGTGATTTTATCTCCGTGCTCGATATGAGTCATAATTGAGGATTCGTTGTGCGGCTTTTCGACGCCCGTCTTGATTGGTGCTTGTTGCGTAGTGGCTGCCAGCTTTGTGGACTCGAGTTTGGACAGGCGAGCGCGATAGACTTTGCCGCCGCGATCGATTGTAATTAGATATGCGTCCGGTTTTACTTGCACTTTCAAGATCAGGTCACCAGCCTCGAGGCCGGCTCGGCTAGCCCAAGTACCGAGTCTAATTCTTTTGATCAATATCTTGGGCGGCGGTGGCGTCGGTTTTTCATCGTATTCGATGCCGAGGTCGAAAAGGCTCCAGTCAGCAATTTTGCCTTGCAGCGGTTTGTGCTGTTCGACGTCGAGCCGAGGCGTCTGCTCCTTCAAGTTGAGAGCTTTACCCACTGACTTGAAAATCGGGTGCCCGGTGGAGTCGACTGTGATGCCCTGATTCTTTGCGGTGACGACTGCCGTAAGCTGCGTCATGCACAGCAAGATCAACAGCGCCAGTGGTGTTAGCCGGATCATTCTATGCTGAAACGGACATCAACATTTCAATTTCACTGGCGGTAGGCAATGATGGTTCGGCTCCGGCGCGAGTGACTGCCAGTGCGCCTGCCGCGCATCCGACGGAAATCGCATCTTCTATCGGCTTGCCTGAGGCGAGTGCTGCTGCAAGCGCTCCACAGAATGCGTCACCAGCGGCGGTGCTATCAACAGCTTTGACCTTGTACGACGGGATCATTTTATCCTTGCCATCGGCGTTGATGAACAGCGCACCCTGCTCGCCCAAAGTGACGATGACCTGCGCGACGCCCTGCTGCTGGAGCAATACGGCCGCTTCCTTGGCTGATTCGCGTGTGTCAGCGGCGATGCCGGTGAGCAAGGCGATTTCGGTTTGGTTGGGGACGACTAGATCGATATAAGAGAGCAAACCCTTCGGCAATCGGCCCGACGGCGGTGCCGGTGCCGGATTGAGAATGACTATCGCATTTGCTTTCTGTCCCAACTCCGCCGCGGCGAGAATGGCGTCATCGGGAATCTCCATTTGCAGCAGGACCACTTTGGCATCGAGAATAATGTCCTGCGCTTTCTCGACGTCTTGCCTGGACAGTCGTGCGTTGGACTGAGGCACGATAACGATGCTGTTGTCGCCTTCCGGGTCGACATAAATGTTGGCGATGCCCGTCCCCACTTCTTTGTCGCGGAAGATAAACTGCGGATCGATACCGTCCCGTGTAAGTGTTTCGATCAATCGATCGCCATAGCTGTCGGTGCCGACGCGACCGACCATGTGCACTTTTGCGCCTGCTCGAGCTGCCGCAAGAGCTTGATTATTTCCCTTGCCCCCGACGAATGTATTGAAATCCGATCCGGCGATCGTCTCCCCTTTCTGCGGACGTCTCGGCACGCGCATTACGAAATCGACGCTCAGGCTACCTACGACGACAACATGTCCGCCCATGAGCTACTCTCCAGAAGTGTGTAGTAAATATATACTCAGCCCTGGGAATGCGCAATAGAGTGGCGGGGCGCTCGGGCAAAAGCGGGCTTCCGCCCGCCGCTACAAATGCTGTGCCGAACAAATGCTGTGCCGAACAAATGCTGTGCCGGACAATGCTGTGCCGGGTAACGGATGGGTCTGCATGGAACCGGGCGCGGGTGGTCTCGTCATGTGAGTCACCGCAATCGGGTGCCTTAGCAGTTGCACCCGCAATGGTGGCAAGCAACCAACCCCCAAGCTCCTCCGATAGGGGTGATAATGAAGCGCCGCAAGTAATTTCGGCGCTTCTGCTTAGCTTACTTTTCGTGCAGTTCGTTTTGGAAATAGTCGAGGTCGGACTGAAAGGCGCGCGGCGACACCCGCACATCTCCAGAAAATGGTGTGCTGAACATATCGATCGCCACCAGATTTAGCGTGAGCACGATGGTTACAAGCGCAGTCATCAATGCCTGGATTTTGATATTTTGCACGCCGAAGAAATATGTGAACACGATCGTGATTACGGATCCGACGCCGACTACCAACCAAATTGCCGGGTCATATACCGACTGAGCCGCCAGCAGTCTGCTGTGCCTGCAATCACCTGCGGTTTGCAGCTCGTTCACCATTTGTGAAAGAAACATGCTGTCCGCGTCATTCTTGGGCTGGTATCTTGTCACGCCGTGCCAGAGCCGTGTAAATACTAAATGTCCTTGATCGCCCATGCTGCCCGACGCCATGGACGGCCATTCGTAATTCACCATTGTGTCGGCGTATTCTATACATAGCTTGCGCACCTCTGTTTGCAGAGGATCCGGAACACCCTGAGCAAGATGCCATAAGTCATGAATGCAATTTGCTTCGCGCTCGACGTTCAAGCGGGCGGACTGGAAATTGTTCATCGAGTCGACGACGATAAAACCGACTACGACGGCGTAAAGGGTGGCGATGATTGACAGGAAAGGCCCGGCTACAGCGTGATGCTCCTGCATGATCTCGTGGCTGCAATACTTGCGGACGAGAAACATGCCACCGACGGCAAGCACGACCATGGCCACAACCCACAATCCCATCGAAACATATGAGCCTTCGAATAAACCGAACACGTTTAGCGGACTCCTGCTTCTTGCACCGGCCGTTGTTTGGCGCCCACCTTTTCCAGCCATACCGGCGCGCTCTTGAACGCCGGCGTTTTGGAGCGCGGATCGATGTTGGCTTTGATTAGTACGTTTGCCTCAGGGTAAAACATCGCTACAACGCCTGGGCGTATTTTACCAACTACAAGTTCGATATTGTCCAGACTTCCCGCCTCACCACGCACGGTGATGCGCTCGCCGTCGGACATTTGCAAGCGCCGTGCATCCTCGGACGATATCAGCAGGCAAAAGCGATGCGGTATGCCCCGGTAGAAGTCGTGTTCTTCATAGACGACAGTGTTGAATTGTCCCTCTGAACGCAAGGTGATCAAGCGCAATCCGTCATGCTTGAACTCGGTGAGCGGCGTGCGGTGCATTGCTGCCTTGCCGTCCGGCGTGGGAAACTTCGGCTGATGAAAGACGCGCCCGGTAATCGTAAATTCGCGCTTCGTTTCATCAATCGTGCTGATTTCTTGCCAGCCTGGAATCGCTTCTGCGATCAACTTCCGCACCTGTTTGTGCGAGCGAAGGATGTTCCAATCGACGGGTGAGTTGCCGAGCACGCGATTGGCGATTTCGCAAATGACTTCGGACTCCGCTTTCATTTGCCCGGGCATGTTCACGGTGCCGCCATCGGAGAGCCGCACGAAGTTGAACATAGATTCCTGCGTCGTCGGTTGCGGCTCTTCATCGCGGGCAAGAACGGGCAAGATCAACGTTGTTTGCCCGAGAGCTTGAAAGTGTCCGGGATTGAGTTTTGTCGACAAGTATACGGTTGTCTTGATGTTTTCCATGCAGGCAGTGGCCCAAGTGAGGTCAGGATTGGAGCCCCACAGGTTGCCGCCCAGAGCAAACAAGAAATCGATGTTGCCTTTGCCGGCGGCGTCCATCATGCCCCATGTGTCCAGTCCGCCGGAGGTGGGCATCTCTTTTTTATACAAGCGCTCGAGCGACGTGCGTACAGCATCTTGCAGCGCCGGTGCAAAGCCGACGGAGCCGACGCCTTGCACGTTGGAGTGCCCACGAATGGGCAACAGCCCCGCGCCCGGTCTGCCGATATTTCCGGTTGCCAGTGCCACGTTGCTGAGCGCCAGAATGTTATCGACGCCCCAAGCGTGGTGTGTCAGTCCCATCGCCCAGGCAAAGACTACCGATTTGGCATCGCCGATCATCGCAGCCATCTTCTCGATGTCCGCGCGAGTGACGCCGCTGTTGAGTTCAATTTTTTGCCAGCTCGTATTTTGGGCGTCGGCTATGGCCGCTTCCCAGCCGGTTGTATAGTTGCGCAGAAAGTCGTTGTCGACTTGATTTTTCTCTGCAAGCGATTTCAGCACGCCGACTAATAATCCGACGTCGCCACCATTGAGCGGTTGAACGTAAAATGAAGAGATTTCTGTGCCGAATAAAAGCGAGCCGACTTTCGAAGGCACATGGAACTTCTCCAAGCCGCTCTCACGAACCGGATTGACGACGATGACGTGTCCGCCCCGCTTCCGCAAATCGTGCAGCACCGTCATCAGGCGCGGGTGATTTGATGCCGGGTTGGCACCGAGGAGAACAACCAGATCGCACCGATCGACATCATCAAGATTGATGGTGGCCGTGCCGGTGCCGAAGGCCATCTTCAATCCAACCCCGGATGCCTGGTGGCAGTAGTAAGTGCAGTTCATCACATGATTGCTGCCGTATACGCGCGCGAATGATTGCAGCAAAAATGCCGCTTCGTTGGACGACCGCCCGGAAGCATAGAAGGCGGCGCGCTCCGGCGTCGTCTTCTTCAGCGCATCGCCGATGGTGGCATAGGCCGAATCCCAGGAGATTGGTTTGAACTTGCGTGACGCGTGGTCGTACACCACCGGGAAGGTCAAACGTCCTGCGTCTTCTGCTTGTTTTGGAGTCAGCCTGCGAAGAGCGTCAATATCGTTGCGGTCGAAAAAGTCGACATCGATGGCGCCCTTCATGTCGGCTGCTTGAGCCTGCAAACTCTTCTTGCAGACTTCAGGAAAGTGTCCTGCTTCGTTGACCATGCCGCCGCTTTGTCCGCCCATCCCGACGGCGCAAGTCTTGCAGGCGTTGCGCGAGCGCATCCGTTTCCACAAGCGCCAGGGCCCAACTTCCAGCGCCTTTCCTAGCGTGTAAAAAATGGCCGGCCAGCCGCCACCGGGATGCCGTTGTCTGTAAGCCATAATCAAGCCCTCGCCCTATAAGGATAGCGCAACGCGACGTCCTGTATATGCGGTTTTGTCAAGAACTTGGAGTCCCCGGCGGTCAAGACGCCGGCTCGAGTCTCACTTGCTGGGTGTGGCGCAATATTTGCAGGGAGGGTAATCCTTGCTGTACACGGGCTGCGCCAGAAACTCAGCCTCAGGCCATTTGTAGAATTGCGACACCATCGGGAATGTGTCGACGACTGTATTTTGCAGCTTGCCGTTTTTCCTTTCGACGCGCCGCACATATACGTTTTCAATTGGATTTGCGTGATTATCCAGTTTCACCGGTCCGCGCGGCGCCTCTTTAAGCTCTACCTTTTTGAGGGCTGCCAGAAGCTTGGCTTTGTCGGACGTATCGCCGTGGAGGGACTCGATAGCTTGCTGAATGAACAAACCTGATGTGTACCCTGTGTCCGAATACCAATTTGGTTCTTCATTATATTTCGCTCTATAGGCGGCGGCCAATTTCTTGTTGGCAGGGTTGGTGAGGACGGCACTGTAGCTCAAGCTGCTGAGCGCGCCGACTGCTTCGTCCCCGAGAGTGTCCAGGATGGATTCGTCAAACGCTGACCCGCCGGCAAGCAGAGGTAGCTTCGGACCGACGTCTTTGTACTGTTTGGGAAAAATTTCTGCCGCACGTCCGAACGTACAGATGAACACGGCATCGGCATCCTTATGGATGTCCTTGATAAAGCTGGTGAAATCTTGGAAACCGAGCGGCGCCCAGATCTTTTGAATTACCTTTCCGCCTGCATCTTCGAATGCACGTTGGAAACCGCCCACTTGCTCGTAGCCGAATGCGTAATCCATTCCCAGTGTGGCGATGCGTCTGTAGCCCAGCTTTTTATATGCGTAGTCACCGAAAGGCTGTGTTGGTTGACTCGATGTCCAGCCGGTACGGACAATCCAGTTGAAGTGTTGTCGCTGAGTGAGATCGTCACTTGCGGCCGTCGTATAGACGAAAGGTATTTGGTAATGATCGGCCAATGGCGCGGCTGCGTAACCGACGTTGGCGAGGACGAAGCCGTCGATGATTTGTACCTTGTCTTCTTCGATCAGTTTTCTGACCTTGGCTTTCATCGTCGCCGGACTGCTCTCATCATTTTCGATGAGGAGTTCGACTTTTCGTCCGGCTATCCGATGGTGAATTTGCTCGAGCCAGAGCTCGATGCCGTTGACGTTGTAGCGAGCACTGGGAGCGGCGGCGCCGGTTTGGGAGGTGACGAATCCGATTTTGATAGGCTCGGACTCTGCTGGTGCGGCGGCAATTTTGCGACCTGACACTTGATTGTGTCTCGATGTAGAACTATCGGCAGCGCACGTGCTCAAATTGCAAGATGCGGCCGTCATGACCGCTGTCAAAAGCCCGATGACAATCTTCCTATCTTTCAAATTCACGGTGTTATTCTCGCTAGCCGGGAGCAACAGGATTCCGTCGAACGCGCCCCAATGTAGCACGTCCACGTTGACATTAGACAAAAAATTTGTGCCACCACGGTTGATGCCACAAGACAACATGGAAAAGCGGGCTTCCGCCCGCCGCTACGATGCTCAGTTATGCGCGCCGCTACGATGCTCAGTTATGCGCGCTGCTACGATGCTCAGTTATGCGCGCCGCTACGATGCTCAGTTACGCGCGCCGCTACGATGCTCAGTTATGCGCGCCGCTACGATGCTCAGTTACGCCCGCCGCTACCATTTGCGGTGTATCCGTTTCCCGCTGCATTGTTACGCTAAAGCTTCAGAGAGCCGTGGCGAAAATCGTCGTACATCTTCAAAAGTAGACAAGCGGCGGTGAAACGCTTCGACGTGATTTCCGCCTGCTCAGCGGGCCACCCATGTTCTTGCAGATACTCGCGCAGTGCGTGGTCTGGCAGCTCCACATTCTCTTCGTGCGCCATGACGACAAATTTGCAGAATCGCTCGAAATCTCGCGGCTCGGAAATGCCGGTGCTTTTATTAGCTGCTTGTCCGAACTTCTCGAGCAGCTGCTGGCTTCTTGGCGGCAATGCCTGGATTACTGGATGTCCCATGCTTCACTCCTGAGCAATAACTGTCGAGGTGGATAACGTTAGTGTCCTTGACTAGCTAAGCTTCGGGATAGTTTCACGCGACTGAGCTAATGACGCGTCTTTTGCCAGACCCTTCCTGGTCGCCTTGGAAAGCGCGCCTGGCGCGCGATTTGCCAATTGGAGGGCTGCATGACTGATGTCTTTTGTCTTTGTCCGGGATGATGTCAATAAAATGCTGGGAGAAACAGGAAAACCGGCTGTCGGGCTGGAAGCCGGCTGTCCAGATACAGTCCGGCGCTGGCGGCAGGCGCAAGCCGACGATCCTTATATATTGCCTGCTGTAGCTTATCGCCACGTTGGGCCCTCACACCTCCCCCACGAACCTCAAGTAATATGAAAGCAACGGCTCATCAGCAGGGGAAGTGCAATGGACATCCGCAAAGCAATCGCGGCGGCAATTGGTTGCTGCATTACCAATGGAATAATCTGCGCGAGCGTCATGGCCCAGACTCCATACGACGAACACGCCCGCATACAAGACGCGCAGAAACTGCTCAAAGAGAACGAGCAATACATTCAGCAGGCAAAACGGTTGCATGAAAAATTGCAAGCCACGATTCAGGTGGCCGAAACGCTCAAAGGCAAAGCTACCACCCTGCAATTAAACGCGGCCGGCGGCTCACTGGCACCACATCTTGCTGGGGCTCAGCTGAAAGCGGCCCAAGCGCAATTTGCGTCGGATCTCGAAAAGTTCAAGCTGCATGCGCAGGATTACCAGAATCATCTTCAGCAATTCCAGGTGACTCTCGGCGAGTGCCACGCCAACCAAGAAGCGTACAAGGCGCAGCTTGGTAAATTTCAAATTCATGCGGATCGATTCCACATGCCCAACATTCGGCCACCGCACATTTGTGGTGCCTTGCAAGTTTCAGTCGATGAATCGATGCACCTGGCGAATCAGATTCGATCCGATCAGCAACGCACCGTCGCCGCCGAGGTGCAACTGCAGCAAAGCGAACGGAAGCTTGCCTCGGAAATGTCTCAGACCGGGGTGTTAGCTCAGCGCGCGACAAACGAAAACAAACGCCAAGTCGCCGAGCAAAATCTCGCCAATGAGTTTTCACGTTTGCGCACCGAATACGAAACACTGGCAGTCGAGCACGACGCGATCGGTGGAACTGCTTCCGGTAGCCTCACCAGCCAGACCGTGCACGGACACATCAAAGGCAAATAGCGTGCTGTAATGTTTTTTCTAGGGACAGGTACTGAGTACCCTCGTGCCGCACTATGATTTATCAACAAATTTGTTGACGCCAAGTGATCTGCCAGCTTGAGAGAGAATTCGCTGAAATCGTGTGCCCATTTGCTGTTCCGAGCTTTGCTGCCTTTCTGACAGTTTTCTCTGTTTATCAACAAAAAAGTTGATCGGCACTCCCTGGTCTTAATAATTGCTCTTGCGTTCTGGTTGAATGTGGCTTTATCGATTTATGACATTGCTGGCAGAGAAGAACTGATCGATTGATGACATTGCTGGCAGAGAAGAACAGATCGATTGATGACATTGCTGGCAGAGAAGAACAGATCGATTGATGACATCGCTGGCAGAGAAGAACTGATCGATTGATGACATTGCTGGCAGCAAAAAAGTCACGGACTGACGATAGTGATCGCCTGTCGATGGTGACGAATGCAATTATAAAAACTGGGAAGTGGCACTAAACAAATTTGTTGACGCCAAGTGGTCTGGCGCCAATTCGCAGGCGCCCCTGAATCGTAAGTGTGGACTGATTTTCAGCCAAATTGAACTTTTTTGCCGCTAATGACGTTTATCAACTTAGAAGTTGATTTCTCATATCGCGGAGGAAGGGGATATGCTACGTACCGATCAGGAACGGGCCAAATGTGTCCATCAGGTAGCTGGTTGGAGCCGAATGAAAAAAAGCGTCGCGGACGTCATAAAGTACTTTCAATTGGACGACGCAAACGATGTAATTCAGCTGATCGAGAATCACATCGAACACTTGAAAGACGAGCTCAGGCGGTATGACTATCCATGGAAATATAATGATACGGAATGTCCGTTTGAGACATTAGGACAGTTCGAGAAGCTCGCCGACGCGCTCGTTGCTGGAAGGCTGAGACTTGGATTGAATCAGACTGAATTCGCCAAAATTGTGAATATTTCGCCGCAGCAACTTTCCCGCTATGAGAAAAACCAGTACAAAGCGATCAGCGTAGAGCGAGCAATCGCGTTGGCTCGTTGCCTTAGGGAAGTCCGGGAAAGGCGGAACTCAGCGACTGGAGTAAAGCCAGAAGTTTAGGACGGACTGACAGCTGAAATCACGGTTGCAATGCCCGGTCGCGGACTTGAAGAAGTTGGGCCACTATGCTGATGGCTATTTCTTGCGGATGATTTGAACCGAGTTCTAGACCCATGGGGCAATAAAATGACTCGCGAAGGCTCGAGGGCAAGCCTGCCTCTTCGATGTCTTTGTAAAGCCGCGCCGCTTTGGCTGCGCTGCCGATGACGCCCAGATATGCAAATTCGCGCTTCTGTCGAAGAATTTCGAGAAGAATCGGTTTGTCCGAGGAATGACCCATCGTCATGAGCGTCACGAATGCGTCGTCGGGCAATGAAGACACTTGCGCGGGCATATCCTCCGCTAGAACTTTAGTGAGTTTGGGCGAATCCGGCAATTTGTCCAGCCATTCTTGCCGGGGATCAATACAGGTAAGTGTGCATTCCAGTTTGATCAAGAGATTGATCAATGCGTTTGCGATGTGTCCAGCACCGAAGACGACGATATTCCAACGGTTGTGGTTGTGTGTTTCGAAATACAATTTCACCGCGCCGCCGCAGGTCATGCCGACGTCTCGTGACAGGCTCCAGTTGACGAAATGCGTACTTTTGGCAGTATTGTTGCTCAGCAGTTGCTGGGCTTCTTCGATCGCCTTCTTCTCTACTTTGCCTCCGCCCACCGTGCCGAAGTATAGGCCGCCGCCGGTAACCAGCATCTTCGTTCCAATCTCCTGAGGAATGCTGCCGTTTGCATCGACCATAATTACGCAGACAAATGGAATTTTATCTGCGATCAGGTTATTGACGTGTTCGTAGTATTCGGCGTCGTCCATTGGTGAGATTGGTTTGTCTGCGATCAGCGGGCTTATGCCTGCCCTTACAATCAGTCAGGCGTTATGAGGGGAGAGGTGCGGTGGCGGACTTTTTCTTGGTGGAAAATAACGTCAAGTGCTTCAGCACTTCTTCGTTCGTCGCCGGTAAGCGCAGTTTTGGGATTTCCCCTGCAGAAACATAGGAAAGCGCATTCTTGATCGCGGCCCACACTGACAGCCCCAGACACAAAGGAGGCTCGCCGGCGGCCTTGCTTCCTTTCACGTTTACCGTATTGTCGAAGTCGTAAGTGTTGACGTTGAAAATGGGAGGTGTGTCCTGGATGTTGGGAATTTTGTAAGTCGTCGGGGAATGGGACATCAATTCGCCGCTGTCTTTGTAGAGGAGTTCTTCTGTGGTTACCCAACCCATGCCTTGAATGAAAGCGCCGGTAATCTGTCCGCGAGCGATGCCCGGGTTGATCGGCTTGCCGATGTCGACGAGCATATCGACGCGTTCTACGCGAACATCACCGGTGAATCGATCGATCAGCACTTCACTGACCGCGCCGCCCATCGTGTAATACAAAAATGGATTGCCGGAGGCGGTTTTTTCAGGGCCTGCTTCCGGCGTCCAATCGATACCTTGCGTTGCATAGAATCCGCGCTCGCCCAAGCTGATGCGATCTCTATAAGCAAGGATGATCAGCTCCTTCCATTGTAGTTTGAGCTCAGGTCGCCGTTGGTCATACACAGCCCCGTTTTCAAAAACAATTGTCGTCGGACTTGCTTGAATATCGTCCAGTTTCGAGGCGATGTGGCGAGCGGCAAACTCGGTCAAACGTTCTCGAATCTGGCGGCACGCATTTACCGCGGCGCTGCCGTTGAGATCAGTTGCGCTGCTGGCTGCCGTCGCCGAGGTGTTGTTGTTTTTTTCCGTGCTTGTCGCCATTACAATAACGTCCTCGGCATCGATGTCGAATTCGCCGGCAACTAGCTGCTTGATGTTTGTGTTGACGCCCTGCCCCATTTCGGTGGCGCCCGTGGAAACTTGAATTGTTCCGTCCAAGTAAATGTTTACCAGAGCATTAGCCTGGTTGAGAAACTTCGTGTTGAACGAAATTCCGAACTTGACTGCGGTGAAGGCTATTCCCTTTAGATGGGTCGGCGACTTCTTGTTGAACTCATCTATCTCGGCGCGCCGCTTGCGATATGTGGAAGACAATTCCAACTCATTGAATATTTGCGGCAAGTTGTTGTGATAGACGATTTGTCCATAGGGCGTAATGTTGCGATCGTTATCGCCGTATAAATTTATTCGTCTCACATCAAGCGGATCTTTTTTCAGCGTAATGGCGATCTCTTCGATGATGTTTTCCATCGTCGCGATGCCTTGCGGGCCGCCGAATCCCCGGAAAGCCGTATTCGGGGGAAAGTGAGTCTTGCACACGTGTCCGGTGATGTCGGCATTGGCGATGTAATACGCATTGTCAACGTGCGTCATCGCGCGGCTCATTACGGCGAGCGACAAATCATGAGCTGCTCCGCCATCCGAAAATAGATCTGCCTTCAGACCGACAATACGTCCGTCATTCATGAAGCCAACTTTGTAGTCGTTTTGAAACGGATGCCGTTTGCCCGTGATTTGCATGTCGTCATCTTTGTTATAAACGATGCGCGCCGGACGTTTTGTTTTCAATGCCACCAAAGCAGCTATGGCCGCCGGATGCGTGGCCTGGCATTCTTTACCTCCAAAACCACCGCCCATGCGCTTTGTGATACAGATCACCTGGTTGGCCCGTAATCCGAGAACGTGCGCTATGACCTCTTGCACTTCAGTGGGGTTTTGGGTAGACGAGTGAACAACCAACTGATTGTGTTCACCAGGATAAACAATTGCCGCTTGTCCTTCAAGATAGAAATGGTCCTGTCCGTTGTTGTACCAGACGCCTTCGAGTATATGATCGGCGCCTTTGAATGCCGCCTCTACATCGCCGCGCTTGATTCTGCGACGCGGTTCTAGAAACAATTTGTTTGCTTTTGCTTCGTCTATCGTCAAAACCGGTTTCAATGGTTCGACGTCACACTTGATGGCGCGCTTCGCCTGTTTGATCGCTTTGCGAGATTCCGCGGCGATTACCACAATCGGATGCCCCATGAATTCGATGCTGTCCTCTACCAGCAGGATTTCATCCTTAGTAATGGGGCCAAACCTGTTTTCGCCGTCGAGGTCCTTGTGTGTGAATAATGCGGCCACGCCCGGCACTTTGGCAGCATCGCTAAAATCCAGCGACTTGATTCGTCCGTGGGCTACCTTTGCCCAGTAGAAATCGACGAGGAGTTCGTTTTTCGCCGGCGGCATGTCGTCGATGTAGATCGACTCGCCCGAGACGTGACCCGCGGCTGAATCATGCGGTATGTTCTTGCCCACCACACTCATGCCGTCACCTCGGCTGTCTTCGTCTCGAAATACAGCTTCTTCAGAATATTGGCGGCCAGGGTGTTGCGGAAATCGCTGGACCCGCGGACGTCGGATATGGGACTGATTTCGGAAACAGCAATATCGCCCGCTTCCTCGAGAATGTCCAGCTCCAGCGGTTTTCCCGCGAGGAAATCTTCGGTTTTCCGCAGGCGAACGATCACAGGCGCCACGCCACCATAGGCGATGCTGATTCGTTCGATCTTACCTGCCGATAGTTTTAGCCTAAACGCTGCCGTAAATGAAGAGATATCCAGATTCTGCCGCCGGGAAACTTTGTATAGTTTCACGATCTCCTCCGGTGCCGGCAAGGGAATAATGATTTGCGTGATCATTTCGTCGGCGGACATATCGAGCTGCTTATAGCCTTGGTAGAACTTGTTGATGTTGACGCGGCGAGAGCCCTTCGTGCCGAATAGCTCGATCTCCGCTTCAATCACGTGCAAGAACGGCAACGTATCGGCAATCGGCGACGCGTTGGCTATGTTGCCCGCTAGTGTTCCGGCGTTACGAATCTGCGGCGAGCCGAACAGCCATAACATCTTGTGCAATTCGGGCAAAGTATCTCGCGTGAAGTCTTCTAGCTCCGACAATGTTGTCCGAGCACCGACGACCAGCTCGTTGTGGCTGAGCGTGAGTTCACGCAGCCCAGGCAAATGAGAAACGCTCATCAGGTTGCGCGGTTCCATCCCGCGTTTATTCCAATACACACAAACATCCGTGCCACCCGCGACAATCACCGTACCAGGACGTTCTCCTTTGAATTTCACTGCGGAGTCGAGATCAGTCGGGTTGAAGAATGTGTGTTCTTCCGTGCCGATCAGCACGGCGTTTTTGCTGTGTTCGGAAAAGGCGCGCAACATCTCTTTGGAGGGGTACAACTCGTGCAGCTTCAGCAGGTGGTCTGCATCCACGGACATGCCCGCTTTGATGATCGGTTCGTAGCCCGTGCAGCGACAGAGGTTGCCGATCAGTCCGTCTTTTACGTCCTGCTCTTTCGTGCAAGGCTTTTGATCGAACATCGCGCACATTGCCACCACGAACCCGGGCGTGCAATAGCCGCATTGAGCGCCGTGACATGCCACCATCGCCTCTTGCACCGGATTTAATTTGCCGGAGTATTTAAGTCCTTCGATCGTGACGACGTGCGTACAGTCGAGTTGGTAGAGAAATTGAATGCAAGAATTTACGACGCGATATTGGATGTCGCTTTTGGTGGCGCCGTTGTTTTCCGGTGCGACAATCTCCACGCGACCGAGAATTACCGAGCAGGCGCCGCAATCGCCTTCTTCGCAGACCACCTTCGTGCCGGTGGCACCCTGCTCATAGCGCAGGTACGACGAAAGCGGCATGAATGCGCTGTCGCCGGAGACGCGATGTTCCTTTCCATTTACGTAGAAAAGTAAGTAGTCTCTCATCTCAAAGCCGCGCCTTGCTCTCGATTCGTAGGGGCGGTGCATCGCGCCGCCCGTTTCACCGAAAATGCTCTGTTAGCAATCTGGTGCATATCATATCGTATTCCCGTGGTAGCGGTGGGCGTAAGCCGCATTCTCATCCGTAGCGGCGGGCGGAAGCCCGCTCTTGTGGTAGCGGCGGGCGGAAGCCCGCTTGTTTTATTGATTGATCGTTCCAAAATTGCTATAAAGTAGAAAAGAGGTCGCCTGTATGCCGCGAAAAAAGGAATTCGACGAGCTTGAAGTCTTAAGCCGAGCCATGGAGATCTTCTGGCACAAGGGCTACGAAGCCACTTCTGTGCAGGATCTCGTCGAACAGATGGGCATCAACCGCGGCAGCCTCTACGGCACCTTCAGCGATAAACGCGCACTCTTTCTAGCCGCCATCGAGTACTACGATCAGACCGTCGTTTCCGGTGTCGTGGCGGTGTTGCACAGTCCGGGATCCGCCCGCAAAACTATCGAGGACTATATCCGCGGCGAAGTTCAGCGCGCCGTGCAGGATCGCGATCGCCACGGATGCTTCCTGACGAATTCTGCTGTTGAGGTAGGACCGCACGACAGCGAAGCCGAACAACATCTGAAGGCGTCGCTCAAGCGTATTGAGGCCGCATTTTTAGATGCGCTCGTCGCAGCGCGACAGCAAGGCGAAATTGGCACGCGGCGCGACTTGCGGCAGTTGGCCAAATTCCTGACAAGCAGCTTGCAGGGAATTCGCGTCATGGCGCGCGTCAATCCCGATCGTGAAACGCTGCTTGCGATCGCCGATATTGTCATTGCATCGCTGGATACTTAACCTGCACCTCCAGGCTCAGGCTGGTAACTCGGTAGACCGCATGTGCTACCAGGATGCCGCGGATTCCCTGATATGATGTTTCAGCTCCATAAGGCTAAAGGGGACCATCATGCCATCGGATTTCACCGGCAAAACATGCATCATCACCGGTGGCGGCACCGGACTTGGCAAGGCGATGGCGCAAGAGCTTTCCCGACGTGGCGCCAATCTGGTGATTGCCAGCCGCAAAGCGGAAAACGTCGAGTCTGCCGCCGCGCAGATTCGAGGCGAAACCGATGGGAATGTTCTTCCGCTGGTCACCGACGTTCGTGATCCCGAACAGGTGCAAGCGCTCGTCGATAAGTCGCTCGAAAAATTCGGCACCATCGATATTCTGATCAACAATGCTGCCGGCAATTTCGTTGTTCCATCCGAAAAGCTTTCGATCAACGGATGGAATTCGGTGATCAACATCGTTCTCAATGGAACATGGTATTGCTCGAGTGCTGTCGGACGGCAAATGATCAAACAAAAGAGCGGCGCGATTCTGAATATCATCGCCACCTTCGCGTGGACCGGCGCACCAGGGGTGGTGCATTCCGCATCGGCTAAGGCCGGTGTTCTGGCGATGACGCGCACGCTCGCTGCCGAATGGGCGCGCTACGGCATTCGAGTCAACGCGCTGGCACCGGGCGTGATGATGACTGAAGGTGCGTCCAAGAACCTATTGTTTGATAATGATAAAGCGCAAGCGATGATCAAGAAAGCTATTCCCCTGAATAGATTTGCCCGATTGGACGAGGTGGCGAAAATCGCCGCCTTCTTGTGCTCCTCTGATGCCGGCTATATTACCGGCGACGTTATCACCGCTGATGGTGGCAGAACCCTGAGTTCCGGTTTTATGGAACTAATGGAAGCCATGCCGGTACAACAAAACGGCTGATCGCTGCTATCTGGTTGTTTAGAGCGAAGCGCCGCTGATGCTGACGCGCACCACTTCTTTGTCGTCGTGTCGTGCCGGCTTCGCTTTGGCGACCTTGATCGTCTTGTTGTATGACCAGATGCACAGAAGGGTGACGTCCTTTTTCACCGACTGCGCCGGAAACGCGGGCAGCGGCGTGCAGCGAAGCAGAGTGCCGACTTGAATGGCATCGAGCATGCGGTCGCCCGAGCTGCGGTCGATGACGACATCCGACACGGTGCCGTTGCGCTTGCAGGTGAATTCAATAAACATTGGTCCCGAAGGTTGGAGCCCGGTTCCGCGCTGTTCGCTCATGGCTTGGCTCCAGCTGTCGGCTACTTGTTTAAGCCAGTTAGACCAATCCACCGAATATTCGCGGAAGGAGATTGTCGCCAGGTCTTCCGTGCAGATGGCTGCCGCGGCCACGCGGGCAAACCCCTTGTGCTTGTGGCAGGTGACTGTCGGCTTCGTCGATTCGCGGGGCGTCGCGCCTGCGGGCGCTACCGGCACTGCCAGGGGCGCAACCGACGGGGCGTGCGGCGCAGCCACGGCTCCGGAGCCGCCAAACACGGCGACCAGAGAGGCTGCGGTCAGAACTGCCAGGCGGATAGACGTTAAAGTGCTCATGGGGTGTATCCTTCAAGGAATGCACCCAGAGTAAGGCCCGTACATTAATCTGTAACTGGTGGAATTACGTACCGCTGGGGGTGGGTTTACGTACTGAAATGGGCGCGCGCCGCGCCGTGCCCATTTCAGCTCACGCGCAGTTGCTTTGGTCTATCGCCCGAATGCGCCCACAGACCGATGATTCGTTGCAGCTCATCGCGTCTATAGCCCTTGCAAATGCTATCGTCTATGCCTGCATCAACACAGCGCTGGACGTCACTGCCGAGGGGATAAGCCGTCACCGATATGATCGGAACTTTCTTGCCCAGGGCCCGCATGGTTGCAGCAATGTCAAAGCCATCGCGTCCAGGAAGCCGCAGATCCATCAAAACCAGCGCGTAATCGTAACACTCGACTCTTTTGAGAGCCTTCTCGCCGGTTTCGGCGATGTCGGGCTCAAAACCTATAGACTCGACGAGCTTTGCGAGTGTGGCGGCGCAGGTGCGGCTATCTTCAACAATCAGAATACGCTTGGACATGATCGAACCTCCAGCATCAACCTATTGGCATTCTGTCAATTCACGCCGGCCCTGTAATCCCCAGCACTGGGGAGGCGGGCACCGGGGGATGGGTGATTTTTGATCACCTGTGGGGGTACGGGTTGTAACGTTCACTGCAGCTTGACGGCTGCGGCACGCGCTGCGGCGGCTTCGGACGCTTTTCCCATCTTTTCGTAGATAATTGCCAGGTTATTCAAAATGGAAGCCCGCGTTTTTGGATTGCCATGCTCACCTTCCAGCTCCAGCGCGCGCTTTAGAGACCGCAACGCCTCGGGCAAGTTGCCGTTTTGGGCGGCGTCGATTGCCACATTATTGAGGCAGGCGGAGAGATTCCGTTTCGCCGCCTGGGAGTTGGGGTCGATCTTCAGCGCCGCTTCAAACTTATCCACAGCTTGCCGATATTCTCCAGAAGCAGCCAGTTTGATGCCGGCATTATTCAACGCAGCTTTGTCGTTAGGATCTTCGCCGCCGCGATAACGGTCTGCCAATTTCACGTCTGGGCGATAAAGACGAATCAGCGTGTTGGCGTCGCGTTTTGATAATTCTCTGGCGCGATCATCGGCCGGCATCGAGCAATACATTACATCGTCGGGACTTGGGCTGTGATCGATCAACCCGAGGCTGTGTCCTACCTCGTGCAGACAAACTTCCTTCATCAAGTTGGCGCTATTGGGCAAACCTGTTTGGGGATGCCTCGTGAGCAGCACTATGCTTGCATGTCGAATGCCGTTAATGGGGTCGTATACAACGTGTGCGTCGCCACCCTCTGCAGGCTGACTGACTTTTGAGGCGTCGCTCGTCCACGTACAATCAATGTCGGCATCAGCGCGATCGTCGACAAATCCAAAACGCAAGACGCCACCGGAAGCCTTGCTCCAGTCATCGAACGCTGAGTGCAGTATCGAACCAAACTCCGGAGAATACCCTGCGATCTCAGAAGACTGCGCGTCGGTGGGGACGAACACCTTCAAAGGAAATCTGTTGGGCAGGAATTTAGCCACCGCATCATAGGTTGCGTATTCAAAATAATCGTCTGCATTCTTATCGGCGCCTTTCATCGCGCTGCTTACGGCATTTTCCTTCTTCGCTTCTTCGCGCAGATGTGAAATCATCGGCCGCAAATAAACCGTAAGCGGATGATTGGGAAACTTTTGCACAAAAGCCTCGTATTGTGCGGCTGCTTCGTTCAATTTGCCAAGTTCTTGATCGACGGCAGCTTTGGCGACTAACGGCTCCGGTTTGTCAGGGCCGAGGCGCGCGGCTGTCTCAGCTTCTGCCTTCGCCTCGTCGAGTCTTCCCAAGCGTGAAAGCACAATCGCGTGATTCGAGTGCGCCTGATAAAGATTCGGCGCCAGTGCCAATGCCTGGATGAGCTTATCGTTTGCCTGCTGCCAGCGGCCCATCTGCAGATCCATCGTCGCTGAGTTGTAAATCTCGAGAGCTTGGCGCTCTTGCTCGCTGATGGTGCGGCCCTCGAAGATGTAGTGCCTCGCGTGTTGTCCGCCGACGTCTTGCTTAAAGTTGTCGGTCGGTTTCACGCTATCGGCCGATACTTGCGGCTGAGCTGCCAATGCAATGATGGCAGAGTAGGCAATTGGCAATGGATGAGATAAACGCAAAGCAACCCTCACGAGAATAGGAATCCCCTCATTTCACTGTATCAGCTTGTCGAATTCTTTTTCCCGACAAAGCGAATTCCGATTGTCGCGATTGCGCGCGCTTTACACAGTTGCTCTTCCCATTTGAGCAGTCGCTGCGCCTGTTCGCTCGAAATGTCGTCGAGAAAATACCTATAGAGATACGGCACGGATGCCCGATGCACAAGTTCAAACTTCTTTTCGAGAACGGGTAGCATAATGCCGGATTCGATGACGTCGTGATTTTTAAAATGATGATCTCGCCAGCTTTGCACCGGGTCCGACGGAATTTGGCCGTCGTCCAGTTTGGGTCCGTGCGATTTGGCGTTGTCCGTCGCACATGCAAGGAGCGACTTCAATCCGTAAAACCAAATCGCAGACGGAGCATCCATCAATTCAGCGCCGAAATCTTCCAGCATCAACAAGCCGCCGTCTTTGAGGAGCTTGAGCGCGTGGTCGACAGCGGATTCTATCGGATGTATATGATGGAGTGAACGGGAGAACAGCAATGCATCGAACGTCGACGGAGATTGATATTGCAGGAAATCCGCAGCCACGGCTGGAACGCCGAGCGCCTTGGCTTTTTCGATTGCTTCTTCGTTGCGATCTACGCCCGTAACTTTGAAGCCGTTGTCAATCAACAGCTTAGCGAGTGTACCATCGCCGCAACCCACGTCCAAAATGGTGGCGCCTGGTTTCAAATGCGCGCTAACAAACCCGACGGTTTCGGCGCCGCCAATCTGGCGCTCTTGGTTTGTTGCAACCGGATGGTGACTCATCCGCCGATCATATCAGATACTTGTTACGATCAACCCCACGGCCGCCACCGTCATTGCAACGGTCGTAATCCAACCTAGCACGTTCACCAATGTGGAATTGACGCGGTTTCCCATGATCTTCCGGTTGTTGGAGATTAACATGATCATCACGAGCAATGGTGGCGCCAAAACACCATTTATGACTGCTGTCCAAAAAAGAGCGGCCATTGCATTGACATGGAAGAAGTTGAGTCCCATTCCAATAAAGAATGCGACAACGATTACTCCGTAAAACTGCTTGGCGCGGTACCACTTTTCATACAGCCCGCGGCGCCATCCGAAAACCGTAGATAGCGCGTACGCGCATGAGCCAACCAGCACGGGAACGGCCAAAAATCCGGTTCCGATAATGCCAATCGCGAAGAGAACCTCTGCGAAAGGACCAGCTAGTGGTTTGAGTGCCATGGCGGCCTGGTCGGCGCTGGCGATTTGATGCTGACCCGCAGTGAAAAGCGTAGCGCCGGTAGTGAGTATGATGAAGTACATCACCAAATTCGAGAAGAACATTCCCGTGTTCACATCCGCGGCAGCGTATTTCAGATCGTCATCGCTTGCGCCGAGGCGCTGCCAATATTTGTATCCGGCGGCGCGTTCCTCTTCGACCTCAGCAGAGGTTTGCCAGAAAAACAAATATGGCGAAATTGTGGTGCCGAGCAAACCGACATACATAGCGAGATAATCTTTGTTGAAGCGAATATCAGGAATAAATGTGTGGTGCAATACCATGGACCAATTCGGATGAGTAAAAAATGCCGCTAGGACATATGCAAATAAACTCAGCGTTAGCCATTTGAAAATCCTGACGATGTTTTGGTACGAGCCGAATACCAGCACCAGCACGAAAACTGCTGCGATTGGAAATAAGACCGCCATAGCTGGTATCGAAGGAACCAGCAAATGAACTGACGCGGCCATGGCGCCCAAATCCGCTCCGACGTTGATTGTGTTTGCAATTGCCAGCAACGCGACACATACCCACAGCACCGGCCGCGGATAGTGCTTACGTAACACGCCGGACAAGCCGACGCCGGTTACTAGTCCGATTTTGGCGCAAATGTATTGCACCGTGGCCATTAGAGGATACGTCACCCACGCCATCCACAACATTGAGAAACCGAACTGAGCACCGGCTTGCGAATAAGTGCCGATGCCCGACGGGTCATCGTCGGACGCGCCCGTGATAAGGCCGGGACCCAGCAACTTGAAAAATCTCTTTAGCGGGTTTTTTTCCCGCTTCACATCACGCGTCCGAGGTGCTTCAACCGCAGGCTTGTCGGAACTTGTAGGCATCGGTCCCCCAGATAGACAACTAGACGGCTGACGTGCGATCTACATGGGCGTTCCGCCTTGCTATCGAAGCTCAGCCGAGTGTTTTGAGATCGCAAGCTCATCCCAATTGGCCGGCAGCTCAGCATGAGATTGATACACGCAGTAAATGGGGCGACGCCTAGCATCGCCCCATTTTTGCCTTGCTGTTGGTGTGCACTCTCAGTGTGGATGTTTGCCCAGCTCGTGCCAATTGTTTTCCTTGAGGTCGACACCATAATGATCGGCTGCTTTCTCGATGTTGTGGAACGCCAAGTCGCGATCCTCATCAGAGACATCTTTCACTTGGTCGAAACGCGCGATGGCGTTGCGCACGTGACTGGCGTCCGTCAAAGGCTCCTTGCGTTGCTTCGGAAAGGCGAAGGCGCTTTCCGGCAAATCATCTTTCTTTGCTGTGCTCAGCTCACCATGAACCTCATGCGGCTTCCAGGTTGTTTTCTTCTCAGACATAAACTACCTCCTCTGCACTAGGTGTTAGGTCGTTAGGTCCATTACGCTGTTCCTCTGCTTCTGTTTGCTGGCATGCCCGAGCAGCCGGCAAGCTCTGCCGGAGCTCGATACTAAGTCTTTGAGGCATCAGCGATTCTGTTGAGAAGCAGTTGTGCACTAGAAGCGTACATTGCGGGCCAAATTGTCATTTCTAACAAGGAAGTACGAGCAAGACGATCGAGGTCAGCGAACAATGCTGCGTTTGGTTGTTTTGTCAGACCTTCGAGTGCATATACTGCCTTATTGCGATCTGTCCAAATTGGCGAATTCATCAGCCGCACGAACGGCTCATGCGGTATTACTTTTGTCAGCTCCGCCGCTGTATCGATCAGTGTGCCTATCGCGCGAATAGCGTTATTGCGGACAGCTTCATTGCAATCATTGCAGGCCAACGCCAGTGCATCTATATCTTCCCTCGTACGGGCGGACAAGCCCAGACCGTACGCAGCAACTGCCCTGTCCTCCGCGTTCGCGCAACAGGACAGTGTCGCCACAAGGTTAGAACTAGATTTTTCAGCGAAGTGCTTTAATGTGTCGCGCAACTCGAAATATATGTGGTCATTTTCGTCCGAGGGTGTGGTCACTCTTTCAAGATTGGCAAGCATTGTTTTCTTATAGAGCTCGCGCGCCTCGTCGGTGACCGCCGTGTCTTTGCCCAGAGGCTCCGGGCGAACCGCTATGGGAACATTCGAACTGCCTGGTAACCCGATGAAAACGATGTGTTTTCCGCCGACGATGATCAAAGCTTCATCAGTGGATGCGCAACCTAAGGCATCCTTAACGCTGCCTTTGATCTTTGATTGAACTTTTGGGAATTCCGAGTAGTCGCCGAAAACGTCCCCTTCCTTTAGTGGAAGCGATATCTTCACCGCATCGAGGTTGAGTCCGGCATAGCCGAAGAAATATATTCCGGCGATGTGAATGCGATCGGTCATGGCGGGCCGAAACCACCGCCGCCCGGTGTTTCGATGACGAATACATCGCCTGCGGAAACTTGCGTCTCTCCGCGCGCGGTTAAGTACACCTTCGTGCCGTCAGGACGCAAGACATAATTCGCCCCAGGACGCGCGTTTTGGCCGTGCGAAAGTCCGAACGGGATGGTTAGCCTCCGATTGGATAAAATCGACGCGGTCATCGGCTCGCGGAACTCGATTCGTCTTATGGAACCATTGCCGCCGTGGTGCTTGCCCTTGCCGCCGCTGCCACGACGGATGGCGAATTCTTTTACGAGTACCGGAAAACGCCATTCGAGCACTTCGGGATCGGTGAGCCTCGAGTTGGTCATGTGAGTCTGAACGGCATCCGTTCCATCGAATGTCGGGCCCGCACCCGAGCCACCACATACGGTTTCATAGTATTGATACTTATCGTTGCCGAAAGTGAAATTGTTCATCGTCCCCTGGGATGCGGCCAGTTTTCCAAGGGCGGCGTAGAGCGTGTCGACAACTACTTGTGATGTTTCCACGTTGCCTGCCACCACTGCTGCTGGGTAGGTTGGATTGAGAATGCTGCCTTCAGGAATGATGATTCCGAGCGGATTCAGGCAGCCGGCATTCATCGGAATATCTTCATCGACAAGCGTGCGGAAAACGTAAAGGACCGCAGCCTTGCATATCGATCGCGGTGCATTGTAGTTGTCGTTGGTCTGTGCGGAAGTGCCGGTAAAGTCGACAAGCGCCGTACGTTTTTTGCGATCTACCGTTATGTGCACTTTTATTTGCGCGCCGTTGTCCATGGTAGCTGTGAACTCACCGTTAGATAATGAGGTTATGAGGCGTCGAACTGATTCCTCGGCATTGTTTTGAACGTATTGCATGTACTGTTTTACAGTCGGCAATCCGTATCGGGCGACCACCCTATCGATTTCTTTGAGCCCGCTTTCCACCGCTGCGATTTGCGCCGTCAGATCAGCCAGATTTTGATTGGGATTGCGAGCCGGGTGCGGCCCCGACTGTAGTAATGCCCTGATGCTGGGCTCGAGGATTCGTCCGCGCTCGGCCACCTTCACCATGTTCAACAACACGCCTTCGTCATCAACCGTCTTGCTGAATGGAGGCATGGACCCGGGAGTGATACCGCCGATATCGGCGTGATGTCCTCGTGTTGCGACGAAAAATTCCGGCCGCCGCGAGTCTCCCTGGAAGTAACCTGCAATTACCGTTACATCCGGTAAATGCGTGCCACCATGATATGGATCGTTGAGCGCGTAAACATCTCCCGGACCGAGAGCGGTGCCGACCTGATCGATTAGCTGCTGCACGCTCTCGCCCATGGAGCCCAAATGCACGGGCATGTGTGGTGCGTTTGCCACCAGGTTGCCTTCTCTGTCGAACAGCGCGCAAGAAAAATCCAAGCGCTCTTTGATGTTCACCGAGTGACTTGTATTTTGGAGAGTGATTCCCATCTGTTCAGCAATGAACATGAACAAGTTGTTGAATACTTCCAGCAAGATTGGATCGGCTACGGCTCCTGTGACTGGGATCGCAGGCATCTTGCCTGCTCCTCTTTGGTGCTCCAATCGCAAACTTCCATCCTCCAACACACTTGCCGACCAGCCCGGCTCCACGATGGTAGTTGATGTCGGTTCCACCACGATGGCGGGGCCGGCGAACGTCGTTCCAACCTCTAGATCCGAACGATGATAGAGGGCGCCTTTGTGCTTTTCGCCGTTACAGTAAAAGTCGACTGTTGCCGAAGCGGACTCACGCCCGCCGTTACGGTGGTTGGTTTGTGGATTGCGTCCGCTGATAATTGTAGCGGCGGGCGTGAGCCCGCTGTCCGAACGGCCCACGATTTCCACCGCCACTCGCTCGATAATCAACTTCTTGTCTGGCTGCGTAAATCCATATCGCGTCTGTTGCGTGGTGGCGAATTCCGTGGCCATATGTTCGGGTGTCGACCACATGACCGGCAGCGAAAAGTCCGTTCCTTCATAGCGAAGATGTGCCTGCTTGATCACGTCCACGTGCGTATCCGCGTTCACCTGCTGTTGCAGATCTTCGACTGCGTCAGTTTCCAATTTCGATAACAGCTGCGTCGTGCGCCCTACCGCTTCGCTGGAAAGAACTTCTTCTATCGAACTTTCTTTTATCACCGTTATATCGGCCAGTCCCATTCCATAGGCCGACAGCACCCCGGCAAGCGGATGCAAAAGAATGCGTTTGATACCAAGCGATTCGGCAATCATGCACGCGTGCTGCCCACCTGCACCCCCGAAACACACGAGAGCATAGTGAGTCGGATCGTGTCCCTTTTGCGTTGACACCTGCTTGATTGCTGTTGCCATTTTGTCGACGGCAATAGATAGAAAGCCGGAAGCAACCTCCTCCGCAGACATTCGCTTGCCTGAGACGCCGTTTATTCGTTCTACGAGTTGAGCAAATTTTGATCTGACGATTTGTGTGTCCAATGCTTGATCGGCGTTGGGTCCGAAAACCTTTGGCAAAAACTCCGGTTGGATTCTGCCCAGCATGACATTGCAATCGGTAACCGTCAGTGGACCTCCCCGTCGATAACAGGCCGGTCCTGGGTTGGCACCTGCCGAGTCTGGTCCGACGCGAAACCGCGATCCATCGAAAAACAAGATTGATCCGCCGCCGGCGGCGACGGTATGAATCGAGAGCATGGGGGCGCGCAATCTGACGCCGGCGATTTCCGTTTCATTCGATCTCTCGAACTCACCGGCATAATGTGCGACGTCCGTCGAAGTGCCGCCCATGTCGAAAGTTAACACCTCATGTTCGCCTGCCGCGAGGGCGGTTTTTACCGCGCCGATGATGCCGCCTGCGGGCCCGGAGAGAATGCTGTCTTTGCCGCCGAAGTGGTTGGCGTCTGCGAGGCCGCCGTTTGATTGCATGAAGAATAGTCTGGTATCGAAAAGGTCTTTGGACAATCGATCTACATACGCGCGTAGCACCGGTGATAGATACGCGTCCACCATGGTGGTATCACCACGGCTGACGAATTTCATGAGTGGTATCACTTTGTGTGAGACGGAGACTTGTCGAAAGCCGAGCGAAAGCACTAGTTGTTCGAGTTGACGTTCGTGCTCCGGATATCTATAGCCATGCATCAGCAAAATCGCGCAAGAGCTTATGCCTTCGTTGAGCGCTTGCTGCAGTGCCGGTGTGACTGCGCTCGTATCCAAAGGGACGAGGATGTTTCCCTCCGCGTCGACGCGTTCATCGACTTCAATGACCCTCTCGTAGAGCATGTCGGGGCGCTCGATCTTGAGTGCAAAAATCTTCGGTCTGTTCTGATAGCCGATGCGCAATGCGTCGCGAAAGCCGCGCGTCGTCAACAGCACCGTACGTGCGCCTTTACGTTCCAACAGGGCATTGGTGGCGATAGTGGTGCCCATGCGCACGGTGTCGATTAGTCCTGCGGGGATGGTTTTCCCTGACGGTACCGCGAGCACATCACGAATACCCTGAAGTGTCGCATCGGCATAATGCTCTGGATTCTCCGACAGCAACTTGTGAACGACAAGCTCGCCGTCGGGGGACTTCGCCACCACGTCGGTAAATGTTCCGCCGCGGTCGATCCAGAATTGCCAGCCTGTCATAGTAGCCACCGAAGAGGTCGGTACTAGTTTACAGGAGCAATGGGCGGACGTTGCGCCGCCCCTGCTAAACTATCGGCATGTTTCCAATCCAAGATAATAATCCGTCGCGCACGGCGCCGATCGTCAATTGGATTCTCATCCTGATAAACGTTATTGTCTTCTTGGGCGAACTGTCAATGGATTCGCACGAGCTGTCCGCATTCGTGAAACATTTCGGCGTCACGCCATATTACTTCATTCATTATCCGACTGCGCCCGAAGAGATGTATTCGCTATTCACTTCCATGTTTTTGCACGGCGGCTGGTTCCATCTGATTAGCAACATGTGGGCGCTATTTATTTTTGGCGACAACATAGAAGATCGTCTTGGGCACATACCCTATCTCGTGTTTTACATCTTCTGCGGCATCGTCGCCGCGTTGACCCAGGTTTTCATGGAGCCCGGTCAGCTGCAGCCGACAATCGGAGCCTCCGGTGCGATTGCCGGCGTGCTTGGCGCTTATGCAATGCTGTTTCCGTCTGCGAAAGTGATGACCCTGATTCCCATCGGGTTCATCCCGTGGTTCATTAATATTCCTGCTTATTTTTACTTAGGCTTCTGGTTTGTCACGCAAGCTTTCACCGGACTGATTTCGTTAAACTCGACGGTTGCGAAGACGGCAGCGGAAAACGTCGCTTTCTTCGCTCACATCGGTGGGTTCTTGACCGGATTTATACTGGTAAAGCTTGTCCAGAAGCAAGATTATCGCGAATGGCATCCCGATGAATACATGCCGTACTGAGGGCGAAAGATGAACTGGGGAAACTTTCAAGGAGCGCTCAATTCGCTGAATTGGATCATTTTCGGCTACTTGATTCTGCAGCCTGCATTGAAGCACCGCATGGTCAAGAAAGCTCGCGAAGCATCGTTTCGTCACCTGGAGCAGACTCGCAAGTCGCGTGTGATTGCGCTCATTCATCGCAAAGAGGTAGTCAACTTCCTCGGATTTCCGATGATGCAGTTTCTTGACATTCACGACTCGGAGTCCGTGTTGCGAGCGATCAGGCTGACGCCAGACGACATGCCAATCGACATCATTCTGCACACACCTGCCGGCTTGAATCTTGCATCCGAGCAAGTCGCTCATGCGTTGACGCGACATAAAGCGAAGGTGACGGTGTTCGTGCCGCACTATGCGATGTCCGGCGGCACATTGCTGGCGTTTGCCGCAGATGAGCTCGTGATGTGCCCGGATGCAATTCTTGGCGCGCTCGACCCGGTAATTGGTCAGTTTCCTGCTGCGGCAATTATCTCCGTGTCCGAGCGGAAAACGCCAGAGCAAATGGCGGACAACACGTTTTTGCTCGTCGATCAGGCAAAGAAAGCGGTGCGACAGATGGAGATGCTGCTTAAAAAATTGCTGAGCAAACGCATGGACGAGCAGCGTGCGGAGACGCTCAGCAAAACGCTCACCGCCGGTCGTTGGACACAGGACTATCCGATTTCCATTGAAGAACTGCGCGAGTTTGGATTCGCCGTGTCTACCGACATGCCCGAAGATGTGCTGTTGCTCATGAATCTCTATCCGCAGGACGCGCGCCGGCGGCCGTCAGTCGACTTCATTGCTGCGCCGTACACCGCGCCCAAGCCGCTGCCCGCGCTTCCCGGCAACTCATAGAGGAACGGCATCGCCTTGCAAAGCAGCGTTTCAATTCATGGGAAAATTCGCCCGCCTGGTACATAATGGCATCGTGAAGGAGAACAGCCGTGAACGACACGTGGAAACAAACGGTGGAAGCCGGCAATGAAGCTTACGCCAACGGACGCGTAGCCCAAGCCGAAGTGCACTTTCTCGACGCTCTCAAGGAAGCCGAGTCTTTCGGCGAAAATGACGCCCGGCTCGCTCTCAGCCTCAACAATCTTGCCGCTGTCTATCACACGCAGGGCAAGTACACCATGGCTGAGCCGCTCTACACGCGGTCGCTCGAAATCAAAAAACGCAACCTCGGCGAGGAGCATCCCGACGTCGCACTCAACGAGCACAATCTGGCAATACTGTACAGTGCGCGCCGCATGTATCCGATTGCCGAGAAGCACTACAAACGCGCCATTGATCTTAAATCAAAAATCTATGGTGACAAGCATCCTGAGCTGCTCGGCACTCTTCGTTATTACGCGCAATTGCTCAAGCTTCTCAACCGTCCGGTGGAAATGAAGCTTCTCGAAGCACGCATCAAAGAAATCGAAGAGAAAAACTAGGTGACGAAACGGTACACCATCAAACGTGCCGAAGGCGTTCAGTTTCGAATTAACTACGAAAAGGAGCTGGACGCCCAGCAATACGAGGTGGTCACCGCGGAAAACGGACCGACGCTCGTAATTGCCGGAGCCGGCTCCGGTAAAACTCGTGCCGTCACTTATCGCGTTGCTCGTTTGATTGAAACAGGCATCGCTCCCGATCGCATTTTGCTCGTCACGTTCACCAACAAAGCTGCTCGTGAAATGTTGCAGCGTGTCGATTTGCTCGTAAAGACGGATGTGAAGCGGATATGGGGTGGGACGTTTCACTCTATGGGCAATCGCATATTACGCCGTTGCGCGGAAGTGATCGGATACCAACCTAATTTCAGCATTCTCGACAGCGAAGACGCCAAGGATATTATCGAAGCTTCGCTCGAGGAAGCAAAAATAGATCTGAAGAACAAGCGCTTTCCGAAGCCGGCATTGCTTCAGGACTTGCATAGTCTTGCCGTCAACAAAGATGTGGCCTGGCGCGACCTCCTTGGTTCGCAGTTTCAAGATCTTCTTCCGCTTGCAGAACAAATCGAACAGGTATTGCAGATTTACCAGCGCCGCAAGGTGGCTGCCAATGCCATGGATTACGACGACCTCCTCGTCAACTGGAAACGCGCCATGGTAGAGTCCAAAGATGTGCTGCAAACGTGGTCGCAGCACTTCCAGCATGTTCTCGTCGATGAATATCAGGATACAAACAAACTGCAATCAGACATTGTAGATCTGATGGCGACGGAACACCGGAATATCATGGTTGTTGGAGACGATGCTCAATCGATTTACGGTTGGCGCGGCGCCAACTTCGAAAACATCTATCGCTTTTCCGAGCGTTATCCTGACGCCAAGCAACTGAAACTGGAAAATAACTACCGTTCGCGTCCGGAAATTCTTGCTTTGGCGAATCGCTCCATCAGCAACAACGTCAAACAATTTCCCAAAAATCTTCATGCGATGCGTGTCAGTGCAGGCGAAAAGCCTGCACTGGTGCCACTGGCAAATGTCGACGAGCAGGCGGCGTTTGTCTGCAGTCGCATCTTGGAATTGCACGATCAGGGTGCGCCTTTGTCCGAACTGGCGGTTCTGTACCGCAGTCATTGGCAGTCCCTGGAATTGCAACTGGAACTTACGCGCCGCGGTATCCCCTATTCGATTCGATCGGGCATGCGTTTTTTCGAGCAAGCGCACATCAAAGATCTAATTGCGCATCTTCGCATAATCATCAACCCGAAAGATGAGGCCGCGTGGAAGCGCATCTTGAAGTTGGTGCCAAGCATCGGGCGCACCACGGCGCATCGCATTTGGGAATGCATTGCAGCGGCTGATGAGCCGCTCAAGATGATCGCGCGCGATGATTTCCGTGCCAAGCCGCGCGCGATTGAAGCATGGCGATCGTTTGTTGCGTTGCTTTTGCAGCTTGGCAGCGACGAAATGAAAAACAAACCGTCAGCGCAAATCGAACTGATTCTTGCCAGCGGTTATTCCGAATATCTGCGCACCACCTATGAGAACGCCGATTCACGCCTCGAAGACTTGCATCAACTGGCCAACTACGCCGCAAGGTTCGACGATGTGCAAAATTTCCTATCCGAGCTGTCGTTGATCGGCTCGGAGCGTTTTGGCGTCCCTGATGGGCCCGCAGGACAAGACGCCGTCGATGTCGAGGAAGAAAGCGATCATATAGTGCTCACCTCTATCCATCAAGCGAAGGGGTTGGAGTGGCAGGCGGTGTTCGTGGTATGGGCAGCCGACGCCAAGTTTCCCTCAGCTCGTTCGCTGCGCGACCAGACGGCCATCGAAGAAGAACGCCGGCTCTTTTACGTCGCCGTCACCCGCGCCAAAGACGAGTTGTATGTCTGCTACCCACTCATCGAGAGCGACTATACTCGTATGTCCGTCATTCAGCGCCCCTCGCGGTTTATCAGCGAAGTCGGCGAGGACTTTTTCGAAGTCTGGTCGATCGACTAACGTCATGTAGTAATCGGCAGAGCAAAATGTTTTTTTGCTCTGCCGAGCCGTGTGGGAGGCGCCGCTGAACATCTACCTGACTATCATCACCCTTCTACGCGGCGCTACCATGAACCGGCGCGTGCGCAAGAACCGACGATGGTGAACAACCAACGGACGATGGAGCATAACGCTCCTACCGGGCAGTATCACTGCGCGCCGAGTTACGATTGCCGAATTCGCAGGAAGCATCGGTAGGCAACTCAAGGCGATTAATCCGGCGACTAACAGTTTTTTCATTGTTAGGTTCTCCTGAGAAGGACGGGTCTGAGCACAAGTGTGCGCTAAGACGCATCGTCGAAACGTTTGGTGCGCTGGCAAGCGGATTCATGCACAATTCCTGGCCATGTGACTGGAACGGTTTGTAAACTGATCTTTTGAGCTTTGTATCTCATCTGCATCCGACGACAATGTGAGTGTTACTGCGCACCACACTCAGTTTCTCTCAAAAATCATGCTCACAAATAACCTGATCGCCGCTTGGGCAGGGATCCTTCTTGGTCTGCTCAGCGGCATCCCGATGGGATTGCTTTTTCACAAGCCGGACTGGCTCGGCGGTTACGATTCATGGCCGCGCCGACTACTTCGTCTGGGGCACGTTTCCTTCTTTGGAATCGCGTTTCTTAATCTGGCGTTTGTCGTGACCGTGCGTGAAGCCAACCTTAACGCGGCGAGCCTCCAGTTGCCTTCCTTGCTGCTTGTCCTTGCCCAAGCCTCGATGCCTACAGTCTGCTTCCTCGCTGCTTTCCGTCAATCATTTCGACAATTGTTTTTCATTCCGGTGTCTACTGCCGTCGGCGGCACGGCGCTTTTCCTGTTTGCTCTCGTCCAAGGAGCGCTGCGATGAAAATTGGTCTGATTGCTATGAACGGTATTCAATGTGCCGACAAAGAGCTCGCTGCGATGGGACTGAGTTTGCCTGGGTTTCTCGATCGCGGCAAGGCGATCGCTTCGATGCCCAGTCTGGCGCTTTTGACTCTGGCCGGGTTGACGCCGCCCCACCACCAAGTAACGTATTTGGAGGTGCCCGACATTAGAACCGTGAATGGTTTGCCAGGCGAGTTCGATTTCGTCGGGATATCCAGTTACAGCGCTCAGATTGCTGAGGCTTACGAGCTTGCCGACCGCTATCGCGCCGCGGGTGTCCCCGTAATAATTGGCGGCCCCCATGCCACCGTGTTGCCTATGGAAGCAGCGCGACACGCTGATGCTGTTGCTATAGGGGAAGGCGAGCCGATCTGGCCGACCGTGGTTTCCGACGCCGAACGCGGACAGTTGCAGCAATTCTATGGTGCCCAGTTCAGCAAGTTTAGTCTCGCCGATTCACCGATGCCCGCTTATGAATTGCTCGAGCCCAGCCGCTACAATCGCTTGCTTGTGCAAACAAGTCGCGGCTGCCCTCATCGCTGCAATTTTTGCGCGGCTTCGATTCTTATATCCAACCGATACAAGCAGAAGCCCGCGTCCAGGGTTTTGTCTGAGATCGACGCGATCTGCAGTATATGGAAACGGCCGTTTATTGAGTTCGCTGACGATAATTCGTTTATCAATCATGAATATTGGCATGAACTGCTTCCGCAATTGAAAACGCGCGGCGTTCGTTGGTTTGCGGAAACTGATGTCTCAATTGGTGACGATGACAGGCTCTTGAGACTCATGAGTGATGCCGGCTGCAAGGAAGTTTTGATTGGACTGGAAAGCCCAACCATTACCAATATAGATGGCATCGAATTGCACGCCAATTGGAAACATAAAGCCTGGACAAAATACAAACCCGCCGTACGAAACATTCAATCGCATGGAATTCGCGTTATTGGCTGCTTCGTCTTGGGGCTCGATGGCCAAACACCCTCAGTAGTTAACGATCTCGTCGACTTCACAGGCGAGCTCGATCTATTTGATGTGCAGGTGACAATTCAAACGCCGTTTCCCGGTACGCCGTTATATTCCACTTTGCTGGAACAGGGCCGGCTCATCGAACCCGAGAATTGGTCCAAATGCACATTGTTCGATATTAACTACCAACCATCCGACATGAGTGTTTTGCAGCTGCGGGATGCCCTTATCGCCGTCGCTGAACAACTCTATAACCGGCACGCAACCGACACTCGTCGCAAGCATTTCCGCGACAACTTGCGCGCGCTGCGCGTCGCATCGTAGAGCCGCCCATCTTGGAGATGACCGACGAATCCGATGACGGGTTGCTACATACCTTCGTCACACCCTGGTAACGCCCGCCGGCTAAAGTGGGTTCATTGCTAAACGCAACCGTTACTGAAGGAGAAGACAACATGGGCCTTGATAGAATTGAACCGACAAAACAACAAGCGGAATCCAATAAGGATGCTCACCCGGTATTCGATGGCAGCGATATAAATTGGAAGGCCGTCCAAAAGGCGATGTCCGGCAACGGCGGAGCCACCGGTGGCGCAGGCTTCCCTCCCAACTTCGACCTTCCCCTCAATCCTGTCGTTCCGGGATTGCTGGGTGGTCCGAAATCCGGCGACAATCCGCTTCTGCCGGGCTTCGAAGGCGGTGCCAAGACGGGCGGCATTGAACACTGTTCCAAACATCAAGATGGACCTTTGCACTTCGACGCTGAGAAAGAACCTGTCCAAACTCTTCCGGGTTTTACGTCGATAGAACACACGAAGTACTCCACAAAGCAACCTGCGCAAGGCGGCTAGTGCGTCGCCAAACCAGATTCGACAAAGTTGTAACCTCGTTTATGGGGCTGGGTGATTCGGAGAAGGCGGCATCTTTATCCAAAAGGTGCTGCCCTTCCCGAGTTCACTCTCAACTCCGATTGTGCCACCATGCGCTTGAATGATTCCTTTGCAGATCGCCAAACCCAGTCCGACGCCCGCCCTCTCGCCTTGATCGCCTCTACCGGCTTGCTGAAATTTTTCAAAGATGGTGGCTAGTTTATCCGGCGGTATGCCCGGACCTTGATCGCTGACTCGAATTACAGCGTAGCCTGAGTCCAGGCTGTTGGCGCTCAGTGTTATCGTGGATCCCTCAGGCGAAAACTTAATCGCGTTTCCGAGCAGATTTACGAGCACTCGCAACATTCGTGCTCTGTCCATCTCGACAACGGCTGTACGATCAGCATTGGACTTTATTTCTATGCCTTTCTTGGTGGCGGCAGCCGAGACGGTTGCGATCGAATCAGAAAGCAGTTGATCAACGGGCACCTTCTCCAAGGTCAAAACCAGGCCGCCGAGTTCTACCGTTTCCACTTCCAGCAAATCATTGATCATTTCCACCAACGAGCGCACTGTGCTTCGTCCGTGGGTGACTGCGGTTTGCCCCTCGGTATTGAGCGATCCCAGCGCCCCAGTTTCCATCAACTCTAGAGTCAGACCAAGCGACGTGAGCGGTGTCCGTAGGTCGTGACTGACGACAGCGAGAACCTCTTCCTTCCTCCTGCGCGCTTCGGCGAGGTCGTCGGACAGCTTGTGGACGACACCATCGAGAACCGCCAATTCATCGGTGCCGGCCAGGCGTGGTTCTAACGCGGCGTTGGCGCCTATCCGCTGCGTGTTTATCATCAGCACCTTCAATCTGCGGTTGAAGTTTATACTGAGTAAAAAGCCGAGCACCACGGCTGCCACCACGATCAATGCGGCGAAGACTGCGAGCATGAATTGCAGTCGTCGATATTCCCAGTGTCGCAGTTGGTCCAGCTCTTCCCGCTGCCGAACTTCCTTGTCCAAAAGCTCGTTGCCGGCGCGATGCACGCGCACCATGTAGCTTTTCAGCTTGCCCATTGCACGCACCGAGCTCATGTAGCCATTCTCAACATAGATGTCGCGGGCGGTCGATAGCAAGTTCGCCAATTCGTCCACGCGCCTGATGAATGCCTCGACTTCCGGTTTGTCGCTTGTAAGCTGCGGAGCCAATTCCTGCAGAGTATCGCGATGAGCTTTAAGTTGAGAGGCGCTGTTCGCGGCCGCCTGTAGATAATGCTTGTCTTTGAAAGATGCGAAAAGGAAAAACCCGCTGGCAGCGTTGATTACGTCGAACAAAACGAGATCGACGTAAGCAAGAGCGGAGCCTAACTTGGTTTGCGAAGCCATGTTTCTATCGGCGCTCTGCAATTGCGTGGAAAGCTTGAACAAGAACCCCAGCTCGAGCAACAGAGGGATAAGAATCAGCAGGAACGCTTTCTGGACGATTTTGAGATGCATGGTCTGGGTAATATTCTAGAAGCTACCGGTGGAACTCCCTAAGGCATAGACATGTTGACTCGGTTGTCGGGCAAGCGCAATAGGCTAATTGCAATCTCTTTGCTTCTCGCCTTGGCGGGCAGCCCGACAGCCGGCAATCCTCTTGATGATGGTCCCACACAGGCGGATTGGACGTTGGCTTTCGCGAATCGCGCCGCGGCTCAAAATAAGGCGAAGCAAGAGACGAGCCGCAAACCTAAAAGCGCGCAATGGCATGATTACGCCGCATGGGCGTGCTCAGGTCTTCCAAGCAGCCTAGACGACGCGCGTGTTGCCTGCCAGCTGTGCCCCGATGATTACCGCTTCGTGACAACTTTCGCGACGATGAACTCACTTGCTGGTAATTGGCAGTCCGCCGAAAAACTAGCGATGAAGGCCGCGCAGCTTCATCAACCGAATGGGCGCGCTCTTGCCGTGTTGGCGCTGTGTAGTGAACATGAAGGCAAGGTCGAAGACGCTGAAAAATTGGCCAATCAGGCTGCTCAAGCCGACGGCAACGATTATGCGCTGAACATGCTTTTGTACAGTCTGTATTCGAATATGAAGGATCCCGACAAATGTGCGACGGTGGCAAGACGATTGGTTGCAGCGTGCCCGACGTCGGCAACCGCTTACTTATTGCGCGGTAAGAGCCAGCGCGATCTGCACAACGAAGATGCGGCGCTTGCCGATTATCGGCGGGCACACGAATTGGATCCATCCAACGCGGCAATCTCGGTGGCGCTGGCGCGATTGCTGGAACGAATCGGACGCCATGATGAGGCTGTTTCGAATTACAACGACGTCGTCGCAACCGCGCCAGCGCCGGACTTGTTGTACCGCCGTGCAGAAAGCTTTATGGAGTCCGGGAAGATCGCTGAGGCACTTGCCGATTACAGGCAGGCGATTCGGTTAGCAAATCTGCCGGGGCCGGCTGCCGTTTTCACCGATGCGCCTGAGGGAATCAAATTTCGAGATTACAAGATCTGCTGGGTACGCAAGACGGAGTTGCTTGAACAACTAGGAAAGGCGGATGAGGCGATGGCGAGCGCGGCGGAATTGTTGCGCGTCGACGCGAATTGCGACGTGGCTTTACAAGTTCATGAAAGCATTGCCAGACGCCGAGGAAATTACCGGCAGGCGATTGTCGATTTGGACAAGTTGATCGTCATGGATAATGATGTGGCAGATTGGTACCGAAACAGGGGCGAGGCTCGCGCCAAATTGCATAACGATCGGCAAGCGGGTGCCGACTTCGCCAGGGCGAAGCACTTAGACGAATACGGCGAATAGATGGCGAAAATTCTTTATCTCGAAGACGACAAAAAAACGGCCGACCTGGTATCCACGGGCTTGAAAGCGCAGAGTTACCAGATCGAGCAGATGGCCGACGGCAATGAAGCACTCGATCGGTTGAAGCTTTATCAGTACGACATTGCAATTCTTGATTGGACTGTGCCGGGATTATCCGGTGCAGAAGTACTCATCCAATACCGCCGGCATGGCGGCAAAATTCCCATAATCATGTTGACCGCGAAGCACGACACCGCCGATAAGGAAGAAGCGCTTGATGCCGGCGCGGATGACTATGTCACTAAGCCATTCGAATTTCGCGAACTGGCCGCCCGGATCCGTGCATTGTTGCGGCGCCCGAAAGAACTGCAAGAGAAAGTTTTGACAGCAGGAAACTTGAGTATCAATGTCGATCAGCAGACTGTCACCGCGGATGGTGCCCGATTGCCCATGAAACCGGCGGAATTCGGTTTGCTGGAGATTTTCATGAAGGCACCGGGCCGTCTGTTCAGCTCTGCCGAATTGCTCGATAAACTTTTCACCTCCGAGTCCGAGGCCACGGATGAAGCAATCAGACAACGAGTATTTCGGTTGCGAAAGGCTCTGGAGAAAGCACCGATAAGTATCGAAACAGTCACTGGACAGGGCTACAAGCTGAGTGTCCTGTCCTGACTGGTTGGACTTACGCGCGCCAGTTAACAAAAGGCATATTTAATCTGCCGGAATTGAACTTTTTTGGGGGTTCGAGCGTATAGCGTTCGACAGCAATTTTTTGGCGCTCCCAAATGGCGATAAATCAGATTCGCGATCCTTTATATGAAGCGTGGCGGCAAGAGCCGGCGTGGGTGTTGCTGGCAGCCTTTGGGCTCATAAGCCTGGTGCTGGCGGTCACCGGGCTTTGTTTAGATCCCCGCAGCACCGCCGATGCTTATCTCTGGATCAAGCCCTGTAAGTTCAGCATCTCAATTGCCACCTATGCGATTTCGCTGCTCTGGTTGTCTGGATACGTTAAGGGCCATGCCAAGCTTCTGCGCGCAACTGCGATCGCTGCTTGCGTAGGCGGAGGGCTCGAACTTTCCGGCATTTTGCTTCAGACCCTTCATGGAATCAAGCTTCACTTCGACACTACGACTGCCGAGTCGCTGTGCATCTCGATGGTGGTTCGCTTTGCGATTTTGCCCGTCGCGCTGGCGGCGTTCATTATTTATTGTTTGCTGGCCAAACAGCGCAACCTGCCGCCAGTGGTCGGACTTGCTATGAAGTGGGGAATGTTGCTGACCATCGTCGGATTCATTCCGGGCATGATGATGCTCATGCCTGGCTTGGTTCCCGGCCATGCACACGGCGTGCCATTGCTCGGATGGAGTACCGTCTCGGGCGACCTTCGTGCCGCACATTTCGTCGGAATTCATGCGTTGCAACTTCTGCCCATTATCGGATGTCTCATCAAGCGCCATTGTTGGCGGCTTACGACGCGGCAGCAAGAATCGCTTGTGTCTAACGCCGGCGGTACGTACTTTTCTATATTCTCACTGCTTTGCTGGCAGGCTCTGCGGTCGGAGTCACTGTTTGCCCCCAGTGCTCTGACCGCATCCTGCCTTGCAATCATTGTCATTTACTGTGTGACCAACGCTTTTATCATCTACTGCAGCCATTATGCGGCCGATGTTTGCTGAGGCACCAAATGTGGTGGCAGCATCGCTCGCCGGCAGAATCTTTCACGCAAGCGCTCGATTTCAGTCCAATCACTCGCGTGATAGACTAGCTTGTGACTTCACTTGGTAGGTGAACCATGCGACATACGGCGCCCAACTCCCGATCCGCCAACCTGCGCGCCATTAACATAGTTGTGATTGCTCTGACAGGCGGCTGCTTGCTTACGTCGTGCGGCACGCCGCTAGGAACAGGCGTGCAAGCTGGTTGGGCTTTCGGCAAGGGTGAAGGGGATTACAAAATGGGCAAATATGACAAGGCAGAGGCCCAATTTAGAGACACTATCAGGATTTCGGAAGATAGTCCCGTTTTGTGGATGGAAAAAGCCAAGGCACTGGTAAGGCTCGGTCAGATCAGCGAAAAGCGCGGACGGATGGAAGAGGCCGAAAATGATCTCGATCAGGCCCTGGCGCTGTTTGAGAAAAACCAGGATTCGAAGTTTATCAAAAGCAACCGCTTGAAAGTACGCACCTTTTGGATCGAAGCTTTGCATACTCGCTCCGCCCAACTTCGCAACAAACCTGCAACGGCTAGCGAAGCAGATACGCTTGAGGCGAAGGCAAAAGAGCTGGAAGCGATAAAATAACTGTCTGAGATTGGGCGCGTCACGCCTGCCACGCTCACGCCGTGGCTTTAGAAGCAAGTGCTGCACTGCGATCTCAGCGATCCATACCTGGGCAGGCGTGATCTTCTGCTTGCCGGCCGGCAACCCAAAGACTAGGGATTTGGACCTTGACGCATTCGGGCGTTCGGCTAGATTTGACTAGCACGGTCATGTTTCGGTCCTAATAAGCTCCTATATTCAATTATTAAATCGATAAAGCAGCAGGAGGTCTCTCTATGCAGCCATTGCCATGCGATCGCGACCAGAAGGTGAAGCTTGAAGCGGCAGCCGACACGCCGCCATTTGTCAGTGCCAATGGTCAGGCTGTCGAAGAGCCGTTATCCGTCCCTGGATTGCCGGAGCGATATCGCGTGCGGAAAATACTTGGTCAGGGCGGCATGGGCACCGTTTATCAGGTATTTGACCAGGAGCTTAAATGCGATCTGGCGGTAAAGGTTATGAGTCACGAATGGTTGTCGGACGACACTGCCCTCCAGCGCTTTGAAGTGGAGGCAGCCGCAGTCGGGGAATTGTCGCACCCGCACATTGCGCAGGTCTACACGTATTCGGCCGACGGTGAAACGCCCTACATCACCATGGAATATGTCGAAGGTGTGAGTTTTGATCGCGTGCTGAAGCGCGAACGAATTATTGAAGAAGAACGATTGCTGAATATGGTTTTGCAGATCTGTGACGCACTCGAATATGCTCATTTACATGGCATCGTGCATAGGGACCTCAAACCGAGCAATGTCATTCTCCAGGATGCCGGCGATATCATCAAATTGGTCGACTTTGGCATCGCCAAGGTTGGCCCGAAAAACGACAGCGCCACTCAGCTGACTCGGAAAGGCGAAGTGTTCGGCAGTCCGGCTTACATGAGTCCTGAACAGGCTCATGCAGGAACTCTGGATCACCGTACCGATCTTTACTCACTCGGCTGCATCATTTACGAAGCGCTCTGCGCAAAGCCGTTGTTCGCCGGGGACAATGCGGTGCAAATCATGTTGCAACACATTAACTGCTCACCTATAAATTACACGCGCAAACTGCTGAAAAAGGGTTATTCAAAATCGCTAGTCGCCGTGATCGAGAAATTACTGGAAAAGCGCCCCGAACAGCGTTATCAATCGGCTGCTGAAGCGGCCGATGATATTCGCCGCGTGCTCAACAATCAAATGTCCTTTGCGCTGATGAAAAAGCCGTTCCTTCTCCAGATCTCAAAGAGAGGCGCTCTTACGGCAGCGGCTGTCGCGGGCACCATTGTCTTGATCGGGCTATGTTCACTTACGGCCGTTATGGTGGCGAGACTGCAATCCGATCGCCCGGAAAATCAGACCGTATACGGCAGAATGATCCAACGGGACAACGAAGCTCGCGACCTGATGAATAAGATTGCCAATGGCCGTGGCCCCGACGTCAGGCTGGCGGCAAGAGCCTTGCGCTCGCTGGTTTGCGAAGACACGTGGTCGCCGGGCATGATGGTTGGGCCGCAGGGGGCATCGGGGG
>DATNQY010000318.1:0-19030 GCA_036703785.1 Candidatus Obscuribacterales bacterium
CGGGAAAATGTTGAGCTTGTCGGTAATTTTGGGCGCCGTCTCAGCATCCAACAGCAATTGCTGAGGATCGGGCATTTGTCCGTATTTCTCTGGCGGTGCCTTGATATCAGCTTCCGAGACGTTGTGACTTGCCATGATGACACTCCATTGAAGACTGTTCGGCCGGGCGGTTCAAGCTATATTGAATCATTAGCCGACCGTTCGGTTAATTAATTATACCAAACATCCCTGAAGGCTGCGATCCCCAGACACACGTCGGGTCGGGGCGGCGCAGCGCGCCGCCCCGTAGAGGGAGCTGTCTGTCCGGACTCTACTTGTTGCCCAGCATTTCCTGGAAGTTCGACCACATCTTGGCCAAAATTGAAGGCTGTGCCGACTCCAGCGGCTCTTCTTCAGCGACCTTAGCCTTGAGCGTCTTGATTCCCTGCCAGGAACTTCTTGGCTCAGCCGCTTCTTCGGAAACGGTACGCTTGAGTCGTACCTGCTTTTGCTGCACCGCTTTCATACGAACTGTTTTGAGTGCGGACGAAATTTGTGTCTGGTTCTCTTTTTTGGCATCCATAGTTTGTCGTCCCGTCTGTGAAACTATTGTCGCCAAGCCCGCGACAAGAGCGATTTCTCCCGGACCCCAGCCGGCTGATAACAGTCTGCGTGTACAAGCGGTAAACACAGCAATTGGAAAAATTAGGCCGATTCCGGTCGCGCAGCTAATTTTCGCAGTTGCACGCTGATCATTGCGGGGCTATATTAGATATAGAAACGCCGCCTGCTCGGCGTTGAGGCGTCCAGGTCTTCGTTCACAATTTGTTTCGGAAAAGCCCATGAGAAGAAAGCTTGCTTGGGTTGATGTTCTTAACGAACAAACGCGCTGGGTCTCGCGTGCCCAATTTCAGAGCTGGTTCAACGAACTAGCCGGTCGACCCACACACCTGCTCGATGGAACAATCGAGAGTTTCGTCGAAGCGCTCGGTTTCATGCGCCGTTCAGTGGCAAACCTTCACTTCAGCGAACCGGTCGATCTGCTCTGGCTTGATACTCAATTGAAGACGGTAAGCCTCGGTCTGCTGCATCATCAGGGCGCGCAAGAAGGCACCGACAGCCGGATGCCACGGTTTCGCGCCCGGGTCAAAGGCATGATTGACTCGGACTTGCTCAGAGCCGTGAAGGACACCTTGCTCATACAATTCGCGCAATACGTCGGCGATACGCTCGATGGCGAGGCATCACCCACGGTGTCGCGATGTGAGGGTCTGATTCGCACCACCGCCGAAATCGTCCTGGCTGTAGATGCCCACTACCCTGAGGAAATGGAGCGCCGGTGGCGCGAGGAGATCGCTGCGCTTTCCGGACAAGCACCGGGTGTGCCGGATATTCAGCGCTGTCACAACCTTTGCACGGGCAACGGCAAGACGCACTTCTGCAGCGATGCCTGCAGGTTTGCAACTCAGCAGCTTGCCCAACAGGTGACAACGCCAGGCGATCTCAACGCCAAACAGCAGCGCCGCTATCGGCGCCGGCAAAAACAAGCCGAAACGCTCTAACTTCCGCTGTCAGTGCACTCAGTTTTCCGAACTCTCTTTGGTCAGCTGCCGCTTGCGTGCATCCTGCCAAACTAGCAACGCCGCCCACAGCACCGCCAGCGCGAACAGGATGACTCCGGTGAACAGGCTTTTGGGCTGGAATTCAAATCTCACAATGTGATCGCCTTGTGATAGCGCAACTGCTTTCATGAATCCGTTGGCTCGTAAAACTGGCGCCCGCACACCATCAACCTCAGCAGTCCAGCCAGGATAAAACTGATCGCAAAGAACCAGCAAAGACGGCGCCTTTGCACTGGCATGCACGCGGATGTCTTCCGGTTGGCGTTCTTCGACAATGACGGCCTCAGCCGGTTGAGGCGATTGAACTGAAGCGGGCGCTTCCGATGAAGCTTCCTCTAACAGCGTCACTTTGTGCGGATCAAAACCTCCCGCCGGCGCCTCCGCAATCATGTCGATCACTTTGTCTCGCTCAATCAAGGACCAGGAGTAACTTAGATAGGCACGCGGCATCCAATTGCTGAGTTCGTAAATGCGCATATTGGCTGCAGGCGACTGCACCTTCAAATTGAAAAATTGAGGCGACAGCGGGGGCACCGGGCTAGCCCAGACTGCGCCGGTCATTCGATTTCCGCCAGCAGAGACGAATCGATAGGCTTGCGTAATCACGAATCTTGTCGCAGTGGTTTGCAGCAATCGATACAACGGCTCATCGGAAGCTACAGCACCGGGAGTACTAGGACTCATCGACTGCGACGACTTCAGATAAAGATTGAGCATCAGGTTGATGTATTCGCCGCTGGTGGGCCCGTCCCAACCCCAGGGTCCGCGCACGCCAAAATCGACATTGGCGAATGGCTTGAGAAGATCTCTTTGGTAACCGTAAATTCTTACTGCATGCGAAAATGGGTCTTCCGGCGTTGCTAATGGAGGAACCGACAGATTTTCCATGGCGAGCATCATGGTTCTTGATCTTGCCGTCGCATCCGGCTCGAGTTGCTCAAGCTTCTTAGCTGCTAAGGATGGCTGATCAAAAAACGACCCGGGCGCATAATGGCGACAGCAACTCCATGCATTGACGAAGACGGCGAGAATCGCCGTCGCTGTCGTCACCGCGGCAGCTTGGACACGGCGATCCGATCGGGCGCCGCCGACCAAAATCGCCAGCCCACCCAGCGCCAACAAATCCCAGAGAATAATGGCCACTCCGATGCTCACTTGCGCTGTCTGCTTCAACGTGTTTGAGCCGGCGACAAACGGCAAGAGCACATGCGGCCACACTACCAATACACCGCCGCCGAGAAGCGCTATTGCGGCCGCCACTGCATACGGTATCAGGCTCGCCTTACGCTCAGCGTAGTTGTTTAATCCTCTCGCGGCGAAGAAAGCCAGACACATGGTTACGAAGAACATAAGCTTCGATGGAAAACGAACGGCGGACAAAAAGGGCAGCGCCGACACCAGTTCAGACATGAAGGGCACGTTGTGCCCCAGAGACAGGGCGGCACTGCCGACGAATACGACGATTACACCCCAATACACCAGCGCTCCACGTGGGCGCAATCCCATAGCGGCCAGACAGACGGCAATCGGCCCCACAAACGCAGTCTGGAAGTAAGGAGGAAAGTTTTTCGGTTCAATAAGCGCGCGCAGTCCGTGTGAATTGATTTGCAAATCACCCAGCGGCTGTCCGGCAAACAATCCAATCATGTGATACCAGCTGGCGCTAAACTGCAAAATCTCACGGGGCGTCAAGCCACCGGCGCGCCGCGACCAGGGCAGCCACTCGAGTGACGGCATGATCTCAGGCATCGCCAGAAGCACTCCCATGGCGATACCCTTCACTTGCAAGACGACTCGTTGCCGCAGCGCGACGCGCGTCCCCAATCCAAAATGCTGCACCCAGACAAACAGACAAACCAGAACCAGTCCGGCTCCACAAATTTCCGGACGCCCGCCCAGGATCATCAAGGCGATACAAAGAGCCAGCAAAAGGCACCATTTGACGGCAGAACGCTCAGCGGCGATGGCGATGCGCCTGCTGCAAAACAAGCACAACGGAATGAAAGAGGCAGTCTCGATCAAACTGAAGTTGTTGACGAAGGAAAACATGTAGCCGGAAAATCCGACGGTGGCACCGGCGAGTAAGGCAGGCAGTCGGCCCCAGCCGATGGAGCGAATCAGCAAATATGCTCCCCAGGCACACAAAAGCTCGCTGAAAATCAGAATCAGCGCCACACCGGCGTTGTACGGCAGAAACGCAAATACCAGGTGCTGCACGCAAAACACCGATGGCGCCGCCAGAGCGGCAAGCGACATTCCGCAATAATCGAACGGATCCCACAGCGGAAAATGCATCGTGGCTACGGATTTGCCTATGAGCATGCACAAAGGCTCATAGGCATTGCATGTGTCTTCGTAGAAGAAAGAGCCTCGTCCCGACAACCATGGCCAGTAAAAGACCACCAATACCGCCAGAAGCAGCACGAATGTAATTGATGATCTGCCGCGTGTGCGATGCTTGCCGTTGGTCATGCGCAAATTTTACATGACCTGGTATCATCACAACACGATGCACGGCATCGCCCCTACAACCAGTCTGGTTCTAATCTATGTTGAAGCTGGAAGACGAAGCCCGGAAGCGGCTTTGGGATATGGTCGTCTCTCAATTGGAGCAATATGCCGCAGATGTTGACAGCTACCCGGTAAGCCCGCAGGATGCCTGGACAAAAATCCAAGAGGAAGTGGCGCGTTTTGATTTCCAGCAACCGGTAGAGCCGGAAAAAATCATCGAGTTTGCCGCGTCGCAGCTTTCGCGCAATCAGGTGCACACACCATCGCGACATTATTATGGACTGTTCAATCCATGTCCAACCAGCATGTCGATTTTTGCCGATGCTATGGTGGCAGCCTTTAATCCACAGATGGCCGGTGCTGGTCACAATCCGTTCGCCACTACCGTCGAGCAACATCTGATTACTACCTTCGGCAAGCTGATGGGATTCAGCGAAGGCCGAATCGACGGCACGTTCACCACTGGCGGTGCCGAAGCCAACCACACAGCGCTGGTTTGTGCGCTTAGCCATCGCTTTGTGCAGTTCAGAAACAAAGGCGTGCGCAGCTTGTCCGCTCAACCTGTGGTCTACGTTTCTGCTGAGGCGCATCATTCGATAATGAAAGCTGCGCGGCTTAGCGGACTGGGCACTGATGCCGTGCGCGAAATTCCCGTCGACAGTAAATTTCGACTGGACCTGAAAGTTCTCGAGCGCTTCATTGCCGACGATAAGAAAAGCCACAACGAGCCCGTCATGATCGTCGGCACCGCCGGGACTACCAGCTGCGGGGCCATCGATCCGCTGCAGCCTCTGTCAGAGCTGGCTCTCAAATACCACTGCTGGTTTCACGTGGACGCCGCCTGGGGCGGTGCCGCGGCGATTGTGCCTGAAATGCGCGGCCTGCTCTCCGGCATCGACAGTGCCGACTCAATTACCTTCGATTGCCATAAGTGGCTGTCGGTGCCGATGGGGGCCGGCACGTTCATCACAAGGCATACCGATGTCCTCGACCGCACTTTCAGAATAGCCAACGACTACATGCCTAGAGACGATCAAGACGGGGCACTGGCCGATCCCTACGCGCGCTCCATGCAATGGTCGCGCCGGTTTATCGGATTGAAAGTGTTTATGTCGCTGGCAGTGGCCGGACTGGCCGGCTACGCAGATACAATTCGTCATCAAACTCAGATGGGCGATCTTTTGCGGCAGCGTTTGATTGCTGATGAGTGGAACATCGTGAGTGACACTACGCTGCCGATCGTTTGTTTCAACTGCAAGGACATCAAACAAAACAGTCCAGAATTCCTTTCCTCGATTGCCAAACAAGTTGTCGATTCCGGAAATGCCTGGATATCGACAACGAGGCTGGGACAAGGCATCAACGTCGTGCGCGCGTGCATTACGAATTTCCGCACTGACGAGCAGGATGTTGAACGTTTAGTCGCGACTCTGCAGGCGGCGCGTCAAGCTGTTCAGCAAGATCTACTGGTTGGATAGCACTAGTTGCTTGTCTGATTTGCCGGCGACGGATTTTCCCGAATCATCAAATCCGATAATCGCATAAGACACCAATATACTGGCACCGGCTTGAGCAATCGGATCGTATTCAACATTGCCTCTGCTTCCGCTAAGCGATCCCGCCGCTTGACTGCGCGCGGAGGCGACGTTGGTAACCTTGGCTCCAACTGTCACTGCATCTATGCCGCCTGTAAATGGATTGGCCGGGAAGTTGCCGGAAAAACCAAGCGGCGCCATGCTACCACCGGGATAATACGCCTGAATTCCCTTCTGATTGGACGAGTAATACCCCAGACAATCTGTCGCGTAAGACTCTGCTGCTACCTGGCATGTATGCATATTCGATTTCACTTGCGCGTTGGCAGCCTTCTTGTGAGCCCCTTGGAAGTTGGGTAATGCTATGGCGGCAAGGATTCCAAGAATCGTTACGCAAACGAGGCACTCGATAAGCGTAAAAGCGCTACCTCTGCGCGGCTTGGTTGCCATGAGTGATTACCTCTTTAGGAGTAGGAGTGGATGCCTTAATCGGAGTAAAGAAGAGTACGTACTTCATCTGTTTGCGTATCCCACAATCTGAATTTGCCCATGACAATTACACGGATAACACACAAACTGAAAGTTATCTTAACGTTTCGCAACATTTATATAAGGAAAACCATGGAGAACCGCCGCTTCCGCAGGTCTCTGTTTGCAATTTCGGGTCTACCCATCCAGCGCCAACCGGCCACGCTTGAATACCACGCGCGAGGTAATACAGTCTCGCCCCGTCGTCCCCTCAGTCCGTAGCCCGCAGTCTACCCTTAAAGGTCAGGGTCGGTAAGACGAATCATCCTCGCCGGCACATCGACGTTGACTTTGTAGCCCCCGAAAAACGATTGCCCAAGCAAAGGATGATCCATGTCGGAGTTGTCCACGACTCCGACAGTAAAACCTTCTTTGGCAATCTTTCCGACCTTCAAATCAACCATCATCGTCCAGGTCGATGTTTCACCTTTGACACCGATCGAACGGCCCGTCGGCGCGCCAGAAGGAGGATCAATGCCAAGGTTTTTGCAGTCCTTGAAGCTAAACGCGCAGCCGTCGGCGCCGGTGTCGAAAATCATGACGTACGGCTTTTTGTTGATATACGCATCGACTAACATGTGCCTGCCGTCCGGGGCGACTTTAAATGGAATTTCGAAAGTGCCGCGGCTGACCGCGCGCGGACGCGCGTTTTTCTTGCGAAATAGAATCGTCGAGTCGTCCATGGTCAAGTTGAAATCGCGCAGGAAATCCTGCCCAAGAAGCGGCTCGCCCTCGTCCTCATCAATGACGATCACCGGAAAATCACGGCGGTAGATATTGCCGATCTTAAGATCGACTTTGTCAAGCCAACCTTTTACGTCCTGCCGATCGCCCACTCCACCAATCTGCACTCGCTGAGCGGTCGCGGGCCTCGTAATGCCGACCGCCTGCAATTGGTTGGCGCCAATCATGGTGGCGGCAGCACCGGTATCGAGGTGGAACATCATGGGACGGCCGTTGACCTGCACTTCCAGATAGGCGCCCTTGCTGCGCCCACGTTGCAGCCTGGGCACCTTCATTTCGTCGGGCAGATTGCGCAGATAGTCCGGCTCGGCTTGTCCGCCGCCGGCGCTGGTGACGGTGCTAGTGCCACCACTGGCGGCACTACTCTGCCCGGCGGCAGAGGGGGCGCCACCTAATTGCGAGAGTCCCGTCTGGGCCATAGATGCAACTGGTGAATTGCTGAAATTACTAATGATGTATTCGTAAAGCTGTCGGGCGCGGCTGCGATTGCTGCTCAATTGCTGAGATAGCGCGCAATAATAAATCAAGTTGGCGTCGCGCGGGCTGGCCGCCATCGCCTTCTCGAACTTCGCGGCGGCGGCACGATAGTTTTTCTGCTTGTACAGCGCGATGCCGTCGTTGTAATCACTGGCAGGCGCAGCCAACGGACTGAGCGCAATCGTCCCGACGACAATCAGCAGGGCGGCGACAATTCGGTTCATTCTGAAGCACCCTCAGCGCAGGCAACTTGTCCAGATTTTAGCAGACCCATCATCTGTATTCTGAAAGCAGCATCGGCCCTGCGCAATCAGGCAGTTCTCTTCGTCCAACCAGCTTCGCATGGGCGGAGAGCCACGCTTCAATTTCAGCAGAACTCTTCTCTTGTTTTCGCTCGAAATCGCCGCCTTCCGTGTCCGCTTGCCCACTCTCATTAGTCTTGCGCCGCGCGTATAAATGGAACACCGTTCGCTTCTGCGCCAAAGTATCGAACATGAGACTTTCGAGCTTGGCAATATTCGGCTGCGGGTCCATCGTCTGCACCTGCATATAGTCGATAATTTTGCTCGGCGCCAGGCTAAGCAAGCACACATAGGGGATATTCGCGTCGAGGTAGCGTGCGATGCCGGTGCAGTACCATTCGCGCGTAATGACAAGATAAGGAGCCGCCTTACCGGATGCCGCCTGCTGATGGAGAATATCCGCCACCACCGCCGCCCCGAAGCGACGTTCGTTGTGCATAGCGGCCAGTTGGGGCAGCCAGAGAGGCAAAAGAACGACAAAAGGCATTACGCAGACGAGCCAGCGGGGAAGCCGGGTGCCGACGATCTCAAAACCGAGAACAATCGTCAAAAGCATCGGCACGATGAAGTGCACGACATACGTTTCGCGCAATAGCTGCGTGGCGACGACGGTCTCAGCCAAGATCATGCCCGCGAGCATGACAAGCCACAGCTCGAGATCGAATCGAGGGAATCGGTCTTTCATTGAATTTCGAGCTTTGATCACAAGCATGTAAGTGATCCAAAAAACGGCAGCACTTACGGCCAGCGACAGGGGCAAGTTGGCGTGTTGCCCTGCCAGCAGCACCAGGCGAGGCAAAATCAGGAGCAGCACGGCCGGCCAGACGCTGCGCCGCAATACATGTTCAATACCCACTTGCCGCACGGTGCTGATTGGCGGCAAGAAAAGCGGCACCACCGCCACCGCCGCCAGTGCAATACAAATCACAAAGCCAACTCGCGCCTGCCGATCCAAGCGCCCGCGCCAAGACTTGAAGGCAACAACGGCCACGTGCCCACACCAAACAACGAGCCCGGAAAGATGCGCGTAAGGGATTGCCACCATTAGCAGTGCGTAGAGACCGAGATTTGTCTTGCTTTGCGCACGCTCCAGCATGCGTTGCAACTGGAAAGTCGCCAGCAGACCCAGCAAGATGACGAGCCCATAGGAACGCACAAGCTGAGAGTGATGAACAAAAGAAGCACATAGTGCCGTCGCCAGAGCAATTTGAATGGCAATCCGTTTGTCCAGCTTCTCCTGAAAGCCGAGATAAATCGACGGCGGAATCAGCGAAGCGATCAGAATCACGCACGCCTTGAACGACTGATCAGCACTGCCGAAAACCGTCGTCCAAGCACGCAAGATCATGTACACAAGCGGTGAATTCGCATCATGCACGATGTTGCGGAACATATCTGTCCAGCTCGAGGAATACTGAACGATATTAGCCGTCTGGGGCTCATCACAGCCGAGACTGGAGCTGGCCGTCAGCGCGAATACGGCTAATGCCACCAACCATAAAAGCAGCGCTATGCCGCCATTCACCAGAACAACGCGATTTTCGGCAGGCGCCGTCGTCATGTTTCGTTGGGCGATGCCGTGTCGTTGACGGTGCCGGATGTGCTGACAGTGATGATGTAAGTTTTGCCGTTGACTGGATTTCTGATAGGCTTGCCGTTTTTATCCGCGCCCCAAACAATGAAAAATCCCTGGTTATTGCCGACGGCTGTGATAGTTCCGGGCGCAGCGCTCCAGTCTTGCGGCGGCGTGCTTGCGTCTTGCACCGCCATGGTTGGATTCAAGCCGTAATCCAACTGCAGTTGCACGCGATTATACTGATTGGCAGCCAGACCTTCCTGGTACTGATCGTTCCACACTGGACTGCCGGCGGCGAAGCTGCCATTGGGGTTGAAGGTGGCCGGAATTCCCCAATTCATGTTTTGTGTCGGACCATAATTGTATGGATTGTTGGGCACCAGTTCGGTAAGCTGCGTTTGAGCAGCCCACATGATGTCGTTGCTTGTGCCGGGGCCAGGAAAACGGCTGCCATTTCGCAAGCAATAGCGATACAGCCAGTGCGCGACGGAGCGCATCTGCCGGCGCATTTCATCATCGACGGCGGAGTTGCTGATCGCGTTCGAAGAAGAGGCACCGGAGTCGATGCTCACCTTCTTCGCCGGCGCTTGCATTTGCTTGATATCGTTGTCCAGCTCCGAGCGCATGTCGTCCGTCTTCATGTCATCATCCGGAAACAGCGGCTCGGGAAAAAGCGGGCGATCGTCAAACTTCGCCCAGGGATCGTTGTCGGCATCCGCACTCGAGCCGGCACTAAAACCGGCTGCCTGGGCACTGGTCAGCTGGCCGACGCCGAGCAAACACAGCCATGCCGCACCGATGCACATGGATTTACGCAAAAGCACGCTGAACCTCCCACGCCCGCCGGCAATGATCCTGCATGCAGCATTATATAGGAGAGCGTTTGTGGGGGCGACGCCGTGTGTCGCCCTCCGCTTGTCATGCATATATAAGGATGCAATTTCTTGGTAGGGGCGATGCATGCACGGCCCTGCCGGTGCCGTTATGGCCAGGGAGCGGCGAACAGGAAACTATGGGCTGCAGGAACCGCCGCCTCCTGGCTCGTGCCGGAAGGCGCCCGCAGGCAGAAGGCGTACCTCGGAGCATCGAAAGGGAAATAGCCGGCAATCCATGATTGGAAGCTCTTGCCATGAGGAGCCGTGCCGGTCTTCGCGGCAATTTTCAGCGTATCCTGCGGATCGAGCCGATGGGCTGTGCCTTCACGTTCTGCTATGCGCATGCCCTGCTGCAAGGCATGCCAGGTAGCGTCCTCGAGCTGCAAGCTGAAGGGCGGCTCTGCCGCAGGATCTTCAGCAGCGTTATGTAATGGCGGAATTTTGCCGTTCAGCGCGACAAGCGCCACCACGCGCAGCAGTTGTAGAGCGTTAGGCAGAAGCTCGGGCGAAAGTCCCAGCGCATACTCAGCGACGTCGCTTCCGGGTTGTCCGGGTGGGGCTCCGCCCTCGGCCGCAAACCGCTTCGGAGGAAAACCAGCAACCGGGCGATCAAGCCCAAACCGCCGTGCGTATTCGACAAGCGCGGTGCGGCTCAGGTGCTCATGAGCCGCAGTGGCGAAGAATACATTGCAGGAAAGTCCGAGCGCTCTGACTAGATCAACGTTTCCGTGCGCGTACAAGCATTTATAGACGCGCTTGTTGATTTCGACGTTGCCGCGGCATTCAATCTTCTGGTCATTGGTGTAGCATCCGGACTCGCGCAGTGCCGATGCTGTGATCAACTTCATCACGGATCCCGGCTCGCCACTGGGAACATTCATACCAGTAGGAAAGGCCACTTGTCCGTTTTGCAAGTTCGCCCAGAAAAAACTCACTCCCGACTTCACCGGTGCCGCTTCCGCGTCATCGCTGTGCTCCGAGACGGCGCTAAGCCCGAGGAAAGACTTGAGAAAGCCTCGTCGGTCGACGGTTCTGCCTTGCTGTTCTTCGTTTACGTCTTTCTTGCGCACGTTTTACACTTGCCTTGCCCGACCTTCACCGGCGCCTTGCCGTCTTGCCGCACAATCAGAGTGGCTGAAGTCATCTCCAGCCTAATTTCCCGAATCTTCAAGTTTAACGCGTGGGCGGGCAAAGCAAGTAGATATGTTGATGGTATTTAAGCTGATCAAGCCCATAAGTGCGCGAATTGTCGCGGCAGCCGGGCTGGCTGCCGCTCTTAGCGCTCCTTTCGCCTGCGCCGCAGAAAACTCGGCCAAGCAGCTGACGCTGCCTGAAATTGTCCGTAGTGTCGAAGCCATTCACTTCGGCGATAAGCAGTTGAAAGAAGAGTCCATCGCCGAGTTCGCCAAAAACCTGCCCGTGTCTTCGCGTTTCCGCAAGCCCGCCGGTGTGTTCGTCACGCTTTCAAAGAACGGCAAATCACGCGCGTGCTGGGGCAATGTTTTTCCTCAGCAAGGCTCGATAGCGCAAGCCACCGTATATGCCACCATAGGCGCGCTTACCAGAGAGTACCGATATCGGCCCATTGAATCCTGGGAATGGAAGCAGCTCAAGCCGCAAATAACAGTGGTGCAATCGGTAGATCCGATCACGAGCATTCGTTTTCAAAACCCGCTTACCGATGGGTTACTGGTGCGGTCTGGCGGCAAGGCGGGCGTTCTGCTGCCCGGCGAGGCCCTCGATGCACATTACCAACTTGTTCAATGCAAACTAAAAGCTGGAATCCAACCCGGAGAACCATGCCAGCTTTATCGCCTGAGGACGGAAATTTATGAGTAGCACGGCAGATCGCTTTCCGCTCAAGAAGAACAATCCACTGCTTTCGTGGGAATTTGTCATTCTCAAATTACTTCTTTTATCACTTTTGGCGGTGCTGCTCTCAAAACCGGTGGGCTCGCTATCCGGCCGATTGGCGCTCGAGCAAGAGGGGTTCAACCTCTACACGTACGATATGAAACAGCACCACGTCTATGCAATCGCCATCGGACCGCGAGAGGGCCCATCAGAAGAACGTGGCGTGTGGGTAAACAAAGACGGCACGTTCCGCATCGATAATCTGCCGGTCGGTGAGTACCAACTTAAGGTGCATGTTCCCGGATTTGCCACCAGCTACGACAGTGGCATCTTTGTGCAAGAAGGGAAGAACACGGGTTTGCCACGTGCGGTGATGCTGCACCTGCAAGAACCCAACGTCAGCATCCCCAGCTATCATCGCGTATTCACCACGCAGGATAAGCCGCGCGTCTGGGTAAACTTGAGCGGATCGTCGGAAGCGAAGCTCACCGTTTATAAACTCGAGATGCTCCCGCTTGCCCTCAGTACCACCACAAACAAGGACTATGGATTCGAAGTTTCACCAGAGTTTAACTGCTACAAGCCATACGATTCTCACAATAAAGCAAAGGCGCAAGCGTTTTTCGATCAGCAGCAAGTTGTGCGCTCATGGACGCGCAAAATAACATCAGACGAATACACGCACGAAGAATTTCAATTCGAGCATCCGTTGCCGCCTGGCGATTACATGGCAGTGGCGGAAGCGAAAAACATGCAAAACAAAGGCGACTGGAACGTAGCCTGGTTTTCAGTGACGGATCTCGGGTTGATCGTTAAACAGGACCCGACGCAAACGCTCGTGCGGGCAATTGATCTGCGCACATTGCGACCTGTAAACGGGGCGGACATCAAGGTGCTGGACCGTGCCGGCGGCGACAAACCTCTTGCTGAAGGAGCCACGGATGCTGACGGATTTGCCAAATTGACCGCGGGAAAATTAGGCAACGGATCCGATCTCATAGTTATGGGAACCGCAGGCGTACTTCATGCCTATGGCGGGCTCAACTATTACTCGGGTGACCAGTCTAATGCCTACAAGACAATGTTCTATACCGAACGTCCGGTATACAGGCTTGGCCAAACCGTATACTTCAAGGGAATTTGCCGCAAGATCGACGAAGGAGCAATGAAGAACCCCGGCAATTTGAAGCTGGCCTTGCACGTCGAAGACCCGGATAACAACAAACTTTGGTCAGGCAATTTGAAAACTACCGACCACGGCACTTTCAATGGCGTGTTCCAGATTCCGGAAGACGGAAAAACCGGGGCGTACCAGATCAATATCAAATATCCGAATGGCAGTGAGGATTACGAGAGGTTCGAAGTCGCGGAATATCGCAAACCTGAATATCAGGTGGACGTGATACCAGGCTCGACACGCATTACCGCCGGCGCCAAAGGGAAGGCGCGTGTCAAAGCAACGTATTACTTCGGCGCTCCCGTCGCTAACGCCAAGGTGAAGTACACGGTGTTCTCGGGCATAGATTGGACCACGCGCTATGCCTTGATGGATCGTCCCGACTATTACGCATATTTCGACGGCTGGGACAACGAGGACAGCTATGTGGACGGCAGCTATAACGGCGACTACATCTGCGAGGGATATGCCACCACCGATGCCAACGGGGAGGCGACTGTCGAATTTGACACCAGGAAGGCCAGCTTCAATATGGAGAAGCCCTGGGATTACGATCGCTATGACCACAAATATCGCGTCGAGGCCGAAGTCACCGACATAAGCAGGCTGAGCGTAATCGGCAACGGCAGCCTGAGCGTCACTAATGGCGATTTCGAAGTTTTCGTCAAACCTGACTCGTACGTAGCAAAGGTTGGAGAACCGATCTCAGCCGAGGTGCGCGCGGTGTCGTACGACGATCACAAACCGTTGGCAAATCAACCTGTGCATCTGCGCCTCTATCGCCGCGTGTACGATCGCGTCCACTACGATTACAAGGGCATTGAAGTTTTCGAAGATAAGGTGATGTCCACCGACCAGGACGGCAAGGCGAAGATAATATTTGCCACCAAGCCGAAATACCCTACTGACACTTACGAAATTTTGGCCACTTCTGAGGACAGCTACCGCAACATCATCGCGGATGAATCGAGTGTCTGGGTAGTCAGCGATACCTCACCTTATGCCTTGGAAGACAAGCAAGCCAACCAAGAGCCACTGAAAGTGACGCTGGATAAGAATGTGTATCGCGTGGGTGATACGGCGAAAGTGATGATTGTCGCACCGGTCACCGGCAAAGAAGGCATCCAGGCACTGGTCACGGTCGAAGGCCCGAAACTCTACAAATATCAATTGGTGGACATGAAAGCGACTGCCACCATGGTCGAAATTCCCATCCTGCCGGAATATGCACCCAACGTCTATGCCGCCGTCACCTTCGTCGGCAAGAAGAGGCAATTCTATCAACAGTCGCAAATGATCAAAGTCTCGCCGAAGAATCACTTCTTGCAGGTGACTATCGAGTCGGACAAACCAAAATACAAGCCGGGCGAAACCGCCACCTATACCGTGAAGGCGCAATTTGCCGACGGCAAGCCGGCGCCGAACACTGAACTTTCTCTCGGTGTTGTTGACGAAAGTGTCTATGCCGTCCGTCCCGACACGACTGCTGACATTCGCTCGTTTTTCTATGATAAGCGCGGCAATTCGGTGACGACAATCTGCAGTTTCCCAGAGGATTATTCCGGCGGACCGGACAAGGTCGAGCCACGCGTGCGTAAAGATTTCAAAGATACGGCCGTTTGGATTCCAACCCTTGTCACCGACGATCAGGGCATCGCGCATGCCACCGTCAAGCTACCGGACAACTTGACGACATGGCGTGCCACCGCAGTGGGAATCAATATGGCTACCGAAGTCGGCATGGCACGGCAAAAGGTTATTGCCACGCAAGATCTGATATTGCGACTGGCGCTGCCACGCTTCTTCAGCCAGGGCGACGAAGGCGTCATAACGGCGGTGGTGCATAACTATACGGATCAGCGGCAATCTATCGATTTGACCTTGAACGCCTCCGGCGAATTCAAAGTAAAACAGGATCTGCATCAGAAACTGATGGTGGAGCCCGATAAGGCAAAACGGTATTGCTGGCCCGTAAGCGTCACTGGTTCTGGCGAGGCGCAAATTAGCTGCAAGGCAGTGGGCGCCACCGCCGGCGATGCTATGCAGGTGAAGCTGCCGATTCGATCCCTTGGCGTCGACGCGTTCATCGCGAAGGCTGGGATTCTCACAGCCGACGAAGACACGACAACCATTCCAGCTCAATTGCCGCCCGACGCAATGCCGGGCTCCGGCAAGCTGCACGTTTATCTATCGTCATCGACAATCGGATCGATGGTCGGCAATTTCTCCTCACTCATCGATTATCCTTATGGTTGCACCGAGCAAACGATGAGCAAGCTGATGCCGTCCGTGATTGCTGTTCGCTTGAGTCAGACGCTGGGTGTACCGCTTTCAGCAGCCGACAAAGCCAAATTCGCCAAGGTCTACAAACTGTCGATGGACAAGCTGAATTCGTACCAGCACGCTGATGGCGGTTGGGGATGGTGGGAGAGCGACAACAGTCAAATTTACTTGACTGCACTGGTGCTCGATGGTTACAAGCAGCTGAAGGATGCCGGGTATGCCGTCCCTGCCGACCGGTCAGCTAATGGATTAGCCTGGCTCAAATCAAGTTGCCTGGCGTTGACAAAACAGCTAAACGATCCGCTCCTCATGAAGCAGACATATCTCGAAGCTGACAAAGCCATCGATCTGTCCCGGGGATTGTACGTACTGAGTCGGTATAAACAACCGGTGCCGCCGAATGCCCGCAAATGGGCGCTTGCACGCAAAGATCTGATGACGCCGGAACCCTTGGCATACTTTGCCATGGCCTTGCAAAACTCGGGTGATACCGAGACCGCGCGCGCGTTCTACGACCGGCTCAACGAACTCGCGAACACGACTAATAGTGATGGCGGCGCCAGTATTGATTGGTCACCGAGCAAACAAATGTTCACTAAGCTTGGGCGGAAGGGCGACTATTATTGGTATTCCTATCGCTACACCGATGTGGAAACAACAGCGCTCGCTCTCCAGGCGATGGCGACTTTCGAGCCGGACAATTTCGATCGCATAGAAAGTGTGAAGCGCTGGATTCTCTTGCAGCGCGACAAGGATGGTTGGGCGAACACCAAGACGACCGCCGAGGTGTTGAGAGCACTGATGCAAGTCGAATCGCATGCGGCACAAGCTGGCGGCGACACCGATTTCACAGCCTCAATCGATATGCCGTCCGTCTCCCCGCTGTCGTTCACAAAGCTGAATGCGCTTGAGAACGAGAAAGATATTATTCTTACTCCCAAGTCCAGCGGCGCATACTCGTTGCACAAACAAGGTCACGGCAGGCTATATTATTCGACCGTTCTCACGTATTACAAGCGCATTAAGCCCGGCGAATACGTGGCTCAGAAATCACAACCCAACGGTTTGAAAATGTCGCGCGAATTTTTCCGCATGGTGCCGTCCGCACCGGACAGCAACGGCAATGTTCACTTCACGGCGCAACCGCTAGCGGACAGAACGATCAAGGCGGGGGAAACCATCCTGATGAAAGTGACCGTCGACGTGCCCGAATCGCTGCCTTATGTCATCCTAGAAGCGCCACTGCCCAGCGGCGCGGAGGTTGTGCAAAACGACTCGCGCGCCAATGCGAAAGAGGACGGCAATAACAATGACAACAATCAAGAAGAATCGCCGTTTTCCTATAATATGTGGTGGACGCACCAGGACGTTATGGATGATCACCTGGCTTTCTTCGTCACCGATTTCGGCCGAGGCAAGGCGGAAATCAATCAGATGGTGCGCATGGAAATCCCAGGTACCTTCCAAATGAATCCGATTACGCTGCAGGGCATGTACAGCAAGTCAGTGCGCGCGTATTCGCAAGCCGACGCACTCAAGGTGGTGGAATAATCATGAAAAATCCGCTAATTTGGGGATTGATAAGCTTTCCGCTGATGCTGGCGGCCGTGTTTTTCGTCACCTATCCATTTGCCGACAACCTCGACAGCAAGACGTTTTCGATCTCAATACTCAGCCCGATTCAAAAGTCGAACATTGAAATTGCGGCGAAAGCAGTGAACGGGACAATACTCAAACCAGGGGAGAAGTTTTCGTTCAACCGCATTGTCGGTCCTCGCACCGATATTCGCGGATATCGGCCTGCTCCCTCTTACTTGGGACCAGAAAGCCCCTCCACCATCGGCGGTGGCATCTGCTTGCTGTCGTCCGCCTTGTACCAGCTCGCGCTCGAGTCGGGTCTGCAAATAGACAATCGGGTTCCGCATTTGAGAACGATCAAAACCGTCCCCCCTGGGCTCGATGCCACCGTTTGGTACGGGCAGGCAGATCTCACGTTCGAGAACACATTGCCCTTTCCGGTACAGATAGCTACAGACTGGAACCACACTACGCTTACCGTTTCCATATTGGGCAAGAAGCCGCACGGATACCATCCTGCACATTTGCAACGCATCGTCGATCGCAGTACCCCGTCCGAGATGGTGGTTGAACTTCTTCGCGAACAAGGCAACCGCACCGAACTCGTCTCCCGCGACCACTACAGCATCGCCAATTAGCGGGCTTCCTGGGGAAAAGCCTATGTACAAATCCTTCTCATTGGCCGACAATATTCGCGTCCATCGAGGCAATTCCATTGCGACACTTACTAATCTCGGCGCTGGCAGCGTTCAGTCTATGTACGATTGCAACCCGCCCATCTTTAGCGCAAGCGGGCGATGCCTTCGCGACAGTAGTTGGCGGGGCGCAACCGGATCCGCAGCAAGAGTCATACGCAAACCATATAGCTCATGAGCTTGTTCAAAAATGGAAAGCGGCTGGTCATCCGGAATGGTCGCCGGTTATTGTTCACGTACAAAACCGCCAGTCATCCGTCAAGACCGACAATTCAGTTATTCGCAAAGTATTGGAGTCAAACACGGCGCCGCCGGGAAAACCCTTCGATGTGGTGCTTACTTTCAACTGGACAGAACCGCCGCCACCGTCTCCCCCGCCGGCGCCCGGCAACGCCGACGTCGATTTCGGCCCATACATGTCCGGACTACAACGCCGTATTCAGAAACATTGGTTTCCTCCAAAACAGTTGGGACACAACGGCGTAGTCGTCGTATTCAAAGTTCATACCGGCGGCAAGCTTTCCGATTTGCGGCTAGACCGTTCCAGCGGTGTTGCCGCTGTAGATCAAGCAGCATTCAAAACAGTGGAGGACGCGGCACCTTTTGCTCCAATGCCGAAGGGCGCACCGGATTCAGTAGATTTCCAATTCAGATTCCACGGCGTCGGAAAACCAATTTATCGCGTCAACATAGAACAACCAGACTATGTCCAATTCGGCGGTCCCGAACTGTTGCCCGGAAACAGTTCATCTCGACAGCTCTAGGGCACGAGCGGCGCGGTGCGGCGCCACTACGGCTCATCTCAATTGTCGTTCAGAACTCATGCGCATCGTTGTCGCTGAGCTTGATCTCTTTGTCGCCAACGATAATCACCGGCTGGGCCACGCCGAGCTTATGAATCAACCAGCGATGCCAGACGCCGGCGCGCACGACTTTGAAGCCGAGAAGCACAGACTTCAGTCGCGGAACCTCCGATGCGAATTGGGTAGCAGGCGCCGTTTGTCCCGACGCAAGTTTGATCGAGCCCGCTTCACCAGGGTGTTGATATTTGAGCAAGTCGGCGGGCAAAAGACTTTCGGCCAGCTTTCGCTCTTCCTCTGATTGCTGCTCGTGGTGCGGCAGCGGTTGCTTTTCGATTACATCCGCTGTCAGCCGCGGTCGCAGTCTGAGCGTGAAAGCACGCTCCCAGTCTTTTTGCGGGGCGTTGTCGAACGCCTTCAAATCAGCCTCTGTCATGTCCAGCCCAAAGCCCATGTCGAGCGGTAGGAAGTACGGTTGCGAAGCTCGATCCGGA
>DATNQY010000319.1:0-9765 GCA_036703785.1 Candidatus Obscuribacterales bacterium
CTTTGCCGCAGCAGTGATAAGCATCCTCGAACCAGTCGACGGTGAAGATCTGCTCGATTGTGCAAACCTTCGGGTCCATCGCCAGCTTCAGAACGATTGCTCCGCGATAGCGACGGTCGTTGCCGTTGTCGTTGGGGTCAACCATGATTTCGGCAGACTTGATCGCGAAGTTGGCGAAGTCGTTCTTGTTGTCTTCCGTGGCCCGCTTGTTGAAGTACCAACGCGAGATGCCGAGCAGACGCAGGGTGCGAATCCACAGCGCCTCGCGGAAGCGAACGCGCTCGGCGTCGCCTACGCACTTGTCGGCAAGCACGGTGATGGCCAGGGTACGGCGCTTCATGTCGTGACGCGGATCTTTCGTCTCTTTCGGGTCACACGCATTGCGCCCGAGCACGCCGTTGGCGCGGTGATTGACGATCGCGTAGCAGACTGGCGCCTGGTTGATGACTGGAATTCCCGCCGAGCTCATGAGTCGCTTGAAGATACGCGAACCCCAGATCTCGTGACGATCCTTCTGCTTGCCGTTGACGATATCGGGCGCGTGGCTGCGTCCGATGTCGTGTCCGTAGCAAGCAGCCGGAATTGAAAAATCCAGTTCTTCCTGAGTAAAAGTTCCAGGAAAGTGAGACTCGATCTCCACCGCAAGGCTCTGACCGAATTCCATGACGCCCAGCGCGTGTGGTTCGCCATGCTTGGTGAGTGCGGCGGACATGATGTCGGCCTGTTTATAAAGCTCCTTGGTGTCGGAGCTGCTGATGATGCTATTCAGAGCATCTTTCAGAGATTGGGTCATTCAGATTTGACCTCCAATGCAAATGCCGGCGTCTGGTCGGAGCGCCGGAAGCTGAGAACAATGCGATGCCCGAATGGCAACGCGACGAACAACGTTTTCTTAGAACCTGTAACCAGGAGAAACCAAAATGCCGTTTTTTCTTATGAGTTCTGGCTTTGGCTGGTTAATCTCCTCGGTGTGAATTGAGAGAACGTATTTACTTCAACCTAGAGAAACGGGCACGGTAGCTCAACAAGACGTTGTCAATCGTTGCGAAGATCTCTCTAATTCCTTGTGGATAAATGCATTCCGGGCTCGCGCAGCTCTCAGATATTGCTGTCAGCAGCCTGTAATCTGAGTTTTCGCTAATCCTCCGAGCGCGTTCGCGCCTGACGCCGGCGGCAGAAACTCATGTCTCTGGCGGCACTGATTCATGGACGAAGTCTATGTGGAACTCAAGTGATGCATGGAATCGGACGAAACCGGCTTTTGCTGGATTCTATGCATCACTTGGCAGGACGCAGGTCCCGAGTCAGATCAGAAGTGATGCATCGGTTGAAACGGAACATACTATACGATGTCACAAGCGTGGGCAAAAAAGTAGGAAAAGAGAGAGCTGTGCCAAATCGAGACGATCAGGCACAGCTCATTTTCCTAGGCATAACGCGCTCCTCGTTTCAGTCCCTTGTTGGGAACTAATTCAGTCCCTTCTCGGAACTAACTCAGTCCCATGTCGGAACTAACTCAGTCCCGACGAGGGACTGGAATTGCGATGCGCTTCTGCCAGCTATCGCTCTGCTTGTCGAAGTGCCAGCTTTGTCCGTTGGCTTCAATCCGGAAGACGAAGCCGAGAACATTGGCCGACTTTCCGCAGCAGTGATATGCCTCGCGAAACCACTTGACCGAGAAGACTTCCGCCATTCCGCAGACCTTCTCGTCCATGTCCAGCCGCAGAATGATGGCGCCCTTGTAGCGACGATCGTCGTCGTTATCGTTGGGATCCACCACAAGCTCTGCGTGCTTGATCGAGTAGTTCGCGAAGTCGTTCTTCTCGTCCTCGTCGGCATTGTTGAAGAAGTACCAGCGGGACAGTCCGAGCGTGCGCAGAATCTGGATCTTCAGGGCATCGCGAGTGCGGACACGTTCTGCATCGCCTACGCACTTGTCCGCCAGAACCGTGATCGCCAGTGTGCGTCGCTTGATGTCGTGACGCGGATTACTGGCAGCATCGGCCTTCGGGTCCAGAGCGTTGCGCCCGAGGACGCCGTTGGCGCGGTGGTTGACGATTGCGTAGCAAACGGGCTCCTGATTGACCAGAGGAATTGCCGCCGAGTTCATGAGCCGCTTGAAGATGCGCGACCCCCAAATCTCGTGGCGATCCTTCGGTTTGCCGTCGATGATGTCGTTCGCATGGCTGCGTCCGATGTCGTGCGAATAGCATGCCGCCGGAATCGAGAAGTCCATTTCCTCCTGGGTGAACGTTCCAGGAAAATATGCCTCGATCTCCTGTGCCAGGCGTAGCCCGAAATCCATGACGCCCAACGCGTGTGGTTCGCCATGCTTGGTCAGCGCGGCGGACATGATGTCGGCCTGCTTATACAGCTCCTTTGCCTCGGGGCTGTTGATGATGCGTTCGAGCGCATCCTTGAGAATTTGGGTCATTTGCGACCTCCTTCAATAACGCGCAAAAAACCGCACTCTTCTCAAAGAGCGCGGGCGCAAGTTAGAAAAATAGAGCGATGCCACCATGGCCCGCTCGGTTTCAACGTCTGGAATAAACCTTCATCAGGAGCACCAAAAAGCCGCTTTTCTCGAGTGAGTTTTGCTTTGGCTTATTGGTCTCCTTGTTTTGTTTTACTAGGACGTATTGAGATCAACCTAGGAGAAACCGCGATCTAGCTCAATACAAGGTTGTCAATGTTTGACCGAAATCTCTTTAATTCCGCATGAATAGCCGCTACACGGCTTCGCGCAGCTGTACTAGCCCTGATGGCAAGCGATGAAACGCTGCTAATCAGTTGGTTCTGAGTGTTGTATGGGCGCTGCTTTTTGCTAGCTGGGGGTAGGTTCAGCGTCTATTGGTTTTTGCGCTTGCAAGACACTGATCAATTTTTCGGCTTGGCTGCGTCCGAGCTCGTCCCAATGCGAGATTCCGAAGGTCTTCGAGGCGAATTCGTCCGCCTTTTCGTCGGTCCATCCGACAAGATCGAGCGCGCGACCAAGAACGGTCAAATAATTTTGATCTGTGATTTCGCCCAGTCCAAGCAGGTCTTGGGACTCTTGCTTCGGCGGCGCGGTACCGCCGGCGGCGGCAGGTGCAACTTGCACGGGTGGACCCAAATGAATCTCTTGTGGCGGCAATGCCGGCGCCGGGGCCGGCTCGAACTCTTGCTCGAGTGGCTGCCACGGCGAGGAAACTTCACCCTTCAACTCTTGTTTGAGCGTGATTGAAATCATCAGTTGACGCAATTCATCAATCTGTCTCGACAGCTCGATGAACCGGCGCTCAGAAAAACTGCGAAAACCAATCAAAGCTTCCATCAGCATCTCCGGGTTACCCGGCGCCTGCGGCATGCCGATTAGCTTCGGTGTGATCAATCCTTCTGCTTCGAGTTGCGGACGAATTTGGGATGTGGGCCATCCTTGTTCGACCAATTCTTTGATGCGCTCGAGAACGGTCATGTCCTCGGGGCGATATTGCCGTTGTTGCCCGCGGCCGCGTTTGATCTCGAGACCAAACATCAACTCCCAGCGGCGAAGCTGGTGTACTGAGAGACCGAGCTTAGCGGCTACGGTGTTGATCGATAAGAGGTCGGTCATGATGTCTCCCAAACAAACGAGTGTCTGATATGCACTGCCAACGGCAAACTTTGCTGTCATCAGTGTACCCGGTTCCTCGCGCAGCTAACGCGAGCTATCGCTAATTATTATGAGGAACGGCAAAAAATCCCGCGAGTGGCTAATAATCATAGATTCGAGCTTCTGAAATCGTCGTCATGTCGATCGATTTAGACAGAGTGATCCAATTCCGGAAATCGATCTGAAAACGACTTGAATGATGTTTTCTTGACAATTGGCGACTTTTGGACAGGCGCTTCGATAGATTCAACTTGTCTTCTCAGCTCTCTCTCTCTCGGAAACGAATCACCCGATCAGCAATCGCTTCTAGCGATTTTTGCATTCGAATGCAGCCGCTTGGCTGTTCGGCTGATTCCTTTTTGCAGAGACTTGCCACCGTGCAACAAGGAAACTCAAAATGAGTGAAACGGACCCTGGAGTCATCTTTGGAGTGATGATTCTTCTCTTTGCGCCGGGCATGCTGCTCGGCTATCTCCTCCAAGTGTTCGGCTGGGCCATTCTGGCTGCCACCACCAACAAGGTGGCGCCGCTGACATGGCCCGCCGTCGGAATGGGATTGTTCGCTACGGGCGTGCTATCCATTTTCGTCATCATCTCCGGCTTTATGTTCTCGAGCTATCTCGAAGCCCACAAGCTTGGTTTCTGGATGTTCGCGACCGCCGTGATGCTGGGCGCCTTCGGCGCTACAGGTGGCGCGTGCTTACCCGTTCCGTCCACCGACGACAACAAGGAAAACGAGGGCTAACATGGCCAGTCATCTTTCAGCCACTGTTGTGGAGGCGGGACTTCTGATACTTCTGTTCGGTTCGATGATGGGACTGGGCTCGTACGGCATGTATCGAGTCATCCTTCATCTGCCCGGGGAGAATCAAGCTACCCGCGGCAACAAGTTGAGTGCCGTCGGCTTTGCAGTATCCACGACCGTGCTGTTCACCGTCTTTGCCTTGATGCCCGGAACCGCGGAAATGCGCGGTATCGCTCTCGGCATAGGCGCGGGGTTCGGAATGTGCTTCGCCTTCTCGATGCTCTCCCTCGAGGGCATGTTTGCTCAGGCAGCGCAGAAACGTCTCCAAAAAGAGGGAGCAATCCTATGAAACACCAGGGCCTTTTTGCGGCACTAATTTTCGTTGTCCTGTTTTCCGTCTTTTGGATGGGAAGCGTAGTTCTTGGCCTCGCACCTCGCGACCTCGACGATCTGGGATTCGACTGGCATCGCGGATACCACGTTCAACGGGTAAGCTGCGGTGGGACAAGCTACAACCTCTACGGTGCCGGCGGTGCTAGGAACACTGACCGCCTGGTCTTCACCCTGCGTAAGCCGGGGAATTACACCATTACCTTCGGCCCCGACCGCGCGACGAAGAATGGAGACCCGATTAGCCGTGACCAATGGCCAAAATATGCCGAGCAGTTGCCGAAGGAGATCAAGGTAACTGTTGACCGGTGGACCTGGTTTCTCACGAAGGTGGAAGTCGTACAAAGGCTGCCTCAGCATTTCGGTGTCGAGGTGCAGATGGAAAACCTGGACCCTCGCATCCGTTCCGGCGAGTGGGCCTGCAGCGGACTAGTGAGATAAACCGCTTCGTATGTGAATTGAGCTCCGTTTAATTCCAAACGCAAACCTGGAGATTGAAATGTCCGGCAAACGGAGAAATGTCGTTCTGCGCAAACCGAACGGCCGCGTGCGCGCCATGGTTTTCATCGGCGGTTCCGGTCCGATCAGCGACGCGGTGTTGACACTGCGCCTCGCCGATTGCACCATGGCAGATGCGCCAATGAAGGTGCTGGCGAAAAAGTGCGTCGAGCTACAGTCGCGTCCGTCTCACGACTGGGTCATCGTCGATTTCGATTTCGAGTGGCCCGCGCAGAACAGCGCCTTCAGGCTGCCTGAGATGTCTTGGGATTGCGATATCACAGGCAAGGACGGCAAGCTGCAGTACTACAGTCAGGTTGCCCATCCCTACGTCGACCTGACGGTCGGTCTCGAGTGGAAACCGGTGATCGTGGTGCAGAAGGTTTGATGCAACCGAAGCGGTGAAGGAGGCAAATCCACCTTCACCGCTTCGTTTCTGACCGGCGTATACTATCTGACATAGCAGATTTTGAGTCAAATTTTTTATGAGGGAAACGGCAGCAGGCGCCCGTTGGGACGAACGCCTGAGCCGTGAAATTCATGCCGGCAGCGAGGCGCTACCAGTGACCCCAGTTGGCACAGTTGCCATGCTGTGTGGAGTGTTTTGTGCACATCCAGGCACCGTACTTTCGCTGCTCCGGACCATAGGGATGGTCGCCGCATTTGCACTCGCGCACCACTGTGGTGCTCTGGCAGCCCCGGTAAAAGCACTTCTGGCCATTTTCTGCGGCATGGTGGCAGTGGCAACCTGTCGCTGCCGACACCTGCGTGGACGCGCCGGACAGCTCGCGTTCCGCGGTGTTGAGCACAGCAAGTTCAACGGCCAAAGCCTGTCCGCTTAGCGCTTTGAGCAAAGCGGCAGTGACATTCGGAAAGGCGGACATAGTTTCGTTCCTTCTTTGTTGCTTCTTGGTTACGCCAACAGCAAGGCGAGACCGTAGCCGATGCCGACGTCCGCGAGCGCTGCACCGACAGCATCGGTGTTCAGGCGTCCGCCGGCGAAGATGCGCTGCAGGTGCGCCCAGGCGCGCGCCCAGAAGAAGACGCGCTGCACTGTGCACCAGCCGGCACGCTCGATTGCGTAATTGATGCCATGAGCGGCACCAAGCAGGCTGAACGTGACGAGCTTGTTTTCCGGAGCGCCGTCGATTTCGATTGTGTCATCGAGCACCACAGTCAAACCGAAGCGGAGGAACGCCGTGGCGAGTTCCTCAGCGAAAGAGTCATGGCTATTGTGATGGATGACCACGCTGCCGGTGTGCGGATTGATGGTGACTGAATCCACGACATCGTAGAGGTCAGCGTGTAGCCAATCGCGCATGTCCTGCGTGGTGGCAGTCCTTCGCAGGTGATGCGGAATCTTCAGGCGGATTCGACCTCGAGTTTCGTGCACGACATGAACGTGAGTGTGGAGACGGGTCATGCGGTACCCTCCGTAAAGCAATGAGACATGTAGGGGCGATGCATGCATCGCCCCTACGGGGAAGGTCAGTGAACGATCACTGCAGCCAGTACGTACGCCCGTCGAGGACGTAGTAGTACCTGCCTGTGTTGTAGTCGAAGTACGCGGTGACCGTGCGGTACACCGTGACGTACCCGTAGCCGTTCCACTCTTGAACGGACACTTGAGTCGTGAAGGGTGGGTGCTCATCGTAAGCGGGAGGCGCGACCACTACCGGTGGGTAGATGGGAGGCGCGATGATCGCCGGTGGGAACCATGGATAGTACGGACGGTAATATCCCGGACCCCAGCAGCAACCACGACTCCAACCGAAGCCGCGACCGTAGTTGTAGCCGCGACCGTAGACGTAGCCACGACCGTAGTTGTAGCCGCCACCGAAGCCACGACCGTAGTTCGACCCGCGAGCGACATGAGCGGCGGCGCCGCCATGGAAGCCACGGGTTTGTGCTTGTGCGCTCGGAACTGCCGCAAGGGCAGTGAGCGCGGCAATTGCAAGAACAGCAAATCGCATACGCATACGCAATCTCCTTTAAGCTCTTGATCCCCTCGCTTCGCGCAAACCAAGACAATTTCCCAGCGCAAGACTGTGCCGCAGTCACCGCCCGAAATGGGGCGAAAACGGAAGCATAATCAAACGCAAACTATTGCTGGGGGCTTGTTGGTTTGTTTTGGAGCGAAGATGACAAGAAGCGATTCGACCGTAGCAACTACGTTTGAGTGCGAGCAACAACTGCTGTGCAGTGATTCGGTTAGATCTCGTTCAAACAACGATCTCGACATGGCGCGACTAGCGTCGTAAGGCTCTAAAATACATACCTTCAGCTGCAAAGGCTGATTAGGAGCGCTTCATGTCGAATTCTAGTTTGTCAAAATCGAATCGCAAAGCTATCGTGCTGGTCATCGACGGTTGCGGAGTCGGCGCCGCGCCGGATGTGCAAAGTTTCGGCGACCGCTCCGATTGCAACAGCATGGCTAACACTGCGAAGGCGGTGGGCGGATTGAAGCTGCCCAACTTGGAGCGCATGGGGCTGGGCCACATCACGAAGATCGAGGGCGTGAAGGCCGCGGATCAAACCAACGGACTGTACGGAAAGCTCCAGGAAAAATCAGCCGGCAAAGATACGCAAACCGGACACTGGGAGATGATGGGTATAGTCAGCAGCACACCCTTCCGCACTTATCCCGATGGCTTCCCCCAGGAAATCCTCGACCGATTCATCAAGGAAACCGGCTGCAAGGGTGTGCTCGTAAACAAGCCTTATTCGGGCACCGAAGTAATCGCCAAGTACGGCGAGGAGCATCAGAAAACCGGGTACCCGATTGTCTACACATCCGGCGACAGTGTGTTCCAACTTGCTTGCCACGTCGATACGATTCCACTGGAAACACAGTACAAATGGTGCGCAATCGCTCGCGAGATTATGCGCGGGCCGCATCTGATTGGGCGCATCATCGCTCGTCCATTCAAAGGCGAGCCAGGCGATTATAAGCGTCTCAGCTTCGAGCGTCGTGATTATGGTGTCAAGCCACCGCAACCCACTTTCATGGACAACTTTGTCGATGCCGGCGCGGGCGTCCTGGGCATCGGCAAGATCGAAGATATTTTCGACAAGCAAGGTGTTACTCACGCGCAGCACACAGGAACCAACAAAGAAGGGCTGGAACTTACGCTAAAGGCGATTAAGAACGAGTTCGATTTGAAGAACCACGCGGTCGTGAAAAACGCACCAGATGCGGTGCAATTTGTCTTCACAAATCTGGTCGACACCGACATGCTCTTCGGCCATCGCCGCGATGTGCAGGGCTACGCCGGAGCGCTCACTGAGATCGACCATTGGCTCGGCGAAATCATGGAGGCCATGAGTGAGCAAGACGTGTTGCTAATCTCCTCCGATCACGGCAACGATCCTACTGCTCCGGGAACGGATCACACGCGCGAGTTTGTGCCGATTCTGGCGTTTTCCAAAGCATTGCAAAAGTCGAGTGCTCCGCAGCACAATCTGGGCGTGCGCGACGGCTTCTATGACATCGCTGCCAGTCTGTCGAGTTGGTTTGGCATCGATTGGAAAGGCAAAGGTAAATCCTTCCTTCCGCAATTGAGCGGGGTGAAACAATGACAGCGGCCGGTACATCAATTCTGCATGGCGCCCGCGTCATAGACTTTACAGGAACGGTATCCGAATTTCGCCAGATGCCCGGTTGCTCGGATGAGTTCACCGATTTGGTCAGACATGGAGAAGCGCCGAAAGCGGTGGTGATTGTCGATCATTCGCTCAACGCAAAACACCGGGGTCCGGTTCTCGTTCGCGATCATCTCAACCTCACCGGCAGCAGTCCTTTGTTGGGACCCAATCACCCGGCTGGAGATCGCTTTCCCGTCGTGCAGGGCATCTACGTAGATGATGTTTTGCCGGAGCTGCCGCGAGTGGTGGCAGCGGGATTGAAACCGGGTGTTAGACCGACTGCTGATGATATGGAACTCATTCTGCGCTATGGCGGTGAAGCGTGCTGTTACAACGTCGTGCCGGCAATGCTTCTGGCGGCGCACGCTAAACGGCGCGTGTTGGCAATTCTGGTGCCGGAAGGCACCGCGCTGCCGGATTCGATCGCTCGCGAGCTACATGCGATGACGGGAGGCAAATAATGAGCCAGTCCGTGGCCAAACCGGCGGAAAAAGCAGTGTCTTTGCTCCGCGAGATCAGCAGCGAAGTTCCGCAAGCCGCGTTTGTTCTCGGCTCCGGCGTCAAGGTTCTCGAAGATTTGCCGGACAGCAAGTCCATTTCCTATCAGGATGTATTTGGTATCGCCCCTGGTGTCGTCGGTCATGCCGGCTCCGTCAGCCTCGGTCGGGTCGACGGACGATTGGTGGCTGTTTTGCGCGGCCGTTTCCACCTCTACGAAGGACACAAGTGGGACGTAGTCACGCTGGCCACCCGCGTTCTCGCCGAGTGGGGCGTTCCGCGGCTCTATCTCACCAATGCAGCGGGTGGGTTGAACAGCTCTTTCGACGTAGGCGACCTGATGGTGCTGCTCGGTTAT